>JBLFXJ010000005.1:0-62879 GCA_047609825.1 Myxococcota bacterium
CGACGAAGTTCACCGGGCCACTCGCCGGGGGACCGCCGAGCTGGATCGGCGACTGGGCCAGCGCCACCGAGCTCCAGAACAACCACACCATCATCGAACCGCGCATCGCAGCCCTCCACGGCGCGCCAGGTAACGCGGCGTTCACTCGGTCGCAGAGTCGTCGGTGGGCGGCGCGGGCGCCGCCTCAGCGCCGGGGAGCGGCTTGAGGTGCAGGCTGATCTCCAGGCTGTACCCCGTGAGCAAGGCGCGGAGATCCTCCTTGAGACGAAGCTCTTCGAGGTATGCCCGGGCCTCTCTCGCGACCATCCGGACCGCCTCGGTCTTCGCTTTGTCCGACGTCGCGGCAAGGGACAGCAGCAACTCGCGCGTGTCCTCCGCGAGCTCCTTGCGATCCATCAATCGCCGGGCAAGCCGCCCGAGCCTGCTGTGCCGTGGACCCTCGCCATCTGCGACATCCGCGGCCCCCTCAGGTGCATCCAGCTCGTCACCGTCTCGCATCTGGCGCTCCCTGGAACCTTACCTATCGCAGCACCCGCTCGACGACATCAGCGACGAGCGACGCCGCATCCAGCCGAGCCCGGCCGCTGGCGGCCAGCGCCATCGACCAGAACCGGTCAGTGTCCGACACCATCTCCGCGATGCGAGCCACCGCGACCGCCAGGTCCCAGTTGTGCTCCACCAGCACATCCGCGGCACCACGCCGCCACGCGGGTGCTGCAGGGCGTGCACAGCCCGGAACGTGTAGCCGCGGGCTGGCGCGACCCGTGACTAGAGCCGCACAGCATCGCCGTAGTACAGGACGGTGTGTGCGCGCCTCTTGATCTCGTCCCCGATGGCAAGGGCCGGGTACACGTGCCCCCGGTGCCCCTCCCGCGACTGCGTGAGTCACTCGGTGTAGCCGAGCGCCTCCAGCTGCTGCACCCGCTCGGGGTCCAGCGACACCTCTCGGGTGGTGCCCAGCACCTGACCGCGGCGGTCTCGGGCGGCGCGCACCTCTCGGGTCCACGTGCCTAGCAGCCGCGCGTGCAGCGGGAACGCGTCCGCCACGCTCACGCGCTCGAACGGATCCGCGCCGAGATCATACAGCGTCTCAGCACCGCTAGTATCCTGATGATACCTCCACTCTCCCACGGTGAGAGAGGCCTCCGCGCTCTCGCCGAGCTGGGCCCGATGGGCCGAGGACATGTGCAGCAGCGGGCGCCGGGCCGCCGGCGACAGCGCATCCACCCCCGAAGCCTGGGCGAGGAATGCCTCTGCGCCGGGGATGTCGACGAGCCCCAGCAGCGTGGGGAACACATCCTCTGCCGTCACCGGCACCGCTACGCGACGTGCTGCATGCCAGGGGCTGAAGATCCAGAACGGGGCGTGGAGCTGCTCGGTCCAGGTCGTGCCGTGCCCGCTCTCACCATGCTGTCCCAGGCCCTCACCGTGGTCGCCCACGACGATCACGATGGTGCGATCCGCCCACCCCGCACGCTGCACGGCGTCCAGCAGCCGGCCCACCTGATCGTCGATGAACCGTAGCTCGCCATCGTACAGGTTCGCCGCCTCGACGGGATCGAGCGCGATGCCGGAGCGACGTTCGGACTCCACGACCCCTCGCGCCTCTAGCCAGCCCCGGAGCGCTGGCTCATCCCGGTAGCTCACGTCGTAGGGCGCTGGAGGCTCGAGGGGGGTGTGGGCATCGAAGTAGTGGACCCAGGCGAAGAACGGCCGCTTTGGGCGCCTTCGTAGCAGCCAGGTCCTGGCGACGTCGGTGGTGCGACTGGCGATGCGGCTCGGACCGCGCGACTCATCCCAGTGATCGAACGCCTCCTCGATGCCCGTGCCGGACTTCAACGGCGTGGCGCTCGTGAAGGCAGCGGTCTGGTATCTCGCCGCCTTCACCAGGGCTGTGAACGGGATCAGCGCTTCTGAAGGGGCGAAGCTCTTCCCGCCGTGCTTCAGGTTGGCGACCACGCCGTGCTCGAGCGGATGGACCCCGGTGAGGATCGACGTGTGCGTCGGCAACGTGGTCGCCATCGGCACCATGAACCGCTCGAAGACGATCGAGCGAGACGCCATGTTGCCGAGCGTGGGCGTGGTGTTGCGAAAATAGCCGTAGGTGGGGAGGTGATCCGCGCGGGTGGTGTCCAGGGTGATCAGCAGGATGCTCGGGCGCCTGGGCACCTCGGGCAGGTCGGGGACGCCGCAGCCCAGGAGGAGCGCGACGAGCAGCGCGCTCACCCGCCACCCACCGCCGCGTCCAGCGCCTTGCGCACAGCGGCCCACGGGTTGGCAGCGCCCACCAGCTTGCCATCCTCCATCACGCCGCCACCCAGCTGGATGCCCACCACCTCGCCGGCAGCGTTCACGATCGGGGCCCCGTTGGTGCCAGCCAGATCGAGATCGGCCTGGTGGATCTCGTAGAACAGCCACTTGTCGTCGATCTGGACGACCTTCGCCGGATGAGCGCGGTCATCGCCGCCACGGACCTTTGCGACCAGCCACACCGCATCGCCGACGGACGGAGCAGCGGCCGCCAGCGCGCCAGGCGCCAGCTTCGGGGTGTCACGGACCTGGAGCCGGTCGAGCCCCGTCTTCTGCGCAAGCTCGAAGACCAGGATGTCGCCGGCGGCGTCATCCCCCATCGGGTGCGCCCCGGGCACGGCGAGGATCTTGGTCGCCACGGCCACCGGAGGCATTCCCTCTCCCGTGAACGCGCCACGCACACTGATGGACTGGACCACCTCGGCCAGCCGCGCGGTCTCGACCTGCGCCTTGAGCCCCCCGGCCGGGCCCAGGAGGTGAAGTGCGGTGACCAGCACCGTGCGCTCGCCGCGCTTCACCGCGAACGCGCTGCCTGCATTCACTGGGCCGAGAGAGGTCGTGAAGCTAGGACGCAGCACGAACCGATCGGCCACAGCAGGCGCTTCAGCAGGCGCCTCGGCCACTGCGCTTCGCGGCATGAGCAGGCCGGGGACCGCGGCCCCGAAGAGCGCTGCTGCAGCAGCGATCACCACGATGGAACGACGCACGGTACCTCCGATGGCGCCGTCCTAACCGATCGCCAACATGACCGGTCAGTCCCGATCCGCGTCGCCGAACGCCTCGAGGCCATCCAGGTGGCGCCGAAGCGTGGTCGCAGTGGCACAGAGCCGCCCATCCCCACCGACGAGCCGGTGCTCCAGCGCCACCGCATCGCCGACGCGCCCGACAATCCAGCTCTGCACGTCCACGACCTCCGGAGCCATCGCGCCGCTGCGAAAGTGAACGGTCTCGGCGACCGGCACGAGGCCATGTGGGTCGGCGCCGACCGCGGCCAACCTCCGACTCGTCGCCTCGTCGCACCAGTCCACGTAGGCGGGGTGGTTGGCGTGCGCGAGCGGGTCCATCTCGGTGAACCGCAGGTGCACCGAGTGGTGGCGGACCGGGCCCGCCGGGTGGGGTTCGATCGACGGCAGCTCCACGTGTCCGTCTCCGTAGGCGATCGGCGCGAGCTCGGAGACGAGCTCTGGAGGCGCGCGCATCGGAGCGAGCTTGGGGCGCATGCGCACGTGGACCCACTCTTGGGTCGCCGACACCAACGGTACCCCCGCCACGGCCAGCCTGAGCTCCCGGTGAGAGACCACGCCCCGACGGAAGGTGCTCACCCAGGTCTCGGCGTCGAGCACCTCTCCGAACACCGCCTCGCGGTGGTGCACCGCGTTCATCCGACGGACGATGAACGCCGTTCCTGCTTCGCGATACCGAAGCGGCGTCCAGCCCCGACGCGACGACCCCTGAACCGCTGCTTCCTGCAGCAGCCGCCAGATATCCCCTGCGCGTGCTGTCTCGCGTGGGCCGAAAGCGTGCCGCGGGAGGTGCAGCGGAAAGCGCTCCAGGCTCAATGGGTCCTCCTTCGGGGTTGCGACAGACGTGGTTCGCAGGGTAATCCGACCTGCACTACGGAGGCGCACCATGCGCGCGAGCCAGGCCATCATCGTCGCGCTCTGCCCGGTCCTCGTGTCGTGCGGCAGCATGACAGCTCTGGCGGTCTACCTCCCGGGCGACACCGGCGGCGATACCGCGCCCTTGCTGCCCACCGGCGATGCCGATGCCGACGCGGATGCCGACACGGACGCCGATACAGACACTGACACCGACACCGACACGACGGGGGGAGGCGGAGGCGGAGGCGGAGGCGGAGGCGGCGTGCTGATCATCAGCGAAGTCGTCGACCACTCCGACCTGGACGACGTGAAGTTCATCGAGATCCACAACCCCTCCAGCGATCCGGTCGGTCTCACGGGCTGGTCGGTGAAGCGGTACAGCAACGGATCCACGCTCGCCGCTGAGTTCCCGCTGCCCAACGAGGACCTCCCTCCTGGCGGGTACTTCGTGGTCGCGAACAACGCGCCGGAAGACTTCCTCACCGCGTTCGGGCGCGACGCCAACGCCTACAGCCCCGTGATCAACGGCAACGGCAACGATGCCTACGAGCTGGTAGACGGCGCCTCGGTGGCGGACATCTACGGCGAGGTGGGCGTGAACGGCGACGACACGGCGTGGTTCTACGAAGATTCCGTGGCCACTCGCTCGCCCGGCGTCGGCATCGGGCGGGGCGTGTGGGACGCATCGGAGTGGAGCATCTCAGCGGGGGCCGGGAGCGCGAGCCCCGGGCTCTGATCCGGTGGGCGTGAGCCCCGTGGACTCCCGCATCCTCCCCGACGCCGCCGACGCGCTGCGGGAGGCCATCCGCCGAGCCGGCGGCGTCGAGGTGTTCGCCATCGGCGATGTGACGGACGGGGCTGTCACTGCGATCACCGTGACCTGTCGTGGGCAGGAAGACCGGGTCAATGCCTTGGTGGACCGCCCTCGCGCCGGGCAGGTGGTGCTCCACAACCACCCGTCGGGCGACCTGCGCCCCAGCGACGCCGACATGCAGCTGGCGGGCATCTACGGCGACGATGGCGTTGGGTTCGTCATCGTCGACTCCACGGTCCACCGCTCGAACTGGGTGATCGAGCCGTATGTACGACGCGCGAGCCCAGTCGACCGTGACCGCCTGGACCGGTTCTTCACGGTCGACCTCCCTCGGGTCTTGAACACGACGGAGCGCCGACCCGCCCAGATCGCGATGGCACACCGGGTGGCCGATGCCCTGGAGGGAGAGCGGCCGCTGCTCGTCGAGGCCGGCACCGGCACCGGCAAGTCCCTGGCCTACCTCGTCCCTGCCGCACTGTGGGCGACCGCGAACGACGCCAAGGTGGTGGTCAGCACCTACACCAAGGCCCTCCAGGCCCAGCTGCTCGGCAGCGACATCCCGCTGTTGGGGCGCTCCGGGATCGAGGTTCGGACCGCCATCCTGCAGGGTCGAAACAACTACCTGTGCAAGCGTCGCCTCGGACTCGCGGTGTCCGACCCAGCGCACGACGACGAGGCGGCGGCGCTGGAGGGGCTGCGTGCGTGGGACGGCACCACCCAAGAAGGCACGCGCTCCGACCTGCCGCTGCACGTGCCACCGGGCACCTGGGAGCGCGTGTTGTCGGACGGCGACCTCACCCTGCGTCAGCGGTGCCCGCACTACGCGACCTGCCACTACTACCAGGCGCGTCGCGCAGCGGCATCGGCCCACGTCGTGGTGGTGAACCACGCGCTCCTGCTCACCGACCTCTCGCTGAAGTCGGACGCCGGACGCGGATTCTTGCCGAAGTTCAGCCGCCTGGTAATCGACGAGGCCCACCACCTGGAGGACGCCGCGACCGGCGCCGCAACCCGTCGCCTCACCGCGCTGGCCGTGAAGCGTGCCACGGGACCCGTGGTCAGCCGAGGCAAGCGGCGGGGAGCGCTCGGACGCCTTGTGCGCGATCAGACGGGCTCACGGGCAGCCTTGGTCGACCCGGCCGCCCGCGAGACGCTGCGCGAGCTGGCCACCCTTGCGCACGCCCATGTGAGCGGCCTCGCTGCGTTCGCCGACAGCGTGCTGACTGGAGTGCACAGCACCCTGCTGGGCGCTGAGCCGGCACCGGTCCGGCTCACCGAAGCCCGGATGGCGACCGACGAGTGGAGTGACGACGCCGCGCCGCGGCTGGCCCACCTGGCCCGGGAGGTGGAGGACGCCGCTGGCGCCCTGCAGGCCGTCGCTCAGATGTTCGACGACCACCGCCTGCCGGAGGACCAGACTCAGCCGCTCCTCGATGTAGACCGGGCGCGCGGCCGCCTCGCAGGCCACGCCGGTCTGCTACGGGAGCTCCTCGATGGGCCCGACGAGCGTGTGCGATGGGTGGAGCGCGCCCGCAGCCACAAGGGAGACGACACCGCAGCGGTCGCCATCGCGCCGGTCGAGGTCGGCCCCACGCTGCAGCGAATCCTGTGGAGCACGGTCCCGAGCGCCGTCGGCACCTCGGCCACCCTCTCGGTGGCGGGTGACTTCCGTTGGTTCCGTAGGCGGACCGGGTGCCCGGACGCCGACACCGAGGTGTTCCCTAGCCCTTTCGACCACTACCGCCAGGCCATCCTGGGCCTGCCCACCGACATCCCGCCACCCGACTCCAGCGGCTGGCTCACCGCGGTGTGCGGGGTCGTCGTGGACGCCGTCCGGGTGAGCGACGGTGGCGCGTTTGTCCTCTGCACGTCGTACGCCGTGGTGAGCCGGATCGCGGCAGCCCTCCGGCACGAGCTCCCAGGCTGGCCTGTGCTCGCTCAGGGTGAGGCGGGCCGCGCCATCCTCATGACCCGGTTCCGGGAGAATCCGCGCTCGGTCCTGGTCGGCGTCGACAGCTTCTGGGAGGGCGTGAGCGTCGCCGGCGACCAGCTCCGCCTTGTGATCATCCCGCGGCTGCCGTTCCGCGTGCCCACCGATCCGATCCAGTCCGCGCGGACCGAGCGGCTCCAGGCCCGCGGCATCGATCCATTCCGCGCGGTCGCCCTGCCCACCGCGACCATCAAGCTAAAGCAGGGCTACGGACGGCTGATCCGCACCCGCAGCGACCGCGGGGCCGTGCTGCTGTTGGACCGCAGGGTGCTCGACCGGCGATACGGTGCTGTGATGCTCGGAGCGCTGCCGCCGGCTCGGCGGGTGAAGGGCACCTGGTCACGGGTGCGGCAGGAGCTCATGTCAGTGTTCGCGGCGACGTCGCCAGCCCAGGAGCACACCGAGCCACGCGACCCATGACCCGCCGTGGGGGGCGTGGGCGCACGACCGCTGTAGCGGCACCACGTAGTCCTCCACCTCGACCTCGGCAGACCACAGGCGGAGCCCGTCATCCAGGATCAGCGTCGTGGGGCCGAGCGGCGCGCGGGTCGTGGGCGTGAGCCCGATCACCACCTCATCACCATCCGTGACGGGCGCGGTCGTCACCTGGATGTGCTCGCCGGGGTCCACCGTCACCTCGCCGGCGAACGGCAGGCTCGCCCGAATCGTGATCTCCGCCGGCCGACCCTGGGTCAGCGTTCCAGGCCGAACCGAGACGATCCGCGGCGCGTCGGCGGCATCGCCGACGGTGAAGGCGTCGGCGTAGACGGCACTTCCCTGCGGACCGTCGATGCTGACCGACCGGCCCCCCGGGGGCGCCTTCGGATCGATGGCCACGGTGAGCCGCACGTGACCCACGTCGAACACGTGCACCGCCTCTACATCGATCCCATCACCCAGCGCGGCCGTGGTCTGGCCGTCGAGCAGGTACTGCCCCAGCACGGCCACATCGAGGCGCACCACCTCTCCCGGAAACCCCACCGCTGGGGTCACCGAGATGAGCTGAGGGACTGCGATATCCAGGGGGGTCGTGGCGCTCCGATCCCCCTCCCCCGCCTCGTACCGCGCCGTGACGAATGCTGCGGACGGGAGCGCGGGGTCCAGGCTGAGGGTCGCCTCCCGCACACCGGTGCTCACCCCTGAGCGGGCGCCCTCTTGACGCACCTCGTAGTCGATGACCGGATGGGGAGAGATGGGCGCGGACCAGCGCAGCGACACGGACTGGCCGACCCGGGAGGCGTCGTTGCGCACCGGCGGGCCGGGAGCAGCCAGGAACACGCGGAACTGGGCGTCGGAGTCGTCGGGGTACCGCGCCACGTTCTCACCATCGGTGGCCTCGACCCACCACGACACCACGGTGTCCGGCGCGGCACCAGGGATATCAGCAGACCACAAGGCTCCCGGCGACATGGCTACGGCCTCGACCGGCCCGTCGGTGGACCAGAACAGGCTCACCCCATCCACCTGCAGGTCGTCGTCGACCTCGACCTCGACCCGGTACGGCGCGAACACCTCCTGGGTGTCCCCGGGCTCGGTCACCGGCGTGATTCGCGGCGGCGTCACATCACCGTCCCACACAGTGAGCCCACGCACGAACCACCCCTCCGCAGCACCCGCGGCGTCGGTCTCGAACGCGAGCCGAACGCGGGAGCCCGGATCATGAGAAGACAGGTCAAAAGTATCGAACTGCCAACCTCCAGACCTGCCGATGAACCCGTCGGGGTGCGGGTATCCAAACGCCGGCTCCATGCGCACCCAGGCGAGGCCTTCGTTCACCTCAACCACGGCGCGCTCACCGTCGGTGACCGACCACCAGTGCGCGAGCTCGAGCACCGGCAGCGTGGCATCGGCCAGGCTCGGCAGCGGAACCTCGAGGTAGCTCACGTCGTTGTGCCGGTACACGGCACCCAGGCGCGTGCCCCAGGCGCGTGGAGCACTGACCGGGCCGTCATCGACCCGTCCCCACTCCCACTGGCCCACATCGCCGGATGCGACGAGACCCCCGTCTCCTGCGGTGAGGTCGAGCACCAACAACGGCACCGCCGCCAGCAGAGCCAGGCTCATTGGTTGGACACCAGATACGACACCGTGATCACAGCATTTGCGGCCGGTCCCGCCGTGAACACGACCGCGGGCGGGTCGGCCTGGTAGGTCCAGCGGGTAGAGGCCACCCCGTTCACCGTCACCCGCATGCCGGTGGGGTCGAGCACGCGATCCGCGAGTTCGAACACGGTCGGCAGGTCCACGTCGACATCCGCCACCCTCGCCAGCAGACCCCTGAAGTCCGCGGCACAGATCGAGGTGGACGCGCCGCCCGAGCGATCGACGACCTCGAGGTATCGCTCGGCCGGCAACGCCGAGCCGCTGTCGGAGACGCACCCGTCGGGCAGTGGACCCACGATGGCCGACGCCGCGGCCGGCCAGCCGGTGCGGTCGCGCTCCTCAGCCAGCCGATCGAGGAAGGTGTTCACGGGGTCATCGCCGAGCTCGACATCCGACTCGTCATCGCTGTCGGAGACGAACACCACGTGAAGCGCCGCTTCGGGACGACGAAACCCGGCGTTGGGCCCCTCTTCGTCCGCCAGTCCCAGCGCGAGCAGCGCCGCCGCCAGGCCGGCCTCTACGCCCACTCCGTCGGTCCCGACCGCCACCGCCCGGGCAAAGTCGCCCTCGGGGTCGGGGGAGTCGGATGTGACGACCCAGGGGTCACCTTGGAGCCAGCCCGCGCGGTCACCTTGCGCGGCCATCGTGACCACGCCGAGCTGCCACGCGATGTTCGCCACGTCGAGCCCGCCCGTCAGGGCATCGAACTCGGCCGCGAGCGCCGCTTGTTCTTGCGCCATCGAGGCCGTGTGATCCACCACGAACAAGATGTCGGCGGCCGGCAGACCCTGCTGCACGAACCGCTCCTCGGCGACGACGAGGCTCTGCGGCAGCTCGTCGGGGTCGATCGACTGGAACCCCACCTCGCTGCACGCCGCCATCATCCCGATCAGGCACAAGCCCGTGCGCACGAATCTCCCGGTGGCCCCATCACCAGCTTGGCCCGGAACGCCGTGGCCGGCAACCGGTTAGGACCACGTGCTGTGATCCGACGTCCACAGTCGGTTCGCGGACTCAGCCCCGTCGCCGGGGCTGCGGTCGCACCACCCGTCGAGCGGGGTGCGCCGCTGGAGGGCAGATGCCGACAGTCCAGGTCCTCTACTTCGCCGCCCTGCGAGAGCGCCGAGGCCGCAGCGCGGAGCAGGTCGAGGTGCCAGCCGGCACCACCCTCGGGGCGCTCTACGCGACGCTCTTCCCCCCTGGCCCGCAGGGAGCACTGCCCGTCGCCTATGCCCGCAATCAGGCGTATGCGGCTGCCGACACGCCCGTGGAGCACGGCGACGAAGTGTGCTTCATCCCTCCCATCGGAGGGGGCTGATGTTCGCGCTCGCCACTTCCCCGATCGATGTACAGGCCGTGCGCGCCGCGGTCACCACGCCCACCGCCGGGGCCGTGTTGGTGTTCCACGGTGTCACCCGAGACAACTTCGACGGTCGTGTTGTCGTGGAGCTCGCCTACGAGGCGTACGCTCCCATGGCGGTGGCCGAGCTGGAGCGCATCGGCGCCGAGGTCAGCGAGCGGTGGCCTGGGGCCCGAACGGCCATTGTGCACCGCCTCGGTGTTGTTCCGGTGACTGAGGCCAGCGTGGTCATCGCCGTGAGCACGCCCCACCGCGCCGAGTGCTACGAGGCGTCTCGCTATGCGATCGACCGGCTCAAGGACCGGGTGCCGATCTGGAAGAAGGAGATCTACCGCGATGGAAGTGCGTGGAAGGCCAACGCCCCAGCCGCCGAGGACCGAGCACCCCCGGTTCCTGGACCGGACCGAGGAAAACCCCCGGTCTGACATCAACCCGTTCATCTTCGAACACACCCAGCACAAGCCGATCCTGCTCACGGCCGATGATGCATGGCGGTTTCGCGGGCGCTGGGCCGACGCGTTCGGCGGTCGCGACGCACCGCTGCATGTGGAGATCGGAAGCGGGAACGGGTTCTTCCTCTCGGAGTTCGCGCGGCGGAACCCCGCACTGAACGTGCTCGGCATCGAGATCCGGTACAAGCGCACGGTGCTTTGCGCGCGCAAGATCGCGAAGGTCGGGGCGCAGGCCAACGCCCGAATCGCTCGGTACCACGCGGCTTTCCTCGACGATCTCTTCCTCCCTGGCCAGCTCGCGGGGATCTGGGTCCACCACCCCGATCCGTGGCCGAAGGGTCGACACGAGAAGAATCGGCTGATCTCGCGATGGTTCCTCGAGGACGTGGCCACCTACCTCGAGCCCGGTGGGCGGTTCCGGCTCAAGTCGGACTTCCGTCCGAACATCGAGCGCGTGGAGGAGCTGCTGGCCGACCCCGACACGCCCGCACTCCCCCTCGAAATCTCCGGACGGTCCGACGACGTGACCGCTGGGAATGCCCCATGGCCCGATGATATCGAGACGAACTACCAGTCCAAGTTCCGCCGGCGCGGGCTGCCCGTCTATGCGGTGGAGCTCACGCGCAGGGCATGACGGCCCGCACGGCCTCGGGGAGCGCGTCGAGGTGGTCGATGATGCGCACCGCCCCGAGCGCCGCCACCGGCTCCGTGGAGTAGCCGAAGCTGACGGCGATGAAGGGATAGCCAGCCGCTGCGGCTGCGGCGGCATCCGTCCGGCTGTCGCCCACGAGCAGGGCGGGCCCGCCGCCGCACCGAGCCACGGCCTCGGTGAGATGCCGCGGATCAGGCTTCTTCACGTCGAGGGTGTCGCCGGCCAGCACCACATCGAACAACGACCCCAGAGCGAAGTGCTCCAGCAGCCGGGCGGTGGGGGTGCCGGGCTTGTTGGTGGTCAACGCGAGCCGATGCCCGTCATCGCGGACCGCTGTGAGCGCCGCGTGCGCCCCCGGGAAGCAGCGCGTGCTCACCGTCAGCGCCCCCAGGTAGGCCTCGACCAGCTGACGCCCCGCCTCGTGCTCATCTCCCGGAGGAGCCCCCAGGTGGGCGAGCACGCGTCGGATCAGCGCCCTCGCACCGCCGCCGATGCGGGCGCGGACCACGGACTCGGAGACCGCGGGAAGTCCACGCTCGGCGAGCACGCGATTCGTCGCCGCGGTGAGATCGGGCGCGCTGTCGATCAGCGTTCCGTCGAGGTCCACGCACACGACACCCATCAGCGCCTCGCGCC
Source organism: Myxococcota bacterium (assembly GCA_047609825.1). GTDB lineage: Bacteria > Myxococcota_A > UBA796 > UBA796. The sequence continues at coordinate 11,919 of JBLFXJ010000005.1, forward strand.
GAGACCCAGCAAGCCAGTCCAGGTGGGCGCGCCGGCCTGACCAACGCCGCAGCCACAGCCACCCGCCGCCTCCGGATCGGTTGGATCGGTGCCCAGGAGGTACTCCTCGAGGTTGGTGAATCCGTCACCGTCGGCGTCTTCGGTGGCATCGAACCGCGTGGGATTGAGACCGTTCTCACGCTCCCACTCATCGCCCATGTCGTCGTGGTCGAGATCGGACGGGATCGCCACATCCCAGGTGATCGTGTCGCCAGCGGCGAGCCGCACCGAGCCGCCGAGCGCCGGGTTCACCTGGTCACGCCAGTACCACGACACCCAGTCCGGGTCGTCGTCGCAGTAGTACTGGTAGTCGACCCACAGCCGCCAGCCGTCGGGAACCAGGCCGGGGATGTCGAACCTGCCGTCCGCATCCGTGATCGACAGCACCCGCTCCTCGGTAGACAAGGACTCTGCGTACACAAATGCGCCATACACCGGGTCGCCGGTGGTCTGGTCCGTCACGGTCCCCTCGACCCTCGCTCCCGGCTGCACCCTGAGCGAGCCCACATCCGTGACCGCCTCGGGTGCGAGCGTGAACACCCGCTCGTCGCCATCCTCGTCGAGGACGAAGCCGTCGAGGCCCCCCTGATCCGCGGCGTACACCTGCACCGTGTAGGCCGCGCCGAACAGGCCCCCGATGACGAAGGCGCCATCGGATTCCACCGCAGCAGCAACCCCCACGGTGCGGTCGGAGTTGTAGGCGAGCACCGTGGCACCGTCGAGGTCGGGCGCCCCGGAGAGCACCACGCGCCCGGCGAGCACCGATTCGGCCGGCGCTGTGATGTCCATCACCGCCGCTCCGCGCTCATCCGGCACCAGCAGCCGCTCACCCGGACGGTCGACATCGCCCCAGTAGGTGGTGGCGAGACCATCGACCTCCGCCCACACCAGCGCCTCGCCGGGGGGCAGGCCCGTGACCGACCAGGTGCCGTCTGCGCCGATGTCGGCGGTGATGAGCTGGCTCGGCGTGTACGCCTTGACCACCCCCGACTCCACCGTACCCGCGGGTCCACGGACGGTTCCCGAGAGCGTGATCCCCGGAAGCAGCGTGACATCCCCCAGCTCGACCGGGCCTTCGAAGCCCACTTCGATCGGGGCAGCGGCATCGGACTCGTACACGCTCCCCACCCACTGGTTCGGCCAGCCAAAGGCGTTGAGCTCGAACTGGAACTCACCGGTGAGGCCGCGATCGAGGGGCAGGCCGGGCAGTTCGAACCGGCCGTCCAGCTCCGACAGGGCGTACCTCGGCTGGTAGGTGGAGCCGTCGAGGGTGGATCGGCTGCCGATCTGCACGCCGCCGACAGGCGTGCCCTCCGGCGACACGAGCCGACCCTTCAGCACCCCTCCAGGACCGAGCAGCGCTACCGGCACCGTGGTGGACCCCTTTCGGGTGACCGGATGCACGTCGGCGAGGCAGAACTGGGCCGTGTTCGGCAGCCAGGCCTCGACGAAGTTCATGTCATCGCGTGGCAGTACCCGAATCCGGTAGGGATTGGCTGGGAGATCGTCGAGCGTCCACGTGCCGTCGGGCAGGGTGTAGGTGACGGCGTAGGACAAGCGCTGGTCGTAGCCGACGACCATCACGTCATCGACCGGTGCGCCTCCGCCATCCGTGATCAGCCCGGAGAGCTCACCGCCAGAAGCGACCAGCGCGAACCACAGGATCACGAGGCCTCCTCGGCGGGCGTGCGAAGCGACAGTGCAGGCACCCGGGCCACATCATCGCCGTACATCCGAATCGCCGCCTCGACCACATCCACCGCAGCGCTGCAGGTCTCCTCGTCGCTCGTGCCATCCGCCCCGGAGAGCGCGAGCGCTCGGTAACCCCACTCGGTCGCCGCGTGGGCATCGGTGGCTTCTGGACGATCCACCTCGGGGATCGCGAGTCCGGACCAACGCAGGCGCTCGATCAGCGCCGGGCCGGTGGGGCGATGGCGGATGGGCGTGAGCGCACCCTCCGATCGCACAGCCCCGAACGGCGGACTGCCCGGGTCGTCGAGCACCACCACGAGCACGGGGTCGACCAGCCGCTTGCGGTGCATGGCGAGGAATGCGTGCATACCGTTCTGGTAGGCGTGGGCACAGCCGGTGAACACGATCCACAGGTCGAGGCCGTCCACGGGTCTGGCGAGGAGGCGACGATCGAGATCCAGCGCCGCGGCGCAGCCCGATGCGTCGGCCTGTGCGCTGACGGAGCGCTGCATGAGCGCCCCCAGCAACACGGTCACCGCGAACACGATGAGCGACACCACGTACATCGCCTGGGTCGGCCGCCCCCATGGCTCGGCCAAGGCACGCAGCGCCAGGATGGCCGTGACCACCATCGCCGCCCACACCACCGCGCGGAGCGGGCGGCTCATCCACTGAGGACGATTCGGGGTCCACCTCGGCGCATCCAACGGCGCCGCGACCACCACCGCACCCCGGGTCTCGGCTGCGGGCCGATGCACCACCAGGTTGTACGACGCCTCCTTTGGCAGGATCCATCGCAGCGCGCTGAACCGTCCGGTGCCCTCGGCGACCAGACTCGCGGTGCCCAGGGCGCACACGACCAACGCCGCCAGCGGCCACTGAAAGCCCGCCACTCCGGCGAGGAGGAGCACGGCCGCGTGCAGTCCGATGATCACGTGTGGGGAGGTGAAGGCGACGAAGCCCTCGATCCGCGACGCAGTGCCAGCTGGCAACCGCTCCCGCACCTCGTGCAGCATCCGGCGCTCACCCTCGGATCCGGCGTGCCGATGAGTCACTTGGCGGAGCGTCTCAAGATCGCTGTGAATGCCATCCATGACACGACTCCAGCGGACCGGCCCAGCCACCCCTCGCCTGTCGGCATAGCGTGACGCGGACGCCGCCGCTCGGCATTGACGTGGGGTTGCCCCGCCCGTAGAGTCCACCGACGCGGAGGGACGGCTTGCGCTATCGAGGAAAGGAATACACCGGACGCGGCGTGAAGATCGCGATCATCGACTCTGGAGTCGATGTTGCCGATCCGCGGCTGGAGGGCGTGAAGATCGAGGGCTGGTCCATCCAGCTCGGGGCCACCAACCACGCGTTGGTCTCGCCAGACTTCGAAGACCAGAACGGCCACGGCACCGAGATCGCCGCGGCCGTGCTCCGCTTGGCGCCGCACGCCTCGCTGGTCGCGGTGAAGATCATGGGCGAGCGGCTCCGCACGAGCGCCGAGCTCATGGCCGCCGGCATCGAGATGGCGGCGAGCAACGGGTGCACCGTGGTGAACCTGTCGCTCGGCACCCCGAACATGGGCAAGGCGCTGCTGCTGCGCGAGTGTTGCGCAGCCGCGGTGGACAAGGGGTCGGTGGTGCTCGCCGCTGCCCACCCGAAGGGCGACCGCGCCTACCCCGCGGATCTCCCCGAGACCGTGGGGGTCGCGGCCCACCCGGACTGCCCCATCGACAAGTTCTTCTACTTCGACCCACGCCGGTTCCCGCGCAAGGAGTGGGGCGTGCTGTCCGACAAATTCTTGGCGCATGGCTACGGCATCACGGAGGAGAGTGGCGCCGTGGGCCGATACCGAGGCTCGGGGATGGCCACCGCCTACCTGAGTGGGTTGGTCGCGTGCTTGAGCCAGGCCATGCCGAACGCCACCTCCGAGATGCTGATCACCGCGCTGAAGCGGCGCGCACAGGTGCCCGTGCCGGAGCTCGGATACTCCTGATCGTCGCCATCCTGGCCTCGCTGCCGGCGTTCGCCTCCGTGCCGGAGACGTTCGGGCTCGGCGCTCGGTGGACCGGCATGGCCGGAGCAGGCGTCGCGGCGGTGTCGGATGGCACTGCGGCGTACCTCAATCCCGCCGGCCTGTCGGACGTCCGTCAGCCGCAGGTCAGCCTGGGCCTGTTGGGAGCGACCGCGAGCTTCGAGGCGCCTCCGCCCCTGTGGTGGGACACCAACCGCGATGGCGTAGTGGACTCGGCCGACCCGCCGCTGGAGTGGGACGCCTCGATGCCGCCCGCCATGGGTCTGGAGTTGGCGTTCGCACGGCACCTCGGCTCCAAGTTCGGCCTCGGTGCCGTTGTCTACGTGCCCACGAACACGTTGATCCGATTCCGCACATTCGAGCCTGGGCTGCCCACTTACGCACTGTGGCAGAACCGCCTGCAGCGGTTCGTGGTCACGGCGGGCGTCGGGGGCGAGGTGGCACCCGGGGTCCAGGTCGGCATGGCGCTGGACCTGCTGGCGCGCGTGATCGTCGATGCGCAGGCGACCCTCGACGCGAGCCTGGCGCCGCCGACCACCGATGGTGCCGGGCAAGACACGCTCGTGGTGGATGTCCACTCGGTCGACCTCGACGTGAAGCCCGCCTTGGCACCGGTGATCGGCATCCAGCTCGACCTCGGCGCGTGGACCTCGGCGCTCGAGGGGCTGCGGATCGGTGCGGGCTACCATGCACCCGTCGGCGTTCCGCTCGTGGTGCGGACGGACGTGCAGGCGAACCTGACCGTGGATGACGTTGGCGAGCTCGACCCGTACACGACAGCCATCGTAGCGACGGCCGAGCTGGCCTTGTTCGATCACTATGTGCCGCCGCGCCTGCAGCTCGGCGCCGCCTGGTCGTGGAAGGACCGCCTCACACTCCTTGTTGACACCCGATTCACGGACTGGCGCAGGTTCGAGCTCAGTGTCGCCAAGGCCACCGATGCCGTGGTCACCTCACCCCTGGTACAGGTCGATCGCTGGTCGGATGGCAACCCGTACCAGGTCGAGCTGCGCTCGGTCTGGTCGCTCCGGACCGGGGCCGAGCTGTGGTCACCTCGGTGGGAGGTCGGCGGTGGCTGGAGGTACCTGCGGCTCGCGGCCCGCTGCGGGGTCGGCATCGAGCCAACTCCCCTCGTGAGCCAAGGTCCGGCGAGTGCGATCCTCGATGCGAGCCGGACGCTGATCACCGGCGGGGTCGGCCTCGAGACCTGGGACCCACTCGACCTGGTGGATGGCGCCCTCAGGTTCGACGCCTTCTTCCAAGCGCACCTCCTGGCCACCACGGCCCTGCCACGCAGCAGCGCCACCCCTTTGGCCGGCTATCCGGTGGCCGCCGACAGCCTGCCCGTCGGAGGGAGGGTGTTCGCCGCAGGCGCCCAGCTCGGCTTCGACTACCGATGACCGTCACTGGCCGCCTCGCCCCAACCCCATCGGGCGATCTGCACCTGGGCAACATCTGCGCATTTGCTGGAGCATGGCTCTCCGCCCGTGCGGCGGGTGGCCGCGTGCTCCTCCGGATGGAGGACGTGGACGGAGGACGGGCACGGACAGACGCGGCAGAGGGGCAGCGCCGCGACCTCGAGTGGCTCGGCCTGACCTGGGACGAAGAGGTGCCCGCGCAGTCCTCGCGGGACTACACCCCGTGGCTGGGCCGCCTGGCCGGCGTCACCTACAACTGCGCGTGCACCCGGAGGATGATCCGGGCTTCGGGCGGTGTCTACCTGGGCACCTGCCGCGATGCAGGGCATGCCGAAGGCACGGTGCGGTTTCGCATCCCGTCCGGCGAGGTCACGTTTCGCGACCGACGCTGGGGCACCCGCACCGTGGAGCCCGCGAGGCTGGGTGACCCGGTGCTCCGCCGCCGCGACGGTGTGTTCGCGTACACGCTGGCTGTGGTCGCGGACGACATCGCCGACGGCGTGACCGAGGTGGTGCGCGGGGCAGACCTGCTCGACTTCACGGCCACCCAGATCCAGCTCTGGCGAGCGCTCGGCGCCACGCCCCCTACCTGGCTCCACACCCCGCTGGTGCTCGCGCCAGACGGCGCCAAGCTGGCCAAGCGGCACGCGAGCACCTCGATCCGGGAGCTCCGGGATCTGGGATGGTCGCCCGACAAGGTCTGGCGCACCGTGCTCCCCTGGCTCGGCAGCGACGCATCCGACCTCGCATCGGCGGCCGCCTGCTGGAGCGCTACCGCCGGCCCCCTCGGACCGATCCGCCTGGCGCCACCCGAAGGCGCCGACCTCACCAGTCGATGATCGCCGCTCCCCAGGTGAAGCCGCTGCCGAACGCGACGCAGGCCACCTTCATGCCCGGCTGGAGCTTGCCGCTGCGCGTGGCCTCGGCGAGCAGGATCGGGATGGTGGCGGCGGTGGTGTTGCCGTAGCGCTGGATGTTGTGGACCAGCTTGTCCTGCGGGATCTTCAGAGTGTTCGCCACCATCTGGTTGATTCGCATGTTCGCCTGGTGAAAGCAGAACAGATCGATGTCGGCGAGATCGGTGATGCCCTGCTCCCAGCAGACCATCATCAGCGCCTGGACCATGCGCTCCACGGCGTTCTTGAACACCAGCCGCCCCTCCATCTGGGCCCACATGTGGCTGGGGTCGACCTGGCCCACGCCCTCGCTGTCCAGGGGCATGAATGGGCGCTTGGTCATGTCCCACACCTTCTGGGACAGCTTGTCGGCGTAGCGGCCGTCTGCGCCGAGCTGCCAAGCCCGCACACCGCGATCTTCGTCGGTCGCCGAGACGATGACGGCGCCCGCGCCATCTCCGAACAGCGACGACACCGTGCGCCCGCGCGTGGAGAGATCGAGTGCGGCGGAGTGCGTCTCGGCACCGATCAGCAGCACGTTCTTCAGCGCGCCGGACTTCACCATCGAGGTGGCGACGGAGAGGCCGTAGAGGAACCCGGAGCACTGATTGCGGATGTCGAGCGCCGGGATGTACCGCGCCCCTTCGCCGCACAGCCCGAACTTCTCCTGGAAGTACACGCCGTCGCCCGGGAATGCGTGCTTCGGCGACAGGGTGCAGAAGATGATCATATCCAGCTCGGCACGCTCGAGGCCAGCCTGCTCAAGCGCCGCTTCGGCGGCAGGCACCGCGAGATCCGCCGAACAGACGCCCTCATCTGCGAATCGGCGCGCCTCGATCCCGGTGCGCTTGACGATCCACTCGTGGGTGGTCTCCATCCCGTGTGCTTCGACGAGATCGGTGTTCGTCACCACACGAGGCGGCACGTAGAATCCGGTGCCAGAGATGTACGCGTTCGGCACAGACCCTCCTGGTGGCCCCAGATAACGAACCATGGGGGCGGCGCACGGTCTGAGCGCAGGGTCAGGGCACCATCGACGCCACGACCTCCAACAGGGCCGCCTCGGACAGCGACGGGCCCCAGAGCACGACGAAGGCTGCGACGAGCCAGAGGGCTCCCGCTGCCGCGCCTGCCGCACGCGCGGCACCCTCTCGCACTGCGACGGTGGCACCCACCACCGCGACCAGGCTCGCCACCACCAACGCACCCGTTCCCCAGGCCAGCTCGGGCGAGAATGCATCGAGGAACCGCTGAACGAGCTCGACCCGCTGGGGCGCCGGCACCTCCGGCAGGCGCTGCAGCAGGATCAGGTGCACCAGGCCACGCTCCGCCGACTCACCGGCGGCGACCAACAGCGGCAGGAGCAGGCTCGCGCCGCCGCACACCTCAGCCCCCGCACCCTCGCCGTCGCCCCCGCCGAGCATGCCTGCCGCCAGGATCACGCCCGTCACGGCGTAGGCGAGCGCCCGCACATTGCCGAACACGGCGTTGTCCACGGCGTAGCCCGCGCCCGCAGCCAGCCCCGCGACGACGAGCGCGCCCGCGAGACCGACCCCGAACATTGGCCAGCGCCGCGGCAGGGGGCGGGCCCCCGCGACCGCCAGGAGCACCCCGGTGATCACCACGACGCCCATGGTCGCGATGCCCCCGACGAATGCCGCCCCTGCTGCCGCCAAGGCACCGGCCAGTGGGTCGTCCCCGCCGATGAACATCAGCGCCACGAGGGTCGGAGCCAGGGCCGGTGCGACCCCCGCGATCGCGGTGACGACCGGCGGCACCCGTCGTTGCTGGATCAGGAGGATGGCAGAGGCAGAGCCGACGATCGCGCCGAGGCCGGTGCACAGCAGCACCACGACCAGCCCCGGCACCAGCTGCGCCAGCAAGGCATCGTTCACAGGAGCCCCTCGACAACCGGGTCGAGGTACAGGCCGTCGAGCAGGTCGGTCGCCCAACCCACGCCGGATGCTGCGAGCGATCGGGTCAGCCGCACGGCCGCCAGCTGCGCGGGCACGACATCGGACCACACCGCAGTCTCGAGGAACCGCAGCTCCGCGGCCTCCCACTTCGGCTTCGGGCCGATCGCATCGCGGCAGCGCTCACACGCCAACAGCGCCCACTCGGGGTCCGGCTCGGCTGGCCCTCCCGCCACCTCGATCGGACGTAGCCCCTCCCCCTCTCCGCACAGCTCGCACCGGCTGCCCGCCCGGCGCGACAGGCTGCGCCCGAGCGCCGCCACCCCCGCCTTGTGGGCCTGGAATTCGTCCCTTCCTCGTGCCATGTGCCCTCCGTCAGCGCGACGTGTTCTGTAGACGCAGCAACCACGCGCCCAGCCGGCGGGTCGTCGACTCGCGGTTCTCCCACCGACCGCCGCTGCCAGGTCGGCCGAGCTCGGCCCCGAGCGCGCGCTTGAGCTGGTCGACCTCGGGATCGCCGGGCCGGATGGGCTGTGCCTCTCGGGGATCCCGGGCCAGGTCGAACAGGCGCCAGGTGCCTCCGAGGGCAACGATCAGCTTGTGGTTTCGGAGGCGGATCGCCTGCTGCTCGGGCCCCCAGCGGATCGAGCTGGCATGGATCACCTGCTGCCCTTCACGCGGGAGCGGTCGCCCGTCGGCCTCGGCCAACGCTGGCGCGCCTACAGCCCGGAGCAAGGTGGGGCCAACGTCCACCGTCGAGATCGGCTGATCGGTGAAGTCATTGCCTATGCCACCGAAGATCACGGGGACGTGGATCAGCTCCTGATTCAGGCTGTGGCCCGAGCGCGCAGCCAGGGGCACGAACTTCCCGCGGGGGCGCTTTTCGTTGATCTCGAGCCCATGGGTGCCAACCACCGCCACAACGGCGCCCTCGGGGAGCGCGCGGAGCAGGCGTCCGACCTCCCGGTCCACCCCATGGAGCGACGCGTCGTAGCTGTCTGAGGGGTGGGTACGCACGCCTCCGATCGCGTCAGCGTCGGCCGCCGAATACGAGAATGGGGGGGCCACGTCGATGTAGTGGACGAACAGGAACCACGCGCCTCCGCGCTGCCGCTGGACGGCTGCGACGGCTGCGTCGGTCACATCCTCTCCATCGCGCCGGATCGACCACAGCAACGGATCGCCGGTGAGCACCACCCAGGGATGCACCAGCGCCGGCAGCGGCCCCGCGGAAGGTACAGCGTCCCACCGGTCGAAGCCACGATCGAACCAGTAGTTCTGCAGCCAGGGATCCCCCGTCACGGCCATCGTGGTGTAGCCAGCCTCGTCGAGGACCGTAGCGACGGTCTCGGCGTCGGTGCGCAGCGGGCCGTTGTGATTCGACCGACCGTCATTGACGCCGGCGCCATGGTTTGCCGGCAGCCGGCCGGTCAGGAGGGTGGCGAGAGAGGGGATGTTCCACGGCGCGGTGGCGCTCGCCTGCCGATAGAACAGACCACGAGCCGCGAACGCGTCGATGTTCGGTGTGGTGGCGTTGTGGTGGCCCATCGCCGGCATGCGGTCGGCCCGGAAGCCCTCGATGGCGATCAACACCACCGGCCGCCCGCCTTGGCTCGCGGACGGCCATGCGGTGTCGGCATCCGCAGTGAGCTTGGGCCATGCAGCACCCCACGCCAGCGCGGTGCCGAGGACCAGCGCGATCACGGGTGGCCGCTCGCCGCTGATCACCGCGACCAGGCTGCCGAGCGCGATCGCGCCGAGGAGCAGCAACCCGTCCACCAGCACAGCGAGCCCGTCGCCAGCGCCGGCGAGCAAGTGGAGGTTCACGGGAATCGCGACCCCCGCCCAGAGGAACAGGGTCGCCGCACCCGCGTGCATCAGGTTGGCAGGCAGGCCGGGGAGCCGACCGGCCCCTTGACCCACGCCGAACATGAACAGGCCTGCGATGAACGCGCCGAACCACGGAGGCGCGCCCGATTCCACGGCCATTGCTGCGACCTTGCCCGAGAGCAGGATGCCCACCCAGACCAGCGTGGTGGCGACCGACCAGCCGGCTCCCCACAGCCCCGTGGCGCCGACTGCGGCGCCGGTCGTGGCACCCACCACCGCGTACAGCGACAGCGCATACCGGCCTGCGTACGGGTCCGGCACGGCGTACCCGGCCCAGAGCAACACCGATAGCTCGATCCCAGCGAAGCACAGCCCGCCAAGCGCGCCCAGCAGCGCACCCACGACCAGTCCCAGCAGGGGGCCGACGGCATTCCGCTCGCTCATCCTGCGCGCCGCCAGCCGCGTATGAGCGCTTCCATCAGTTCGGGGACCACGTCGGGCTGCCTCCACGCCACCGCCCGACGCGCCGCGATGGCGGCGAAGGTGGGCACAGCAGCGACCAGCCCGACCCTACCGCGATGACGGCGGAGGAAGTAGCCGGTGTTCTCGAACCGCCAGCGTTCTGTCATCCGGTCCGACTCCACCCGCACCCCGCCCTGCGGCGCTGACAAGTGCACCACCTCGGCCTCGGGAACGAACCTGAGCGACCATCCATTCCGGCGAATCCGCGTGGTCAGATCAGCATCTTCGAGGAATGCCGTCCCGAGGTAGCCCTCGTCGAACGCGCCGGCTTCGGCGAGGGCGCGGCGCCGGATCGACATGTTGGCGCCCTTGAGGGTCTGTACATCGCAGGGCGTGGTGCCCATCAGGTTCGTGCGCACCCGGCCGGACCGACTCACGCGATTGCACGTATCCACGGTGTTCGGTCGGACAAATCGCTCGATGATCCGCCCCACGGCCCCGCCGACGGTTGGGTCGGCGTAGACAGCCCGATGCGCATCGAGACAGCCGGGGAGCAGTCGCACGTCGTCGTCAAAGTACAGGAGGATGGGCGCCTCTGTGCAGGCCGCGCCATGGTTTCGGGCTGCCGGCAGACCGGGGGCGCGCCGCTCGAGTCGTACCCGTGCGTACTGCGCGACCAGGGTCCTCACTCGGGCAGCCTCCAGGCCGTCGGACTGGTCCACCACCACGATCGCCACGTCCGCACTGGCCTGCTGGTCCAGGTCTGCTAGCAGCGGCCCGAGGAAGGTGCTCCGCCCGATCGTGGGGATGATCACCGCGAGCCCGTCAGTCACAGGCACCCTCCGCCGCCGGCACCACGGGCGCGCGCCCGTCGGCCAAGGTCTCGAGGAAGCACCGCACCTGCGCCTTGGGAAGCTCGGACTGGAACACCACCTCATGACCGTCTTCCACCGGGTCCTGCGCATGCTGGACAACGATCGCCGTGCGGCCAGCACGGTTGCCCGACGCGGGGAGCGTGACGGCGGCGCCTCCGACCAGCGGCAGCAAAGCAGAGATGGGCTCGAAGTCGCCCAGGTCGGGGTGGGTCTCGTCCAGCGCTGCACCGCCGAGATCCAGGCCAGCTGACAGGCTGGTCGCGTTGGCCATGGGGGGAAGGATGTAGGTGTCTACGATGCCCTGCACCATGAGCGTGTGTGGCGCCGAGCCCTCGCGGACGAGCGCGGCGAGGTAGGGCGGCGGATCGGCCGGCTCGGCCGCCCACTGCAGCACGGAGAGGAAGGGGTCGTGCGGGTGCAGCTCGCGGCCGACGTACCCGAGAATGCTCTCGGCGAGCGGGCGGACGGGGATCGGGCTCTGTTTGTACACGAGATTGTGCACGTAGCTCCCCCCCGCTCCCGACAGGATCAGGCCGCGATACCGCGCCTCCGCCGTGAGCACCAGCGGCGCGATGGTGGCGCCCATGCTGTGGCCCATCAACGCCATGGTCTCGACATCCAGGGTCGGCAGAGGATCGGCACCCGCACACTCCGAGCCGTCCACCGCGATCCACCGCACGATGTCGGGCAACAGCGCGATCTCGAGGGCGGACTGTCGGACATTGTCGCGGGTCGCGAGCGGGTTGATGATGCTGAACATCAGGAACTGCTCGTCGCCACCGGTGACATTCCGTGGGCCTCCGTGCGGCCCGTCCACGCTCACGCCGACCCAGCCCGCGCGGGCGAACTCGGCGGCGGGTCCAGTGCCGGGCTCGATGACGTCGCCGTTCTCGTCCCGGACCCCACGATGCACGAGCGGGTTGTCCCCTCCCCCGCCGGTCCGGATCATCGCCGCGACGGGGAATCCGCCAGGTGGCGTCGGCGTGCGGGGCAGCGTGAGCCACAGCCTGGACTCGGCCAGGCGCTGCTGCACCAACACCCCATCGTCATCGGTCACCCAGCCGCCGCCCTCGACCTCGTACGGAGCGGCACCCTCTTGGTACACCGGCATCTGGACCCGGCCCTCGAACACGCAGAACCCGTCGAACGCCTCTGTGAGCACGAGCGATGGCGCCTCCGGTGTCGCACCGCGGGCCGCGTGCACAGCACGGCGGAATGCAGTGACCGGGTCAGCCGGCGTGAACACAGTCGCGGCGGCGATGTTGTCGGCCGGCACGCCTGCCGCGATGACCGCTGAGAGTGCGGCGCGGTACGACGCGAGGGCCCCGGGCTCGAGCCCTGGTGGAGCGCCACCGCCGATGATCGTCGCGACCGCATCGGACTGCACGAGGTCGGGGTGTAGATCGGCGGTCACGACGAGCACGTGCGGAATCCCCGGGCGCAGCGGAGCTCCCTGCACGGGCAGCGCAGACAGGAGCCACGGGGCGCCGAATGGACCGGGATCGTGCTGGAGCAGCACGTCGAGAGGCACCCGTGCATCGAGATCGTCCACTGGCGCGAGCCAGATCGCAGCGTCCGGTCCCAGTGTGTCGGCAGCGGCGATCGGCGCGAGCTCGAGCGGGCCGTCCAGCGCGAGGAACACGCCACCGGTGGTCGCGAAGCCCGTCGCCCCGGCGAGGCTCCCGAGCACCGCTCCTACGTACGGGTTGTCGTCAGGTGCGGGGTAGGCCGACAGGTCGACCCGGCCCGCCCGCAGCAGGTCGTCCGACGGAAACGGCGCGTCGTACACGCCGCCGGGACGGGTGAAGTCCATGCGCACCCGCACGCCCTGCTCCGGCGAAGGCTCCGGGACCGGGGCCGCGCACGAGGCCAACAGCATCCACACCGCCGCGCCCATCGCTCCACCTCCCACGCGAGGTTACCCCGCCGCTCCCTGGAGGTCCGGTGCCGCAGCTCGACGTGACCTGGGTGCTCCCAGACGGCCGCGCGGGGGGACGCCTGCCCGGCGGCACGATCGTCCGGGTCGAGGGCGACGCCGTTCCAGGCGACACGGTGATGTGGGAGTCCACATCCCAGCGCGGGCACACGGTGGACGGCGTGGTGCACGCGCGGATCAGCGACTCCCCGGACCGCATCACCCCCGAGTGCCCGTGGATCACGCGCTGCGGTGGGTGCGACCTGGCCACCCTCTCCCAGGACGCCCGCCACCGAGCGCTCGCCCAGATGGTCGCACGCGCCTTCCGGCAGGAGACTCCGCCGGAGGTCGTGCCATCCCCGCGCCCGTTCGGCCACCGCGCCAGGATCAAGCTTGGGATCCGCGATGGGCAAGTCGGGTACCGCGCGCGCCGTTCCCACGATCTCGTGGACGTGGACACCTGCCGGATCGCACGGCCGGAAGTGCAGGCCGCGCTCGGCGAGCTGCGCGCGACGCTGGCGGGGTCGCCAGAGCTGACCCGGGGCCTGCACGAGGTGGAGCTCCGCTCGGACGGCACCCGGGTCGTGTTCGCGTTCCAGTCCCAGGGATCGGTGCCCCGGGCGGTGCGGGAGCGGATCGCCACTCTGGGAGATGTGGCATTGGATGGCCGTAAGCTCGCAGGCAACTCCCGCCTCGTGCTCGAGGTCGCAGGCGTGCGCCTGCAGGCCGGCCCAAAGGCGTTCTACCAGGTGAACCTCGAGGCGAACGCGCTGCTCGTCGAGCACGTCCTCGCCCAGCTCGAGGGGTGCGAGCGCGCGCTGGACCTGTACTCGGGCATCGGCAACTTTGCCGTCCCGCTCGCGGCGCGGGGGATGCCGGTGCTCGCTGTGGAGTCTGTCGGGCAAGCGGTGGGCGACCTGGCGCGCGCCGCCGAGGGGCTGCCCGTGACCGCCATCACGCAGCGGGTGGAACGGTTCGATCCGGCCCGGCACGCGTTCGACGCGGTGATCCTCGACCCGCCGCGGGCGGGGGCGCGAGGGGTGCTGAAGCGCCTGGTGCGAAACCGCCCGAAGGTAATCGTGTATGTCGCGTGCCATGCGCCCGCGGCGGCCCGCGACCTCAAGGAGGCCCCCGGCTACACGATCCGGTCGGTTCGCTGCTTCGATCTGTTCCCCGACACCCACCACATCGAATCGGTGGTCACGCTGGTTCGCACGTGATCCTGCTGGCGCTCCTGGGGTGCGCCACCATCGGCCTGCACTACGCGCCACTGCAGTACCCCCTCGAGCCGCCGGACCCCGCTGCTGCTGCGGGTATCGAGCGGTGGATCGCGCATGCGTTCGACCGCGGGCGCACGATCTCGTCCGCGGCGACCGGCCCCGTGTCGACCCCTGCGCAGCTGGCTCCGCAGGAGCGCCTCGCCGTTGCGGTGTGCGGCTATCGGCGGGACCGCGGCGGGGAGGTGGACCTGTGGTTGGAAGGGCCCGACAGCCGAATCCCAGTGACCGTGTGGGTAGAGCCCGATGGTGACATGCGAGTGGCGAGTGGCGCGCCCGGCCCCGCGGCTGAGCCACCCACGCCGGCCTCGCCCGAGGCGTTGTTGGACGCGGGCGCGCTCGCCCGCGTCTCCGTCCGCAATGGCCCGGACTCCAGCTGGTCCAAAGCCGAGCTCGTGCAGCTCCGCGACGCCCTGAGCCTGCTGGACCCCGTCGCGCGCGGCCTGGTCTCCGGCCTGGTCGTTGAGCGGCGCCAGCGCAGTCCCCGGGCTCCAGTCCGCGAGCTCGCCTGGTATGACAGCCGGAGCAGCCCGCCGGTACTCATGGTGTTCGATGCGGCATTCGAGGGAGTGAACGCATTCGTCGGGCCGGTGACCGCCCCGCGCCCGACGGGCCTGCTCACCCTCCTGCACGAGCTCGGGCACGCCATCGCCGACCGGCCTCATGCAGCGGCCTGGGACGCCATGCTCCGGACGGCTGACGCGCCCAGGGAGCGCTGGCGTGCGGCCCGTCGGGAGTACCGGGGACTGGGCCGACGCGGACCCGTGGTCGACGCCTACCTGCAGGTCTGGGGCGGACGAGGCCCTACGCGGTACGGCGATCGCAACGCCCACGAGAGCTTCGCCGAGTCGTTCGCTCTGTTCCATGCCGACCCCGACGCCCTGCTCAGGGCCGACCCTGACGTGTACACGTGGTTCGCGGCGGGTGAGCCATCCCGCACCGCGACGGGTGGAACGTCTGCGGACACAGCCAGCGATGTGCGATAAGGAGCCGGCGATGGTTCGCCTCGTACCAGCGCTGCTGCTCTCCGGATGCTGGATCACCGGCGCCGAGCTCGATGCGAAGCTCACGTCTGGAGCAGACACGTCGGCGGTGGTGGACGCCGACACCGATGCGGACGCCGACACCGATGCGGACGCCGACACCGACGCGGATGCCGACACCGATGCGGACGCCGACACGGATGCCGACACGGATGCCGACACCGACACCGACACCGACACCGACATCGACCCCGAGTCCGCCTGCGTCGACGAGGACCTGGGTGCTGTGTTCGGGGCCGATGTCGCCAGTGGCACCACCGTTGGCGCCGGCAACGAGCTCACGGGCACCTGCGGCGGCGATGCCGACGATGGCCCGGAGCTGGCGTATCAGTGGACGGCGCCGGGCAACGGCTGCTGGCGGTTCGATACCCTCGAGGCGCTGTACGACAGCAAGCTGTACGTGCTGGAGAGCTGTACGGGCGCAGAGATCGCATGCAATGACGACATCGAGACCGGAATTGTGTCGCAGTCCGAGCTGGGCGTCCGACTCGACGCCGCCGAGCGAATCGTGGTCGTGGTGGACGGCTTCGCGTCGGACAGCGAGGGATTCTTCCGGCTGAACGTGACCCTTGGTCCCGACATGCCGAAGGATTCCGACCTCGGCGAGGCCCTGGGCGCTGCGGTGCACGACGGAGACACCTCGTCGGCCGACGACACCCTGAACCCCTTCGCCTGCCCCTACACCTCGGGCGGCGACGACCTGCTCGCCTGGCGAGCGCCAAGGTCCGGCAACTGGAGCTTCTTCATCGACCCCGCGGGTACGGACTTCGACACCGTGCTCTCGGTCCATCGCTTGTGCGCGGATGATGCCATCATCTGCGCCGACATCGAGTCCGTCGGCGGCGAGATCGTGGTGGCCTATGTCGCAGAGGGCGAGGAGGTCGTAGTTCGGGTGGCTGGCTACACCGACCCCCGCTACGGCACCAACCGCGGCACCTATCGCCTGGCGATCAATCCGTTCGGGGGCTGACCTCGAGCTTCTCGATCCGGCTGCGGAGCTTGCGGTTCTCCTCGGCGAGCCCCTCGAGCTGCTCGCGCAGACGGGCCATGCCCGCCTCCGAGCTGCCCCCTTCCCGCGTGCGCACCTGGGCTTCGTAGGCGAGTCGACGGGTGCGACCATCGGGTGCTGTCGTGCGCACCTGCTCCAGCGCGCCGAGCGCAGCCGGGTCCCGCAGGGTGGTGAGCCCCGAGAGCGCCCCGAGCTGGGCCCGGAATCCAGGCTCCGACAGCATCTGCACGAGACGCTCGCGCGCAGGGCGCTTGCAGTCCGGCAGGGCGTCGCCGAGCACCCCGAGGGCCGCTGCAGCCGCCCCCCTCGCACGCGGCGGCTGGTCTGCCGCGCTCATTGCGACCAGGATGGGGAGCGCTCCATCATCCCGGCTCTGCGCGAGCGCTGCCAGCGCGCGCTGGCGCACGTGGTCTGCCCACGACGGCACCTCGAGGTGGCGCTGCAGGACCGGAAGGGCACGCGGGTCGTGGGTCGCGCCCAGCGTGGTGAGGGCAGCGCCGCGGAGCTGTATCGTGGGCAGATCCGCCGCCAGCAAACCAAACATCGCGTCCGCGACCTGTTCGTCGCGAAAGGTGCCGAGGGCCTGTACGGCCGACCGACGCACACGGGCGTCCGCATCCGCGTCCGTCGCGACGGCGAGCAGGGCCTCCTTCGCCAGCGCGCCGCCGTGCTTGCCGAGCAGTGACGCCATCTGCGAGCGCGCCCCGAAGTGGCCGTCGTTCAGCAGCGCTGCCACGACAGCCGCCGTGCCCTTCACCGAGCCCGTGGCGAGCAGGGCCCGCGCGGCGCGGAGTGCGAGCGCCGGGCTGGCGTCTTCCAGCAGCGGGGCGATCCATCGGGTGGGGCCTTCGAGCGTGATCCGCGCGAGCACGCTCAGGTCTGGATCCACCCGCACCGCCGCGATCTCGCCGTCCACCGGCACGGCCCAGCCGCGCTCGCGCTCCCGGACGGGCAGCCGCAGCGAGCGAGTGCCGCCGTCAGCGAGAGTGATCTCGATGGGCAACGTGAAGTGGAAGGCGTCGGGGACATCATCCCCGGACTGGGTCTGACGGACACGCACCGTCAGCAGCCCGTCTTCCTCGCCGAGCACCACAGTGAGCGCCGGGTGGCCGGCCTGGTGGAGCCACTGGTGGAAGAAGCCGTCGAGGTTGCGTCCGGTGGTCTCCTCGAGCGCCCGCTGGAAGTCGCGGGTGTGCACCACCTGGTGGGCACGGGCTGTCAGGTAGGCCGTGACGCCTGCCCAGAACGGTCCCTCGCCCAGCTCGGCACGCAGGGTCCACAGCACACAGGAGCCCTTCTGGTACAGGTGCCGGTCGAACACGTCGATGGGCTCACGGAAGGTGTATGACACGATGGGCCGACGGTACCGTCCATCATGCTCGTGGAAGTACTGCTGCATCGTCTCGAACCGGTACCACATGGCATCGGCCGCGGACCGGGTGTGCTCCCACCACAGGGCCTCGCACAGGGTGGCCCAGCTCTCGTTCAACCACCCCTGCGACCAGTCCTGACAGGTGACCAGGTCGCCGAACCACTGGTGCGCGAGCTCGTGCACCACCAGGCTCTCCGGGTCCCACTCGAGCCGCGCATTGGGCGGCACGAGCAGCACATCGGTCATCGTGGTGCAGGCGGTGTTCTCCATGCCGCCGAACACGAAGTCGTGCACGACCACCTGATCGTAGCGGGGCCATGGGTAGTCGACGCCGGTGCGCTCGGAGAGGAACTCCATCATCGCTGGGGTGGCGCCCATCGAGGTCCGGGCGTGCGCCTCCTCACCCACGGGCACCAGGTAGCGAACGGGTCGGTCACGCCACCGGTCCTCGACGGCGGAGAGCTGCGCACACACGGCGGTGAGCAAGTACACCGGCATCGGCTGAGCCTGCTCGAACACCGCATACGCGCGCCCATCAGCCTCGCCCGAGTCGATCTGGGCGCCGTTGGAGAGGAGGGTGTAGCCAGCGGGACCCTCGAGCCGGATGCGCCAGCCGTGCCGCACGCCAGGGTGGTCGTGGCACGGCAGCAGGAAGTGGCCGTCTTCGTCCTGACACTGGGTCCACGCCATGTGCTGGCGTCCTGGAGCCCATGACGTTGGGCCGGTGAAATACAGCCCCCGCCGCGGACGATTCCCCGTCCACCGCACGCGGACGGCGGTGGGTGCTGAGCCGCGGATGGTCAATGCGCCATCATCATGGGACCAGTCGAGCGCCAGGCCGTCCGCGTCCTCCACAGCCACGACGTCCACCTCATCGAGGTCGAGTGCGAACCTGCCCGCATAGGTGGCGAGCGGCTCCAGCGAGATGGTGGCCTCACCTTCGAACCGGCGCGCTTCCGGCCACAACCGGAGGGTCAGGTCGATGTGGGTGATGCGAACCGCGCGGCTCGGGGCGTAGTGCCGCGGCACCCCTGGCTCCGCGAATGACATCCGCCCCCCGGCCCACGAAAGCCCGAGCGCGCTCCATCCATGCACCGATCCTGCCACCGTCGCCTCCCCGCGGACGGCCGCAGTAACCTGATGCAGATCACCCCGACGTCAGCTCACTGACGGCCTGCATGTCGCCGATGAACAGGGCCGTTCGGTCGTGTACCGACGCTGCGGTCAGGTCGAGGATGCGCTGCCGCCCGTCCGTAGCCGCCCCTCCGGCGAGCTCCGCGAGGTAGGCCAGGGGGAACGCCTCGTACAACAGGCGCAGCTTGCCTCCCGGAGCCTCGGTCGTGCCCGGGTAGAGGAACACACCGCCCTTGAGCAGGTTGCGGTGGAAATCTGCCACCAAACTACCGATATACCTCGACCGCCAGCCCAGGACCTTGCGCTCGTGCAGCCACTGTTGCACCTCGCGCGACCACTGCAGGCTGTAGGCCTCGTTGCAGGAGTAGGTCGCCCCGGTCGGGATGCGGATGTTGGGGTGCGACAGGAAGAACTCGCCGACCGTGGGATCGAGCGTGAACCCGTTCACGCCGAACTCAGTGCCGAGCACGAACAGGGTGCCTGATCCGTACACGATGTAGCCAGCCGCCACGATCTCGTGCCCGGGTCGCAGCACATCCTCGAGGCCAGCGGGGCCCGAGGCCGGGGTGACGCGACGGAACACCCCGAAGATGGTGCCGATGGTGGCGTTCACGTCGATGTTGGACGAACCGTCGAGCGGGTCGACCGTCACCGCATAGCGGCCACGACCGAACCGGGCGGGCACCAGCACCGGCTCCTCTTCTTCCTCGCTCACCACCATCGCCGTGTGGCCACGATGCTCCAGTGAGCGGATGAAGGTCGTGTTCGCATAGCGGTCGAGCTTCTGGACGAACTCGCCCTGGATGTTGACCTCGCCCGTATCGCCGAGGAGGCCCGCCAGTCCGGCGCGGTTCACCCGGGCCGAGATCATCTTGCCGGCGAGGGCGATGCTCTGGCACAGGTTCACGAAGTGACCGGTGGCCCCCGGCGTGGCGCGCATCGTCTCCATGAGGAAGCGATCGAGGGTCGTGCCCTCCTCGAACTGACGATCGGCCACACAGCCTCCTCACACCCGCCGGGGCGAAGCGTGGTTTAACAGAACCTATGCAGGAACGCGGCGCCCTCGGTGTGTTCTCGGCCGGTCTCGCTCTGTGCGTCGTGGCGTACGTCGTGCTCGCTATCGGCTCCGTGCCGACGCTGGTCGACGATGCCTGGATCTCCGCCCGCTATGCGCTCCTGGCGTCCACCGGCGAAGGCCTGGCGTACAACACAGGCGACCCGCCGATCGAGGGGTACACCAACCTCGGGTGGACGCTTCTGCTGATCCTGCCCCACCGGTTCGGATGGCCGCTCGCCGACACCATGGCCTGGGGTGGGTTCGGGTTGGGCCTCGGCGGGCTGTTCACCGCGTTCGCACTGGCGGCGGCTCTCGCCCGGCGTTGGCACCCCGGACTGCTCGTCGCCCCGATGGTGCTCGCCCTCGACCCGCACTACGCAGTCGCCTGCTCCAACGGCCTCGAGACAGCCCTCGCGCTGTTCGGGCTGCCCGCCGCAACCACAGGGTGGCTCATCGCGCGAGGTCACTGGAGGTGGCTCGCCGGAGCTGCGGTCGGCGCCACGGCGCTGGTGCGCCCCGAGGCCGCCGCGCTGGTGCTCGCGCTATCCGTCAGCGCGGTGGCTCGGGAGCGCTCTCGCGCCGCTCTCCCGCTCGTGCTCCCCGCTGTGGGCAGCCTGGTCGGGGTGACGGTGTGGCGCTGGGTCACCTACGGCGCACTGGTCCCGAACACCTTCGCGGCCAAGGCGAACTCGCGCGTCGTCAACCAGATCAGCAACAACCTGTCGAACTACTTCGCACCCGAGCCAGCCTACTGGGCCGGATTTCTCACAATTGCAGTCGGGAGCTTTGTTCTGGCCCGCCAGGTGCAGGGGCGGTGGGCGGTTGGGGTGGCGGCAGCCGCGATCATCGGGTCGGCCATCTCGGTCGAGCTGTGGATGCCGGGCGGGCGCCTCCTGCTCCCCGCAGCGAGCCTATGCATCGCGCTCCTCGCCTCGGTGACCGACCGATCCGACGCCGCTCGCTGGCTGGCCGGGATGGTGATCGCAGGTCAGCTCCTGTTGCTCGTCTCACCCGTTCGTGATCGCGTGTACCGGTACGATCAGAACCACAGCGCGCTGCCAGGCAACGGCGCCGAGCGTGCTGCCCGTCACCTCGCAGAGCACATCCCCGCGGGCGCATGGGTCGCGATCCGCGACGCCGGAGTGTTCGCCTACCACCTGGGCCCCAAGGTGCGCGTGGGCGAGCTGCACGGGCGCGCCCTCACTCGCCCTCACCCCGGCGGTGCCGCCACCGACCTGTCCTTCCTGCCGCGCAATCCGGCGGTCGTGGTCACCACGGTGGCACGCATCGAGGCCTCAGACCTCCGCTACACCAACGACCGCGCAGTGTTCGAGCAACTCACCCGACGGTACCGCTACCTCGGTCGGGTGCACCAACACTTCCACCGATTCTACGATGTGTATGTGCGGGCCGACATGGACGTGCCCCCGTTTCCCGAAGGCTTGCCGGTGAACTTCAAGGGGCCCCAGCCCCCGTTCCCGGCACTGTGATTCACTCGGTATAGCCGAGGATCTCGAGCTGGCTGCGCGTCGCGGCGGAGGGATCGGCGTCCGCGATTTCCCATGCTTCCCACTCGCTCACCCGCGCTGCACGCCAGCTGTCGAGCTCGCCGAGCAGCCCCACGTCTTCGAACGGGGGCCGCCGGAAGTCCGGGTCGCGCACGCGGTCGAAGCACCCCTGCCGCAGCGGGTGGTCGTCAGTGCCCACCGAGCCGTGATCCCGCTGGCACTGCCTGTCGGCGCTCCAGATCGCCGAGATGTTCGCCCCGTGGAACCACGAGGAGGTGTACGCCCGCTCGCGCCCCGTCTCCGCGGCATAGCCCCACACAGCTCGGCTCAGGTCCTGCCCGGCGACCGGCTCGGGGGACGACAGCCCGGCCAGGCCGAGCACGGTGGGCAGCAGGTCCACCTGCGACGCCAGACCCGGAACCTCCCGGCCGACCGGGATCCCAGGCCCGCGAAGAATCCACGCGATGGCGGCCGTGCTCGGGTAGGCCATCTTGCCGTGGCCCCCGCGGTGATGGACGGGCAGCTGCAGGCCCTCGCCGTGGTCCGTCACGAACACGAACAGCGTGTTTTCTTCCGTAAATCCACGCTTTTGCAACCCATCATCGAGCTGGCGCACCGCCTCGTCCATCCGACGAAGCATGGCGCGGTAGTCCCGCACGAGGTCGGGCAGGCCCGGCTCGGCAAACCGCCGCTGCTCCTCGGTGGCGGGCGCACGCGGCGTGTGGGCATCGATCAACACGGCCTGCAGGAACAGCGGCGCCCGCCGCTCGGCCCCGTCGCGCGCGTCCACCCGCTCGAGCAGGGCGTCCACCACGTCTTCGCCGTACAGCTTGTTCCGGAGCGCGAACCCCTTGAGGTCGGTGTCGCCGTAGTCGACAAACCCTTGAGCCATCCCGTACTGGGCGTTCAAGTTAGGATTCGCCGTCCGACCGACCGTGTGGAATCCAGCATCGCGGAGCACCTCGGCCAGCAGCGTGGCCTCCTCGGGCAAGATGCGTTGGCTGGGCCGGCGAGAGGGCTCGGGCAGGCCGAGAGACAGGGCGTGCCGACCGGTGAGGACGGCCGCACTGCTCTCGCGCGTCCAGGTGGACGCTCCCACGGTGTCGGCGAATCGCGTGCCCTCGGCTGCGAGCTCCGCGAGGAAGGGCGTGGTCGAGGCGGGCCCTCCGTACGGCGTGGTCTGGTCGCGCCGAACCGTGCAGCCGAGCACGAGCACGATGTTGGGGGGCCGCGGTGAGAGCCAGACCGAGGCGAACCACAGGCAGGAGCCCGCGGTGCCGAGCAGGCCAAGGAGCAGCAACGCGGCGGTTCGTCGGCGCATCGGCGGTGGGTAACCGGTGGCACCCGCGCTACCAGGAACCGTCGAGCGCGCCAACCGCGCTCCCGCTGACGGAGGTCGCCGTGCTCGCGCTGGTGCTCTGGCTGGGCTGCTCCCCGGCTGTCCCCGAGCCCCGGGTAGAGGTGGCGCCCGCACCTGCCGATCTCGCCACCGTCCCGGATGACGCGCCGCCGGCACGCCCCAGGCGCCTTCGGGCGCGGCCCGAGCCCGAGCCCGAGATCGGGCTGTGGAATGACAAGCGAGAACCCAGCGCCGAGACCATCGCCCAGCTCGAGGCGCTCGGGTACATCGGCGGCGAGACGGCCGGCACGGGCCTGGCCGGGGTCACCGTGAACGACCCGGCGCGGGTCCAGCCGGGCCTGAACCTGTGGACCAGCGGGCACGGACCCGAGGCGCACTTGATGGACGCCAGCGGCACCGTCGTGCACACCTGGCGCCGCTCGTTCGCCGAGTCCTACCCCGGGCGAGCGTTCGACCCGTCGAAGAACGGCACCCAGTTCTGGCGACGGGTCGCCCTCCTGCCGGATGGCCACCTGCTCGTCGTGTTCGAGGGACAGGGCCTTGTTCACCTCGACCGGGACTCCAACGTGGTCTGGGCCTGGTCTGGGCTCGCCCACCATGACCTCGAGGTGCTCGACGACGGGCGCATCCTCGTGCTCTCCCGCAGGGCCCACCTGATTCCCCGTCTGCACCCGCGCCGGCCGGTGCTGGAGGACTTCGTCAGCCTGCTCTCGCCGGAGGGCGAAGAGCTCCGTCGGGTCAGCGTGCTCGAGGCCATCGAGCAGAGCCCATTCGCGTCGCTGTGGCAGGCAGACGCCAAGCGCTACGGCGATGTGTTCCACACCAACGCCGTGGAGCGCCTGGACGGGTCCCTCGCCGACCGCCTGCCCGAGTTTACCGCCGGGCGCGTCCTGGTCTCTTCCCGCGCGTTGCATGCCATCGCGGTCATCGACCTCGACACGGGCAGGGCTGTCTGGGGGACCAAAGGGGACTTCGCGCGACAGCACGACCCCCACCTGCTCCCCGGTGGCCGCATCCTGCTGTTCGACAACCTCGGCCAGCGCGACCGGTCGAGCGTCATCGAGCTCGACCCCCTCACTGGAGTCATCGGCTGGTCATGGGGACGCTCGCCCGAACAGCCGCTCTTTTCCAGGTTCTGCGGTGCCGCGACCCGGCTCGGAAACGGCAACACCCTGATCACCGAGTCGGGCAACGGCCGGGCCCTCGAGGTCACGACCGACGGTGAGGTGGTGTGGGAGTTCCACAACCCGAACCGTGCCGGGCCCGAGGGACAGTTTGTCGCGATTCTCCCCGAGGTTACTCGCGTCTCCCGCGCCGACGTGCCCTGGTTGGAGCAAACGCCGCCGCCAGATCGGCCCGATCCCGCCGGAGCCACACCGTGAGCTCGGCCCCGCTCGGCAGGGCGGCAGTGCGCACGGCGTAATCCTCGCTGAACCGCGGGTCCGCGACCAACTGGCGATCGGAGCGGAACACAGCGCGCCGCGAGCCTCGCGCCGCACCGAGGAGGACCACGTCCGGCCGCCTGTCGAGCACGTAGGCGCCGTTGGCCCGCTCGTGGCCCGCCTTGCCGGTCCCGAGCCGCGGCGCGGGGGTGTGGGCGATGGTGGCGTCGTTCAGCCCCAGCATGTCGATGGTCGGCAGGCCCGAGAAGTACGGCACGCTCCCAGCGGTGTTCGTGGCGATCCGGGTGTCTGGTGGCAGGTTTGCGGCCAGCCACAGGCCCACCTCGCGCCCGTTGCGCCCCACATTGCCGTTCTGCACGCGGCCGTACAGATCGGGGTGGGTGTAGCCGAGCCCCTGTGCGCTCCCGACCAGCACAAGGACAGCACCGAGCGCCACCCGAGGGTCCATGGGATCCAGAGCGCGAGCGGCGACCAGCGCCAATAGCGGCAGCAGGCCCGCGAAGAACCGGTACGCGGGCATCACGTCCCCGCCGACCGAGACGACGTACGCGCCGTGCAGTGCGACGGCGGCACCACAGGCGACCCACGCCCACTCCCGGCCACGAACAGCGAGGACGAGCCCGACCAGCGCTGCCAGCGACAGCCCCGGAGTCGCCCCGACGAACCCCACCGCGTAGTCCAGCCCGCGACTCACCTGCGCCTCGGTGGCGCCGACCTTTGCGTAGAACGTGTTCGGGAGCAACCACCCGTACCACGCCCACCGCCAGAGGAAATACGGCAGGTAGATCGCGGATATCGCGAAGAGTGCGCGCACGCCACGGCCGTCCCGGTGAGCCAGCGCACCGCCCGCCAGGACGCTCAATACGGCCACTGCGCTGTCTGGGCGCACCAACAGCGCGAGGGCCGCCCCCACGCCGGCAATCCAGCCCGCGCGTGGGCCGCCATGGGAGTCGAGCGCCGCCGCCGCAGTGAGCGTGATCATCGCGGCCACGAGCGGGACCTCCATGCCCGACATCGCCCAGGTGGTGAACACGGTGCTCCCGCCCAGGATCAGCGCCGCCGCGCCGCCGGTCCGCGCCGACGACCACCGTGCCCCGATCCAGCCCACGGCAACGATCGTCCCGCCGGCCAACACCAGCCCTAGCACCTTCGACCACGCCTCGGTCTGTGCCCCCACGGCGCGACCGGCCGCCAGCAGCACCATCCACAGGAAGCAGGTGTAGCCCTCGACCCGCTCGCCCAAGTTGTACACCGGGCCATGACCGCCGGCGAGGTGGTCGGCGTACCGCATCGTGATGTACGCATCGTCCAGGGTCCATGGCTGGAGGACCGCCGAGTTCAGCGCCAACAACGCCCACCCTGCGATGATTCCCGCCCAGAGGACCGTCCGCCCGCGCACAGCACCTCCGGGCGCACTCTAGCCGGTTCAGGGAAGCGCCGAGGGCGTCGTTCGGCCGTGACCCCGAGCAACCGGGTTGCGGCATGCGCGCAGTAGGGTTCCCTTGCGGAGCCGTGCGCACCCGCCTCGCCATCACCCTGTGCTCGCTCTTCATCGTGCTCGTCGTGGTGGTCCAGTGCGCATGGGTGAGCGACGACGCCTACATCACGCTCAGGGTCGCCGACAACCTGCTCGGCGGGCACGGTCTGCGCTGGAACGTGATCGAGCGGGTGCAGGCGTATACGCACCCGCTGTGGCTCGCCGGCCTGGTGCCCGCCTTCGCACTCACAGGCGATGCCTATACCGGGGCCTGGGCGCTCGGCGCGCTCACCACCGCCGCCGCAGTGCTCGCCCTGCTGATCCAGGGGCGCCCGGGCGGCGGGATGGTCGCTGTCGCTGGCTTCGTGTCGAGCAAGGCGCTGGTGGACTACGCAACATCGGGCCTCGAGAATCCCCTCACCCACTTGCTCCTCGCCGGTCTCCTCGTCGCCGCGTCCCGTCGGGCGCTCCTGCCGGCCACCCTGCTCGGGTCGGCCCTGGCGCTGGCTCGGCCGGACGCCGTGTTGTTCGCGGTGCCCACCGTGGGGTGGCTCGCGTGGGCCGAAGGACGCGCATGGTGGCGGTCCGTCTTCCTCGGATTGTGCCCGCTGATCGGGTGGGAGCTGTTCTCGCTCGCCTACTACGGCGCGCTGGTCCCGAACACGGCGCTGGCAAAGCTCGCGCATGGGATTCCTCGCGCCGAGGTCCTCGGGCAGGGCCTGAGCTACGCCGCCCACACCGTGCTCCATGATGGCGTCACGGCGCTACTCGTGCTGGCAGGGCCGGCGCTGGCGCTCGTGGACCGTCGCGGGGAGAGCGTGGCCTTGGCCGCAGGCGCCGTTCTGTACTGCGCCTACGTCGCGTGGGTGGGCGGCGACTTCATGGCCGGCCGATTCTGGACCGGTCCCGCGTTCGTCGGCCTGCTGCTCATCGCGCGGGTCCAGCTCGTCACATCTGTCGGCGGGGTGGTGGCGGGGCTGGTCGTGGTCGCCGGCCTCCTCGCGCCCGGCGCTCCCCTCCGATCCGGCCGCGACTACCAACGCATCCCCGCCTGGAACGGCATCGTGGACGAGCGCGGCTACTACCATCGCGCCGCCGGACTGTTCGGCCCCGCACCCAACGCGCCACGCCCAGACCACCCCTGGGTTCGCGACGGCCGCACCGTGCGCGCGAATGGAGGCCCGAGCCCAACCGCCCGCGCCTGCGTGGGCTACTTCGGATTCTTCGCTGGTCCCGGGATCCACGTGACCGATCGCCTCGCTCTCGCCGACCCGCTCCTCGCTCGGCTGCCGGCCGAATACGACCCGAGCTGGCGCATCGGCCACTTCCGACGGGGTCTTCCCGCCGGCCACAACCCTGCCGAACCCAGCTACACCGACCCCGCACTCACCGCCCTCGCGGCCGACGTGCGCACCATCACCCAGGGCCCGCTGTTCACCTGGGACCGACTGGCGGCCATCGCGCGGTTGACGGCACGGCCGCATGGCGAGGTCGACCCCGCCCCATATCGGTTCCACCACATCCGCACTCAGCCGGTGCACGCCCCTCTCCAGGTGCCAGAGCGGGGCCTGGCCGTTCCGATTTCCGGACGCACGGTCTCGCTGGATCGCGGGCGCGGCGGCGGGCTGCGGGTGGTCGCAGCACGGGGCCTCACAGCGCTGTCCACCTGGGACGTGCCCGGCACGACAGGTGGCCCGCGATTCCAGACCTGGCGAGCACCCCTGCCCTCCGGGGCGGACCACCTGCTCATGTTCCCACTCGACCCCAAGCACCCCACTCGCGTGGGACGGGTCGTGGCCTCGCAATGACCGACCACGACGCCACAACGCAGGCCGCTGGTCGACTCTTGCGGCTAGAGCTGCTCGGACTGGCCGCCATCGTCGCCGTGTTCGGGGTCGGCCCTTTCCTGTCCATGCTCGATCAATGGCCATGGGGTGCCGACGCCACGAAGTGGCTCTCCTACGGCAACATCGAGAGCAAGACCTGGACGAACTGGGTCTTCTTCCACAAGCACTTCATCGGCTACCGCCCCGTCACCGCCCTCACCTATGTGCTGAACAGCGCTGCGGGCGGCTATCGCCCGTTCGGATATCGCCTGGTGGACCTGTGCCTGCACGGGGCGGTCGGCGTCGGCATCTGGGGCGTTCTTCGCCTGTGGCTGCGCAGCCCGTGGGCGCTCCTCGGCCCCCTCTCCTTCTTCCTCCATCCCGCAGCAGAGGTCGTGGTCCCGTATGTGAGCCGGCGCTCCTACTCGCTCGGACTCACCTTCGGCCTGGGATTTGTCGCGGCGTTCACCTTGCTGTCGCGGACACCCTTCGGCACCTGGCGCACGCCCGTGTGGTTGCTCGCGAGCACCGCGCTGCTCGCCCTTGGCTTGTTCGCGAACGAGACCGTGTTCGTCCTGTTGCCACTGTTGCCGCTGCTCGCGCTGCACGTCGCGCCCGCCGAGCGCACCTGGTGGCGGTCGCTGCTACTCTGCCTGCCCGCCTGGGCCATGGGGGCCATCGCGGCCGCGGTGCGGGTGCAGGTGCTGGGCAAGGTCGGCGGATACGAGAAATTCTACTTCGCGTACGCCGAAGACGGGAGGAACAAGCTCCGCAACGTGGTCGACCCGGACGCCCTCGAGATCTTTTTCGCCGCCTGGTCCTACCTGCTGTTCCCGACCGGAGCATCCGGACAGGACAGCCTGCTCGCCGGACGCGGAGGGGCGGCGCTGCTCGTCGCCGAGGGCATCCTCACCTACTACGTATGGCGCGCCGTCCTCCAGCCCCTGTGGCGCATCCGCGACCCGGACGGGCGCGGCGTGGGCCTGGCCGCCCTCTGGTTCGGCGGCCTCGCGCTGCTCTATGCCCTCACCGGCACCTGGTTCTGGCGGCAGGGCTACCCTCTCGCCGTGCCGTTTTCGCTCGTGTGGACCTGGGTCCTGGCCGACACAGTCCGCACGCAACGGGGACCTGCCCTGCTCGCCCACCTCGTCCCCCAGGTGGCATTGCTCGCGTCATTCACCTGGCACAGCCCGATCTTCGGACTCGACCCGAAGCCACTCGAGACGCGCAGGCGCGGCTCCCACATCGTCAACGCGGTGCTCGGACAGGCAGACCTTGTTCGCGATGGTTCCGTGCTGTGGCTCGCCCCGCCGGCGCGCCAGCCCCTCAGCCACATCGCGCGGATCTGGATCACCCGGTCCACCACCGACCGCGACCTGATGGTCAAGCTGCTGGCTGTGTATGGAGGAATGGAGCGCGATCCCACCATGTCCACCGTGGAGGTCGTCATGCAGGACGACCGGCTGCGCGTGCTCCTGCACGAAGACATGCGCTGGTACAAGACCAGCGAGACCTCACTCCGGCTCGAGCCCACTGGCGCCTGGCTCGACCGGATCCGGATCATGGGGCGCGACAACTACCTGGTGTCGTTCGACGGCGACGACGTGGTGATGCGGCCGGTGCCTGTGGCGCCGGATGACGCGGAGCCACCGCAGCCGAGACGGATCCGCCGCAAGCGCAGCCGCACGCGCCTCCCCCCGGTGAGCGACGACCCGCCCCCGCCACCTGACGACCCGTTCGGCCAGACCGACACGGCCACGCTGCCCTGACCGACCCTTCAGTCCTCAAAGTCCACGTCGGTGTCCGCCACGTCGGTGTCGGCGAGCTCGGCACCTGCGGCAGCACGGGCACCGCGTCCGGTCAGGGGCACCTCGTTGTCGGCGTCGATGTAGCCGAGCGCCTCGAGCTGATCCTTCATCGCCCGACTCATCAGGGCGTCCGCCTTGAACGGGAACGCTTCGTACTCCTCGAGGCGCTCCGCTCGCCAGGTGTCGAGCATCGCCACCGCGGGATCGTCCACCGCCGGGAGCTCGGACCGCTGGTAGGGGTCGGAGTGGGCGTAGCACGCGAGCGGAGACAGCTTGCGCACCTTGTCGCCGAGCTGCTCCGGCGTGCGGAAGTCCCGATGACATGACACCTCCGGCGTGTACACCGCAGCCCGGGAAGCCCCCTGGAACCAGGTGTCGACGTAGGCGGCGTCGAGATCGGTGCGCGCGGCACCGCGGGCCTGCGCCGACCAGTCCCGACCCGGGCCGTCGTAGCCCTCCACGCCTGCGAGCCCGAGCAGGGTGGGCATCACGTCGATCTGGGACGCGACCCCGCCGATGCGGTGGTGCTGGGCAATGCCAGCGCCGTACACCAGCCACGGCATCGACACCGTGCTGCTGAACGTGAGGTTGCCGTGGCCGATGCCGTGGTGCCGGGGGAAGGACAGCCCCTCGCCGTGGTCATTGATCAAGGCGAGCACCGTGTTCGACCGGTCGAAGCCCCGCTCTTCCAGCCCGACCCACAGGTCCTCGACCGCCTCGTCCATCCGCGCCACCATCGCGCGGTATCGGGCGATGCGCGCTGGCGTGTCGTCGTCCCGGAAGGCACGGGCATCCCTGGCGGAGACCTTGATCGGCTCGTGAGGGTCGAGGATCATCATCCGCAGGTACAGCGGAGACTCTGGGTCTGAGCGACGGTCCACCGCCTCCAACGCCAGCGATGCCACCTTCCGGCCGCTGACCTTCACCATCCCGCTGCGCCACAGGTCGGTCGCCTCGACGTAGTCGTCGAACCCCTGGTGGAACCCGAACACAGCGTTGGTGTTCGGGTTGGCTGTCAACCCGATCGTCCAGTACCCAGCGCCATCGAAGGCCTCGGCCAGGGTGTTCACCTCGTCGGCCAGGCGCCGGCGGTTCGACCCCGTGCCGGGCTCCACCATCCCCACCTGTACGGCGTGGTGCCCGGTCATGATCGCCGTGCTGGCCGCTTTGGTCCATGGCGCGGCATCGTAGGCATCGTCGAACACGGCGCCTTGCTCTGCCAGCCCCGCGAGAAACGGTGAGGCGGCTGGGTGACCGCCGTAGAACGACAGCTGATCCTTGCGGAGCGTGCACACGATCACCAACACCACGTTGGGTCGCTCGACGGGCTCTCCGGGCACCATCGTAGGCGCGGATGCGGGCGCGGGGGTGAGCGCTGACGGCGTCGCGACGACCTGCGCGCCGCGGTCATGGGCAGCCGGTCGTGGGCGGACAATCCACCAGGTGACGGAGGCTCCCACCAGCACACCGCCGAGGAACACCCCGAGAAGTTGCGAACGGGTCATCACTCAGCAGTCTCCTCGAACGACGGGCCCGTGCGACCGTCCGTGTAGCCCAGCGCCTCGAGCTGTGCTGCTACGCCAGGAGGCGCAGTCACCGGATCCGGTACGTCGGACGCACGGTCTGCGGGTGGCCTCTGGTCAGCGCGCCACGCCTCGAGCCTCGCCTCGAGCTCGGGGTTCGGGGCGGCATGGCTGTGGCTGGGATCGGCCGCGCGGTCGAAGCAGCCATCGACGAACGCCCCCCGCCCGCCGCCATCGAACCCCCGCTGGCAAGCGACGGCGTCGGTGTAGATCGCCGCGCGATCCGCATCGAGGAACCAGGTGTCGCTGAACGCGGCATCGCGCCCAGACCGATCGCGGCGGCCTGCGAGAGCGTCGGCCAGATCCACCCCAGGACCCTCCAGGCCAGGCACGCCGACCAGGCTCAGCACCGTGGGCAGCACATCCACCTGCGACGCGACGCCACCCACGCGATGGCCGACGCCGATCCCTGCGCCCCAGCTGATCCACACCCCGTGCACCGCGCTGGGCGACAGGAACCGACCATGCCCTTTGCCGTGGTGCGCCGGCCAGCTCAGGCCCTCACCGTGGTCGGAGAGCACCAAGAACAGGGTGTTGTCGCGGCTCCAGCCCCGCCGCTCGAGCCCGGTCCACAGGCGCTCGATGGCCCGATCGAGGCGCCTGAGGCCCGCCCGGTACTCACCGACCACCGCGGGCTCTCCCGGCTGGGACCACCGCTCCCCCTCCGCGGCGGTCGCGACATAGGGGGAGTGCGCGTCGATCAACATCGCCTGCAGGTAGACCGGTCGGTCGGTCGGTGCTTCGTCGACGAGGTCGAGCAGACCATCGAGCGCGCGATCGGTCGAGAGCTTGACGCCGTCGTCACGCCAGAGGCTGGGCAGCTGCTTGTAGGCGTCGAACCCCTGGTCAAAGCCGAACACCGCGTTCAGGTTCGGGTTGGCGGTGAACCCGATCGTGTGCCAGCCAGCGCCGCGCAGGGACTCGGAGATGGTCACCGCGCTCGCGGGCAAGGCACGGTCGTTCCGAAGCGGGCCGGGCTCCACCATGCCCAAGGCGACCGCATGCTGGCCGGTGACGATCGCGGCGCTGGCCACCCGCGTCCACGGGCCGGCGACGATCAGGTCCTCGAACACTGTGCCCCCGGCGGCCAGCCGATCGAGGAACGGGGTGAGGCCAGGTGGTCCGCCGTAGGTGCCGACCTGATCCTGTCGCAGGGTGCACCCGATCACGAGCACCACATTCGGAGCACCGGCGGGTGGGGACGGCTTCGCAGCCAGCGCGGGGCGGAGCACGATGGTCGGATCGGGCGCGCCGGTTCGGATCGGGCCGAAGACGAGCAGGGCGGCCCCGGCGACGACCCCGAGGAGCGTGAGTAGTAGGGGCCACCGGCGGTTCACCCCCACAACTATCCCCTCACGGCGCACCACGGCCTCCCGGTCGCGGCAGGCTCTCGCAGCCTTCCCGGGAGGCCCGATCCCAGACCAGTTCCCCGCTGACCACGCGTGCTGCCCGCTCCGGGCCGTCCTCGCACCAGCGCCGCCGCTGATCGCGAACGAATCCGGTGGGAGAACGCCACATCAGCGCATAGGGGTCCCCGGTCAGCGCGAGAGACACCCGTACTCCGATGGTCCACGGGGCCTCGATGGCATCTGAGGGCGTGAGCATCGCTGCCATTTCCTGGATGTCCTGGTTGACCCTGACGACCTGAGCGCGGTTGACCCACAGCGCGACCACCGCGACGCCCACCACGCTGGCGAGCCAACCCCAGCGCAGTCGTGAGCGCCCCAGCGTGTGCCCGTCGACGGAGAGGGACAGGGCCAGCCCGACGAAACACCAGGCCGGCACGTCGGCAGGTGCCAGGAGCAACAACGACAACGCGGCGTGGGCTGGCACCATTCGCGCCGCCGGCACCACCAGCCACCACGGCGCCCTCCCCCACGCGCCCACCGCACCCCATGGACGCGGCGGGGCAGCGGTCAATACGCCACGCTCACCGATCCACCAGCCGCCGCTGGACCCCAGTGACAGGGCGATCACCGCCCCCACACCGCCGACCACGGGCCAGGGATCGCGCCGATGCAGGGCGGCCCACGGGAGCGCGAGCAGCGCCGTCGGGGACACGGCGACGGCGGCCGCCGCGGCCAGCGACGCGAGCCCGGGAGGTGCGACCGCCGCAGCCAGCACGAGCACGGCCCACGGCAAGTCCACCTCGGCGAATGCGCACACCGGCAGCACCACGGCGGCCGCACACCATCCCGCGACTCCACCGGATCGCGCGCACACCAGCGCCACACCGCAGGCCGCGGCCCCCCCCACGACCATGTCGAGCACCCAGGGAAGCGCGTCGCCGACGAGCGGGAATATGCAGGCGGCCAGTGCCACCCAGCCGACATGAACCACCCGGTCGGAGAGGTCGCCCCGCATCGCCTGGTGGGCGTATACGGCCGCATCTCCGTTGAACGGACCTGCGCCCGCCGCGGCGAGTGCGCAGAGCAGCACCAGCACCGCGGGCGCCCACCGGCTCAGCGGGGCGCCTGCGCCCGCCACACGCGGAATCCCCCACGCTCCGCAGCCAAATCCACCCGCTGGAATCCCGCCTCGAGGGGCTTGCTCAACGCCACACCCTTCTGGGTGACCAGGAGCAGCACGCCCTTCGGCGCCAGGCGCTTCGGCGCGCCGATCAGGAGGTCCCCCAGGGGCCGGGCATCGCGACTCACGCCGGTGTGCAGGGGCGGATTGCTCACGATCAGGTCGTAGCCATCTCCGGTGTGAGGAGGGAGACCGTCGGACAGCGTGAACCGGCCACCGGGCACGTTGTCGGCTGCAGCGGCGATGGCCAGCGCGTCCACGTCGACACCTTCATAGGCCACCGCTGGCTGTCTGTTGGCGACGGACAGCCCGATGACCCCGGCACCACACCCGAAGTCGAGCACCCGGGCGCCGGGCTCGAGCCTGGGGATCGCACGGAGGAGCAGCGCGGTGCCGCCGTCGAGGCGCCCATGCGCGAACAGGCCGGGCCAGCTCAACCACGACATGCCGCCGGCTTCCACCCGCTCCGCCCACTGGCTGCGATCGCCACGCGGTGCGTCGATGGGGTCGGAGCCGCGCCACACGCGGCAGTGCTTCCGGGCTCCTGCCTTGACGACCGTGCCGTACACCCGCGACAAGGTTCCGCCCGCGCTCTTCGCGCCTTCGTCGTTGCCCCCTGCGAGCAGCAGCCGACCGCCAGGGACCAAGCGCGCAGCAGCGATATGCAGCACCATCTCCAGCGCACGACGCGCCTTCGGCAAGCGCACCACGGCGAGCTCGACCTTCGCATCCGGTGCCCATGCTGTGGCCGCCTGACCTGCATGAGCGAACCGGTTCCAGCTGTGCACCTCGGCGCCCAGGTTGGCCAACACTGCGGCTACAGCACCGGTGGATTCACCGATCACGAGCGCTGAGCCCGGCGGATCATCGGCCAGGATCGCATCGGCGAGCACCTGCCCGGCGGCGACATCACGTGTGCGCCCCACCTACTTCTCGACCGGCCAGCCGCGCTGCACCCAGCCGCCCGTGCCACCGAGCACGTTCACCGCGTGCAGCCCCGCTGCAGAGAGCTCGTCGGCCGCGCGCGCGGACCGGCCCCCGGACTGACAAATCACGTACAACGGCGCGGCGTGATCCAGGCCGGAGATCCATGGATCATCCGCCCCGAAGCTCCCGAGCGGCTTGTTCACAGCGCCGGGGACGTGCCCTGCGGCGAACTCCTGGGGGGTGCGTACATCCACGACCGGCGCGCCACCGTCCAACGCCACCTTGAACGCGTCGAGATCCGCATCCGCCCGAGTTCCCGTCGCGGCCTCGGCCCCGGCCGACGGCGAGGCGGCGGGTCCAGCGGGTCCAGCGGGTCCAGCGGGTCCAGCGGTCGTCTCGCCAGCGCAACCGAGCGCGAGCCAGACCAGGATCATGTGCAAGGTTCACCCCTCCTGCCCCGTATAAGGGCGCAGCGCGGCGCTCCGTTAACCGACGCGTCACGGAGGCATGCATGGCCTGGCCCGATTGGCTCGAGACGCTGAAGACCCGGTACCTGGAAGACGAGGCGAGCATCTTCGTCCTGCACGGAGCGGTCGTCGGCGCCACCTGGACCGTCGACGGCGAGGCGCTCGAGGCTGGCCCACTACTCGCGCGGTTCCTCCAACGCACCCGCCCGATCGTCGGCACCATGGCTCCCGATGGCCGCCTGGACTTCCCCACCATGGGCGAGGCCGCCCGGTTCGAGCGCATGGTCTCTGCCGCCGAGGTGATCCTTGGGCGCACAATCCCAGCGTCCGGTGGAGACCCGCTCTCGACCCTCGCCCGCATCTGGCTCGCGCTCGGCACCTCAGGTGTGGACCAAGGGTGGATCGTGAGTGGTGTGGAGCGACTCCTGCCCGCGCACCGTGCGCGGATCGACCCATTGCCCAAGGACGTCCCGCCGTTGTTCGACTGGCCACGCCACCCGAGGGTGCGCCGGTCGAACAACGTGCTCGTGTTCCTGGTGCCCAACATCGGATCTGTACGCGCCGAGCTCCTGGACGCGGCGAGCCCCATCGCTGTGAGACGGGCCCAGCCGCCGAAACGCCCAGCGCCAGCGCCGGAGCCCACGCCAAGCCCCGAGGCCCCGCCCATCGGCGACCCCACCCCGGCAGCGCCGCCCGCCGAATCTCCTTCTGCGCAGCCCCCATCCGCGACGGTCTCGCCACCGGCCATGGGGATCGAATCCGTCGGAGATCTGCTCCACGAGACCGTCGATGCCGCAGTCCGAGCCCATCCGCGCGAGACCTGGGGCACGGGCATGCCCGTGATGGATGCCGTGGCCAGGGTGCTCCACCGGGCTGCTCCTCACCGGTTCGGCGCGCTGGCGTTCGAGCTTGACGAGGAGGGTTCGGTTCAAGCCCGCGGCGACGGCGCCGACGACTTCATGGCGATGTGGCGCTCCGACATCGCACTCGACGCATCCGCCGGAATGCTGGTGAAGAAGCTGCTGGAGGCCGAGCCCAGCGCGGAGCTGACCCTCGACTCGACAGGCATGACCGCACTGACCCGCAGGGTGACCAAGCTCCTGGCCCGCGTGGCGCCCCGAGAGCTGTGACGGTAGACGGCCCGTCACGGAGGACTCGACCGTGCGGACCCCGATCCTGGTGTTGCTCGCCCTCGGCTGCAGCGAGTCGCATGACCTGGAGGCGCGCCGAGCCCGCCAGGCGGAGCTCGAGGCGACGGTCGAGGTCCTTGCGGCCGACCTCGAGGCGATGAGTGCGGACTTCGAGGCCGTCACTGGCGCAGATGCCGTGCGCAAGCCTGATCCATCCGCCGCTCCAGTCCGCAAGTCCGGGGGGCGGCCGGTAGGCCACCAGACGCCGAGGCGAGTGCTTGGCGAACAGCTGCGAGTGGTCGTAGAGCGGACTGGCACCGTCACCGCACTGCCATCCCTCGATGCGCCGACCAAGGCCGCCGGCCCGTGCGGCTGGAGCTTCGATCTCCCCCGCCTCCGACCGATCTCGGATCTTGTACTCCGCAACGCCGGAATGGGGCGCGCGAGTCCAATCCTGCTGCTGGAGGACGACGAACCGCTGTCACCCCACGCAGAGCCAGCCGACATCGGCGAGCGGTGCGCGGGTGCGTTCCGGCACGCCGGAGCGGCCGTCCAGTTCAGCCCCAGCGGGCGGTCCAATGCGGCCAAGGAACGAAGGTACCGACTGACCTACGCCGAACAGACCCCATTCCCCCGCGGAGACGATGGGCGGCCCCTGTATTGGATCCACCCCGGCACTCAGCTCGAGTTCCAGCTGATCGATCGGTGGGACCCGGCGTGGGGCGATCCCACCCTCACCCTGGCCGTGAAGCTGATCGGTGAACACGGCGCGCGGCCCCTGGTCGAGATGGGTCAGGTGACCGCCCAGCTCGAGGGCGACACCCCGTTGATCGAGCAGGCGGTCCCTCACCTCCAGCTCGACGGCAGCTGGGCGCTCCGGATCGCCTCGCCGGCGGACGGACCCTGGATCGTGCTCGACACACTGACCATCGGAAACGGCGAGAACGCGGTCGTGATCACGGGGGAGCGCGCCTGGGAAGCCCGGTGAGCCCGGACGAGGTGCCAGCCGGACGACAGGTGCAACCCATCGCGCTAAAAGGTGCTGAGTAGGGTGATGAACCAGCACGGCACCAGCCGCTGACCGACCTGCGCCTGCCTCCCCCCCCTGCCGGTCGGATAGCGGCCCTCATGACGCTGCTCGACGTGGTGCTCGCGCTGGGCGCGCTCGCTTTTCCCTGGCTGGGCTGGGCGGCGGAGCGGCTCGCGCTCGACCCCCGGTGGCCCGCCTCGAACCGCGGCGCTGCGCTCGCCGTGATCGCCGTGCTCGCGCTGTGTTCCCTCGCCTGCCTCGCCCTCGCCGTGAACGGCTTGAGCCGCCCCTTCGACGGGATCCCCGCAGACGCACCGGTCGTACATCGGTTCGTGCTCGCCTGGGTCGCGCTCGCGCTCGGCGGCACCGTGGCCGGCGTCATGCTGTCACTGGTGCACAACCTGATCCTGCCACCCCAGTCGGCTGCGGCGGTGGCACCGGCAGTCCAGCCGCGCGCGACGGCGCCCACCCCGGCACCACCGCCCCGTCGAGCTCCGACCGCTCTCGACAAGCTGGATGGCGTGCGCTCGCTCCCGGTCGCCGAGCGTCTGCCAGCCGCCGACCGCCTGGTCCGGGCCTACCTCTCCGAGCGGTTCGGAATTCCGGTTGATCGACGAACATCCAACGAAATCATCGATAGGCTCTCGACGTTGGCGCCGCCGGATGTCGTGGCGCCGCTCGGCGAGGCGCTCGCAGCCGCTGACGCCGCACGGTACTCCGGACGTCATCCTGACGCGGCGACTGTCTCCCGCGCCGTGCTGAATGTGCGACGGTTCGTCGAGCGCACGCTGCCCGAGCGTCCACCCCAACTGGCCCGAGCGGATGACGCGCGGGGGTGAAGGAAGCGATGGACGCGTTCGGAGGACGACAGTTCGAGTTCCTCACCTGCCTTGGTCGAGGCGGATTCGGCGAAGTGTACCGAGCCATGATGGTGAACTCGGGCGGCCTGAGCACCGAGGTGGCGATCAAGCTGCTCCGCTCGGACATCGGCCTGGGCGACGAGGCCATCGCCCGCCTGCGCGACGAGGGGCAGCTCCTGGCGTTGCTCCGTCACCCCGCCATCCTCCGCGTGATCGACCTCACTGAGATCGACGGCCGGGTAGGCATGATCACGGAGTACATCGAGGGCGAAGACCTGCACATCGCCATCCGACATCCGACCGATCCCATCCCGCTGCGCCCGCTGCTTCGCGTGATCGGTCAGGTCGCCGAGGCACTGCACGCGGCCTACGGCGCCGAAGTCCAGGGCAACCCGCTCCACCTGGTTCATCGCGACATCAAGCCCTCCAATGTTCGGATCGGCGAACATGGCGAGGTCAAGCTGCTCGACTTCGGCGTGGCCTTCTCGTCAGACGCGGATCGGAACGCGATGACCCTGACGAACACCGCGCTGGGCAGCCTCGCCTACATGGCGCCGGAGCGGTTCAAGCGCACTCGTCCGGGACCTGCGGCCGACGTGTATGCGCTCGGCTGCTGCATGTACGAGGGGCTGGTGCGCAATCGACTGTTCGGCGATCCCACCGCAGTGGAGATGTTCGCCCGCGCGGCGGTCGCCGAAGACCACGACGTGTTCGTCGGCAGTCGATTCGCCGCCCTCCCCGCTGACCTCCCCGCGCAGATCGGAGCGCTCCTGGGGGACATGCTCGCGTACGACGAGACAGAGCGTCCCAGCGCAGCCATTGTCGCTGAGCGGTGCGAGTCCATGGCCGACGGCTTGTCCGGCGCCACCCTGCAGCGGTGGATGCGGCAGCACGAGCGGGTGCCCCAGAAGCCACTCCGGGGATCCCTCGAAGGCCAGGTGTTGTCAGACCGCCTCGACGACCCGAATCGGTTCGCCCGTGCCACGCCTGGCACACCCAAGGACGCCTATCCAACCTTCCTGTTCGGCGACAACGTTCTCCCTGAGTCCGATGCGGCCCACGGCGTCCCACCGAGCCCTCGCCGCAGGCGGTCCTCCCTCCCCGATGCTGCCGCTGTGAGCGTGACCCCGCACACCGCAACAGCCCCCCCTGCCGCGTCTGCCGCTCCCGGGGGCAGCGAAGTCCCGTTGGTGCTGTTGGCGATCACCACATTCGTGGTGGCGAGCGTGGTGATGATCGCCGCGCTCCTCTGGCTGGACCCTCGGGGCGCCCCCAGCCCCGTTGAGGGGCGGAGCGCGCCGCTGCAACTGGGCGTCGAGTTCGAAGTCGAGGAGCCTCCGATGGGTGCTGTCCGAATCCAGGGGACCGTGGAAGACGTCGAGTTCCGCTCAGGGGTCGACGTGTACGGGCCGGGCCCACTCCCCGCGGGTACCTACGAGGTGTACGCAGACTTCGGGCTCTCTATGCGGTATGTGACCAACCTCACGGTGCGACCCGACAGCGTGCACACGCTCGTCTGCGACGCAGGCACCTGCAGCCGACGGTAGGACGATGGCAACGAACGACTGGCGACGCACTGAAGACGGACACTGGGTCCGCGAGCTCGACCCCCACTGGGAGGTCCAGGACGAGCGCCGCACCGAGCCCTACGTGATGCGGGTGTTCCGGCGCTCCGAAGACCGGTACCGGTGGGAGGTGTGGCGAACTGGCGCGCTGGTCCAGTCCGGCTTCACCGCCGATCTCGCCTCCGCGCAACATGCCGCCCGCGAGGCGCTGGAGACTTCTGGTGCCGCGCCGAAGCGACGGTATGCGCCAGACGCGCCCAGCCCCGAGGACGTGGAGCCACCGAGCACCGGGTCGCGTCTCTTGCGCTTCCTCGCCGTCGCCGTCTTGGGGCTGAACCTGGGGTTCCAGGTCCACGAGTTCTACGGCACCGGTGAAAACATCGCGCAGCTGGTCGTGGCGGTGACGGCCCTCGTGTCCGTCACCATCCTCATCTACAACGCGCGGTTCATTCGTCCGCCGGCGTAGGGTCGGCGGTCGTATCGGTCACCACGTCGAGCAGCGGCGGCGCCTGCACCAGGTACTCGAGCGCGCCCGTGAACTCGACCTCGCAGTAGGTGAACTTGCCCTTGGCCTCGATCCCGCCTGCGGGATCGCCGTCCACGTCGAGCAGCTCGCCGTCCTTGAACTCCACTTTCCGCACCGAGTCGTTCTTGATGGTGATCTCGGCATCGCCGTCCGCGACGATGTATTCCTCGAGAACATCGGGCAGAACCCGATTCGGCGTCTCGTACCAGTCGTAGTCCGCGCAGTCGAGTTCGTCGGCCACAGCCCGGTACGGGTTCTCGTCGATGTAGGTCAGGGTCCCGTTGAAGAAGGGATCCTGGTCGTCATACCCAGCGGCGTAGACCTCCTCCTCAGGGGGCTCACGACGCTCGCGACCGGGCACCTTGAAGTCGAACACGAACTGGTTGAAGCCCTTGTCGTACAGCGGTGCTGTGGCGTCCGCGAGGGTGGTCCAGTACTGCTTGTGGCGCTCGCAGGTCTCGAGCTCGTCCGCGTTCGTCGGGATGGAGCCGATGGTGTCGAGCCAGCTCTGGGCGATGACCGGCGCAGCCTCCTGCATCTCCACGCACAGCCTGCCGCGGTCGCCCATCCAGAACTGGTGGAACTGATCGCCACCCGAGTCGGGCAGCTGCTGCTTGAACTCGAACCAGACCGCCGACTTGACCCGGCCAAACTTCTCTTGATCTTCGAGCTTGATCTTGCCGTCGGCAGCACAGGCCGAGAGAATCGCGATCAGTCCGGCCGTGATGCCGAGACGCAGAACCATGCAGTCGCCCTCCCACATTGGGACGAGGCTACCCGTCGTCTCGCACACCGGCAATGTCCACACGCAGGGTTGACGGCGCGCTCACCGGCCTTCAGATTGAGGTCCAGTCTGCTCGTCTGCGAGCCGGCCCGAGTGTAGCGCAGGATACCTGCGCAGATCGGGCCCACTCTTGACTCGGGCCTGGACCGGGATCGCCGGCTCCAGGGCGAGGTGATGCGCAGCCACGCGGCCGGCGATCAGCCGCACGCGCTCGACCCGGACCGGCGCTTTGCCGTCCGCCGACGCCACCAAGGTGTACATGCCGTCGGGGAGCCCCTCGAATCGGAAGCTGCCATCGGCGGCGGACCGCGCCACCACCCTGCCGTCCTCCAGGTGCTGCGCCTCGAGCACAACCTCTGCGGCCGTGAGGGGGAGTCCGGTGGATGCGCTGGTGACGACGCCGCGCACCAAGCCCGCTGGCGTCACCCCACGAGCGCCTGCCGGCCCGCCGATGAACAAGCTCGCGGTCAGCGCCGCTGCCAGAAGAATGTTGCGCATCACCACCCCCACCCCTGTCAGTGAGTGTACGGACCCCGGTGTTCACGTCGGACCCGATTCCTGTCATCTAGGCGCGGATCGGCCTTGAACGTGAGCTGAGGTGCGGTCACAGAATGTCACGCACACCCGTGCCCCGTCCGATCGCCGGTGCGATTGTTCAAAACTTCTTCGATGCTTGTTCATTTGCCAGCCACCGCGCTAGCCCGACATCGCCGAGCGCCGCTGCGTAGTCTGCTGCACTCCAGCCCCGCCCATCGCGTAGCGTGCGATCGGCGCCACAGGAGCACAGGTGGTGAATCACAGCCCGGGTGTCGCGCTCGCCCAGCCGACTGGCAGCCTCCACCAGCGCTGAGCGCCCGAATCGGCCCCTGGCGTCCACCTGCGCGCCCGCCTCAATGAGAGCCTGCACCGCCACCAACCGGGCCGCAGCCGCAGCGGACACCAACGGCGGACTCCCGCGGAGATCAAGACGCTGCACCCCCTCCGGGTCGGCCGCGAGCACACGCTGCATCAGAGCGGCGTCATCCAGCGCGAGCGCCTGCGGCAGCGTCAGCTCACACCCGTGCTCCACGAGCAGCCGGGCCACATCGATCGCTGGACCCACCCGCCACGGTCCGTCCTCCACGGCGAGGTCCATCGCCGTGTTGCCAACCCCATCCTTGGCCCGGGGGTCCGCGCCAACCCGGAGGAGCGCTCCTGCGCAGGACGCCGCGCCCCGGGCGGCGGCGTGGTGCAGCGGCGTCATCCCCTCACTGTCGACCACACCCACCTGATCGGGGCGATCCGCCAAGAGCTCCTGCAAGTAGGCGGGCTGCTCGAGCACGACGGCGTCCACCACGTCGGGCTCGGCACCGGCATCCAACAGCACCCGCACCAGGGACACGTAGCGACGCGTGCGCCCGTTGTAGCCTTCGAGGGCCGCCCACCACAGCAGGGACCGGCCGGACTCATCCCGCTCCGCCACCCGTTCGGGAGCGTCGTCGAGGATGCTCTCCACCCGCATCACATCGCCGCTCCGAACTGCCATCCGCAGCTCATGCCGATCGAAACGCCACCGCATACCCACTCCGCACGCTAGAACCCGACGATGCCATTGCCCGACGACTTCCACGAGCAGAGCCTGTACCACTCTGACCGGTGGTACCTCCACGAGCTGATCGAGCTCGACCCCGAGGCCGGACTGGTCGTTGCGGTGATGGACACCGAGCGCCTCACCGACTGGGTCGCAGACCAGCGCCCCTGGCCCGGCCACCCGGGCCATGTGCCTGGTGCGGTGGTGGTCCAGGCCACGGCTACGCTCGGCAACCTCCACGCCGTGTACTGCCTGGGGCTCAAGCTCACCGACGGCTGGGTCGGGTTCGGCACCCACCTCAAGCAAGCTCGGTTCGGCCGCCTGGGCACCGTGGGGCCGCCGGTCACCGCCACGCTCACCTGCACGCGGGCCCGCAAGATCCGAGGCGTCTGGTTCACCGACTACCAGTTCCGGTTCGAGCAAGAGGGCGAGGCGATCTACACCTCCGAGCAGACGGCCGCCTGGACCCGCACGGACCACCGCGGCCCGGTGCCCGGGTGATCGCGGCGTGGGCGCTGCTGGGGTGCACCGCTGGGACCGAACTGCCCACGGACACCGCGACCGTCGCCTACCGGTCCACTGGACTCGAGCGGGCCCTGCGTCGCGCCGTGAACGACTTGCGAGAGGAACGCGGTCTCGCCCCTCTGCAAGCCGGGTCGGCCATCGCGGCGGAAGCTCGCGCCCACTCGCACGACATGGCCGCCGGCCGGGCCGCGCTCGGGCATGCCGGCTTCGACGACCGCGTCGCGCGGATCGACGACGTTCTGCCAGTGCTGTCCGCCGGCGAGAACGTCACGTACAACATCGGATTCGACGATCCGATCGGCGAGGCCCTGCGCGCGTGGACCGAGAGCGAGACCCACGATGCCAACCTCCGCGATGCCTTCACCCACACCGGAGCCGGCGTGGTCGTCGACCCGGCCGGAGGCACCTGGATCACCCAGCTGTTCGTCACAGCCCTCCAGCAAGACTAGAGCTTGAACCTACCGGATGTGGTGCGCCGCCGATCCGGGGTGCCGGTCATCACCTCGACCTCCAGCTGGGGCCCCGCCGGTCCTGCG
This sequence comes from Myxococcota bacterium, assembly GCA_047609825.1. GTDB lineage: Bacteria > Myxococcota_A > UBA796 > UBA796. The sequence continues at coordinate 55,288 of JBLFXJ010000005.1, forward strand.
GGCCGCGCGGGGCGTGCCGCCGCCGGTATCGTGGGATCGATCGCCAAGGGGGGCGGCCCCTCGTTGAGGCCGATGGAAGTCACGAATCCACCCGTTCGGGGCGGCTTCGGTCGCCCATCCCATGACCAGTCGTCGCGCATGCAGTCAGGATAGTCCAGGCCCGAGTCAAGGGCCGGCCCGATCTGCGCAGGTATCCTGCGCTACACTCGGGCCGGTTCGTAGACGAGCAGACTGGACCTCAACCTGAAGGCCGCATGTCCCAGCCGAACTACATCACGCTGAACGGTCTCGAGCGCATCCGACGGGAGCTCGAGTGGCTGCGCCATGAGGAACGACCCAGGATCGTCGCCGAGGTGTCCTACGCGGCGTCCATGGGGGATCGCTCCGAGAACGCCGAGTACATCTACGGAAAGAAGCGCCTCCGCAAGATCGACAGCCGACGTCGGTTCCTGCTCGGTCGGCTCGAGAAGGCGCGCCCGGTGGATCCGGCCCAGATCAGCGGGCCCTTCGTCCGGTTCGGGGCCACCGTCACCATCGAAGACGAAGACGGGGAGGAGCAGACCTGGCGGATCTACGGCGAAGACGAGGTGGATGTGGAGCAGGGCATCCTGTCGTGGCGCTGCCCCCTCGCGACCGCCCTGCTCGGCAAGTCCGTCGGCGACGCCGTCGCGTTCGCGGCGCCGGGCCGCAAGCGTGAGGTCGAGATCCTCGCGCTGTGCTTCGAGGCCCAGGAACCCCTGCCCGAAGAGCTGCGGTTCACCATGGAGGAGAACGCACGGCGCCACACACGTTCGCACGCCTGAGGTCTCGGCGCAGCGCCGTCAGTCGTCGTCGTCGGCGGCGGTGAGTCGTGTGACCTCCGCCACGATCTGGCCTTGGAGGTGGGATGGCACCTGCTCGTAGCCACTCATCGCCATCGTGTACGACCCCTTGCCGGCGGTCATCGAGCGCAGGTCCGGGGAGTAGGTCAGCAGCTCGGCGAGCGGGACGAGCGCCTTCACCACCGCATTCCGACCGCGTGTCTCCATGTCCACCACCCGGCCGCGGCGACTGTTCATGTCACCAATGACCTCGCCGACGAGGCCGGCCGGCACCACGACATCAACGGCATAGACCGGCTCGAGCAGCACCGGCCTGGACTCCATGACCGCCTGCTTCACCGCCTTGCGGCCCGCGATCTGGAAGGCGATGCCCTTGCTGTCCACCGGGTGGTACTTGCCGTCGTACAGCTGGACGGTCACATCGAGCACCGGAAAGCGGCCAGCACACCGCGGTCGAGCTGATCGCGGACCCCCTTGTCGACGCTCGGGATCAACGAGCCTGGGATCACGCCGCCCTTGATCGCGTTCTGGAACTGGTACCCGTGACCCCGCTCGCTCGGGAACACCCGGATGGCCACTTCGCCGAACTGCCCAGCCCCGCCGGTCTGTTTCTTGCGACGGTACCGCACGTCCGCCCTGCCCGTGATGGTCTCGCGGTACGGGATCGCAGGCGTGCCCAGATCGACTGACACCCCGTACTTCCGCTGCATCCGCTCCACCGCCAGCCTCACGTGGGCCGCACCCATCCCGGCGAGCACCACCTCCTTCGTCACCTCGTCAAAGTCCTCCCTGAGGGCGGGATCTTCGGAGAGCAGGTTGCCCAGTGCGGCCTTGAGCTTGTCCACCTCCCGCCGCGTGCGCGGTGCGATGGTGTAGCTGATCATCGCGGGCCTGGGCGCCAGGTAGTCCAACTGGCGCGGGGACTTCGCGTCGCACAGCGTGTCGCCGGTCTTCAAGGACTTGGCCTTCGCCGCGGCGAAGATGTCGCCGGGGACGACCGCGTCAACGTCCACGTGGGCCGAACCGACCAGGTGGAACAGTCCGCCCACCTTCTCGTGGTCACCGGTGCGCGGGTGGATCAGGGTTGTTCCTGCGGTGAGCGTGCCCCGGATCACGGCGAGCACCGACACCAGGCCCGCGAACCGGTCGATGGTTGTCTTGACGCACAGCGCCGCGAACGGCCCGTCAGGATCGCCAGCCACCGGTTTCACCGTCTCGGAACTTGGGCGACGCCCAATGACGGCCGGCGCAGCGGCGCCGTCGGGGAAGGCCCGGGCCAGCCAGAGCAGGCGCTCCACACCTACGCCCTTCGCCGCGCTGCCGAGCAACACCGGCGTGATGTCGCCGGACTGCAGGCCGATCTCGAGGCCCGATCGGATCTCGTCGAGGGTGAGCTCGCCGTGGCCGAGGTAGCTCTCCACCAAGGCATCATCGGCCATGGCGACCGCTTCTATCATCCGCTCCAGCGCGGCGTCGACCGCCTCCCCCATGTCGGCGGGAATCGGAGCCTCGGTGGCGATGCCGCGCAAGTCGTACAGCAGCGCGCGCTTGTACACCAGGTCCATCACGCCGCGGAACGCGTCACCGCTGCCGATGGGGAGCTGCAGCAGCACGGGCCGCATCCCCAGGACGGACTCGGCCTCTGCCATCACCGATGGCATGATCCGCGCTGTCCTTGTCCATGCGGTTGATGAACAGGACGCGAGGGATGCGCTGCGCGGCGGCGAAGCCGTTCATCTGCTCCGTCGAAACCTCCACGCCGGCGGTGGCCGACAGCACCAGCACAGCGCCGTTGGCGGCCTGCAGTGCTGTGCGCGACTCATGGAGGAAGTTGCCGTCTTCCGGCGTGTCCACCACGTGGAACTTGTACCCGTCGCTCTCGATGGTGAGGTAGCTGGTGGCGAGACTGCCGCCCTTCTTGTGCTCCTCCGGCGTGTCGTCGAGCACAGAGGAGTGGTCGTCCACGCGGCCCAGGCTCGCAGTGGCCCCCGTAAAGGCGGCCAGAACGTCCGCGATCGACGTCTTTCCGACGCCTCCGTGTCCGATGAGCGAGAAGCTACGGATGCGGTTCGTGGCGTAGGACTGCATGGTGCCTCGACGGTTGGAGGGACCATAATCCTGCACCAGCCGCACCGAGGCTGTCTCCCGGCGGTCCCACAACGCAGGATAGGCCGTCTTGAACGCCCGCCCTCCTGAACACCTATCCGCGATCCGCTCGCGACCGGTCGCGCCGCGGACCGCGGCGAACCCGACCCGCTACAGCTTCGCTGGCATCAGATTCCAGGTGATGTGCTTCTCGGGGTAGCTGGCGATCTTCGTTCGATCCCAGGACTTTCCGTTCCACTGGTAGCGGCGGAACTCCTTCTGGTTGTCGGATGCGACGTAGATCTCGTCCTTGCCGTCGCCGTCCATGTCGGCGTGGATCGCGGCGTGCTCGAAGCCTCCGCTCTGCTTGTCGATCAGCGAGTTGGTGTAGGTGCCATCCTCACCGCGCTCGAGCAGCCACAAGCCGGTGTCCTTGCCCGCCGCCACGAGGTCCTTCTTGCCGTCATGGTTCACGTCGGCCGCGAAGATGAACCGACACTGCGGGTCGCCCTCGAGCTTCGCCACCACGGTCTCCTTCCACTTGCCGCCCTTGCCGGGCGTCATGCGGACGATGTTCACGGGGTCGAGCAGCTTGGTGCGCTTGCCGGAGCGCTCCACGTGGCCCTCCTTGACCACATACAGCTCATCCGTGCCATCCCCGTCCATGTCGGTGACCAGGATCTCCTTGGCGTGGGACTCGTCCCACCACACCACCTGGCTGCGCACGTAGGCGCCGTCCCTCATGTCGTACCGCGCCACGCCGCCCGCCTGGGACTCGCCGCTGGCCTTGTTGCGCCCGGATGGAGTGACGTAGAACTCCTTCTTTCCGTCGCCGTCCACGTCGCCGAGCTCCACCTCGTGCACGAAGGTGTCGGCCTTCTTGTCGAACTGCTGCACCGTCCAAGTGCCGTCGTCGGCCTCGTCCGCGACCGCGACAACGCCCATGTCGTGGGTGGCGATCGCGATCTCCTCCTTGCCGTCACCGTCGAGGTCGGCCACCTCGATGTCGCGCAGACGCTGGAACTTGCCGTCCCATGCCTGCGCCCAGAGCACCTTCTCGCTCCAGCCGTCGCCGTCGCGCGTCCAGTGGGCCAGCTTGGCGGGCGAGGGCGGCGTGGCGCCGATCGCACCCGCGCTCGCGGTGAGGATGCCACCCCGCCACATCATCGCCTTGTGAAAGACCGAGGAGTCCTTGTCCAGGATCTCCTCGTCGTACCAGTCCTTACCGTCGGTACGCCACACGGTGAGCTTGGCGGGCATGGGCTTCATCTTGCCGCTGGCCGGGAACCAGGACTGGACCATCAGGATGCCCGGCAGCGGCCCGGCGGGCGCCTTCTTCACCGGGGGCGGAGGGAGAGCGGGGGCGGGGGCCGCAGGCACGGGAGCTGGGGCGGGTGCGGGTGCGGGTGCGGGTGCATCTTCCCCACCGCAGGCGTACAATCCGCCTGCCAGGGCGATGAGCAACACGCCCACTCCAGCACTCATCATCAGTCGACCACGGTTCGAATCGTCCATTCCGTCCTCCGGTGCGGTCGCTCGGCTCGACCGTCGGGCATTGGCGCGCAAGGTGCACGGTCCGCTTCGGCCCGTCAAGCGAGGGCCGGTTCCTGACCATTGAGGATATGGGCACAAGGTGAAGCTGCGACTGCCACCCGGACTGCCGGGAACCATCGGCCCGTGGGTGACCGCGGCGGGGTTCGTCATCATGACGGGCATCGCGCTGTACCAGGTTCTCGGGATGCGGAGCCGCATCCAGGCCCGGATCTCGCACGAGGTCGAACAGACGTTGACCGAGGCCGTCGCGGACTGGGAAGACAAGCTGTTCGTCGCGCTTGCCGAGTCCATCGACACTGTGGTGGCCGATCCTAGCCTCGCTCCCACACGGCAGAATCGCCTCCGGCGAAAGTGGCCGTGGTTCTCGAGTCTGTATCTGTGGCGCCCCGCCCGCCCCGGTCGGCGCGCCGAGCCCGCGATGCTCTTTCCACCCCGACCGGTGGTCGAGCAGCCCTACGAGCTGATGGGCCAGCCGTGCCTCCGCGAAGCGAACACGTTCCGTGATGACGTGGGCATCCCGGCCTCCGACCGCGCTCAGATGCTTGTGGAGGCGTGCGCGGAAGCACCACTCCGCGTGCGCCTGTACGCCGCCAGCGAGGCCGCGCAGCTCCTTGAGGAAGAGGGGGACTGGGCTGGGGCATTGGCGGCGCTGGACGCCGTGGACCCGAGCGCCGAGCTCTCACTGGTACACGCAGCCGAGCAGGGCGTGCCAGCCTACCGCCTCGCGGCGAACCGGAGCCACGCGGCCGACCTGATGCTCAATGGCCCCGTGCCGAAGGATGGCCTGGACCTGCACAATCGGCTGGGCCTCGAGATCTGCAGGCTCGACGCACCCTCCGCTGCAGCGCCGCTGCAGTTCGTCGAGCACAGCGCGCTGCCGAAGCTGCGCGAGGCCGGACGGGATGAGCAAGTGGCGCGCCTCGAAGACGCCTTGGACGCCGCTCGCCGGAAGGTCGCTGCGTACCGTGAGGTGGTCGAGAAGCTCCTCCACGCCGAGCCCTCCCCTGCCCCGAACTCCACACCGCACTTCGTGCGCGACCAATACAGCGACGACCCCTACCTGTTGAACTACGGCTGGACCGAGGACGGCAACCGCGGCGTGGCGCTCCAGCTCGAGGGCCGCGCGTTGGTCACGAGCTTCCTCGAGAGCCGGCAGCTCCAGCGCCTGCGCCGCTACGTGGTCGTGCGCGACACCACTGGTCGCTGGGTCGCAGGCAGCCGGCGCGGCGGTGCGGTCGAGGTTCAGGTCCCGTTCGGGCAGACCTTCCCCGAGTACCGGCTGGGCGTGCGGGCCGCGGCGTTGACCGAGCTGCAGGACCAACAGGGCGAGCAATGGCGGCTTCCCCTCGTCGTCACGATGTTCATGGCGGGGCTTGGGATCATCGGTCTGCTGGCTCAGCTCCGGGCCGACCGGCAGCGCGAGGCCCTGCTCCAACGGCAGCGGGACTTCACGACGCGGGTGACCCACGAGCTGAAGACGCCCCTGGCAGGCATTCGGGTGATGGCCGAGAATCTCGAGATCGGCGCGTTCAAGGGCGACGCCCAGCGCAGCGTGATGGCGCGACGGATCATGGACGAGACGGACCGACTCACCGCCAGACTCGAGGAGGTGCTCGCCATCGCGCGGGAACGTTCGATCCCCGACCCGGAGCCGTTCGATCCAGAGGAGTCTGCGCTCGGCGCGATCGATCAGTGGGGCCCCCGGCTCGAGGCGTCGGGCGTCCAGCTCATCGCGGACATGGACGCCACGGACGAGATCCTCGGCGACGGCGAGGCCATGCGAGATGCCATCGGGTGCCTGCTGGACAACGCCCTCAAGTACCGCAGGGAAGACCGCGAGGACCCGTCGGTGTGGCTCACGCTGGAGCAACACGGCCGGTGGATCGAGATCGCCGTGGCCGACAACGGTCTGGGCGTCCCACGACACCTCCGCAAGTCGATCTTCGAACAGTTCGTGCGCGTCGAAGGCGACAACCGCGGCAAGGCGGGCGGGCACGGGCTCGGGCTCTCGCAGGTCGCCGATGTGGCCCGCGCCCACCGCGGGAAGGCACGATGCGAGGTCGGGGTGGACGGAGGCGCACGGTTCGTGATCCGGGTCCCCGCGCACAGCGCCTGAGCCCGGCACCACCAACCGACCGCATGCTCAGCGGGGCCTGGCTCGTTAGGACCGTCGATAAGCCCGGTCCGGGCACCGAGGTCTCTCCGATGGCTCGCTGGTCAACCCTCGCCGCACTGTGCGCCCTGATCGCCTGTGGCGGCACAGGCGAGGACACCGCCGCCACGTCCGGCCCCCAGACGGCCACCGGCACCGGCACCGGCACCGGCACTCCCAACGGCCTGCGCGGTACCGACGAGGCCCACATCACCCTGATGGCCCTCGCGCCACAAGCCTTCGTCGGCGCACAGAACCTGCTGTCCGGCGTGTTCTCCGAAGCCGACCGCGGCTGGGTCAACCTCGCGCAGTGCCTCACGCGGCCCGGTACGTACTGCACACAGGAATTCCCGGTCGATCCTGGCACCTGGGTGCCGATCTCGGAGTACGATCCCAACATCGGCAGCGCCATCGTCACCCGTGACCTCGGAGATTCGCTCTCCCTCGGCCCGTTCGTGGCAGAGGCGCAGTGGGATCCGGAACGCAACCTCGGGTACTACCTGTCAGACCTCGGCATTCCATCCAGCATCCCGACCGAGCTTGGCCTGCGGATCGACGGTGGCGGCGACTGGCCCGCGTACGAGGGCACCGCCGACATCGAGATGGCGGCCCCGATGGTCGTCTTCGAGCCCGACCCGCGCACCACCCACACCTTCCACAGTGCGCTGCCGGTCCCGATCCGGTGGCAGCCTGGCGGCGCGGGCGATGTGTACCTGGCGGTGGTCACGAGCCGGGAGAGCCGGCTGTACCACTTGGAGGACACCGGCGAGTTCGACTTGTCGTTCGCCGACTTCGAGATGTGGGACTACGCGCCCGTCACCTTGGCCGTCGGTCGGTGGACGTTCGGCGAGGTGGAGCTCGACGGCAACCGCGTCACGCTCCAGGTGCAGTCCGATCAGTACATCCACGGCGAGTTCCGAGACGTGGAGGGGCGCACGGAGCTGTTCCCCGCGGCGAGCTGCGACGACCTGGACGCCATG
>JBLFXJ010000006.1:0-61427 GCA_047609825.1 Myxococcota bacterium
GGCATGCGCTCGATCGCGGCGATCCCGCCGAACGGGTACAGCGTGATGTGGGCGGTGCCGATGCCATACCGCTTCGCCGCGACCGCGTGGCCGAGCTCGTGCAGCACCACGGTGCCCGCGACGCCGCCGACCACCAGAGCGGCAGGGAGCAGCGCTCCCACACCCCCGACCCAGGTGGCCCAGGCGAGCAGGCCGGCCAGCAGACCGAGGAAGGTCCAGTGCAGGAAGATGGGAATGCCCAATACGCGACCGATCTGCACGACTCAGTTCCTCCCTGCACACTCAGGTTTACACGCTCCGGCCCGCCGGGGGTCATGTTCCGTCATTGGGTGGTATGACGCACTGACTCCTGGGGGGCTCACGTGGCGGGTGGCGGACGAAAGCTGGCGATGGCGGCCGCCGCGATGGCCACCGTGGGTGGATTGGCCTGCGCCGGCCTGGTGGGAGCCATCGCGCTCACGCTCCACTTCCCGAGCGACACCGAGCCCATCGACGTGGTGTCCGGGGATGCGCCCGCGCTGGTCCGCGACCGTCCGATCAAGGTGTTGTCGTGGAATGTGCAGTTCTCTGCGGGCCGCGCCAACGAGTTCTTCTACGATGGCGGCACCGCCGTCAGCGTCACCGACGCCGAGGTCGAAGCCACGTTGGCAGGCCTGGTCTCGGTAATCCAACGCCATGATCCCGACATCGTCGTCCTCCAGGAGGTCGACCGGGGCAGCCGGCGCACCGGCTACGGCGACCAGTACATCCAGCTGCTGGAGGCGCTGGGCTACCCGAGCCACGCCTCCACGCCGTACCACCGGGCTCCGTACGTGCCCGCACCCGGCCACGAGCACATGGGCCGGGTCGACATGCACCTCGCGGTGTTCAGCCGCTACGCCCTCGCATCTGGAACTCGGCATCAGCTCTCGCTGATCGATGAGCCGTGGTGGCGCCAGCTGTTCAACCTCCGGCGCGCGCTGATGGAGGTGCACGTGCCCATCGCGGGCGGGGGTGAGCTGGTGCTGCTGAACACCCACCTGTCGGCGTTCAGCGGTGGAGACGGCACCCTCAGCAAGCAGATCGGACAGCTCCAGGAGCGAATGGGGGCGCTGGGGCACACCCCGTACGTGCTCGCCGGTGACCTCAACGCGCTTCCACCCGGCGACGACCGGCTGCGCCTGCCGGAGCGGGATCAAGCGCTGTATGAGCCAGAGACCTGGCCGGTCGCTCCGCTGTTCGAGATCGCGACGCCGGCGGTGCCCCTGACCGAGCTCCGCGCCGATCCCCAGCCCTGGCGCACCTACGTGGACTTCGGTGAGACCGTCCCCGACCGGACCATCGACTACCTGTTCTACGGACCTGCCGTGGAGGGCCTCACCTTCGGCGTCGACAGCGCGGCCCATGGGTGGTCGGACCACCTCCCCCTCGTGGCGACGCTCGTGGTGCATGGAGACTGACCCCGAGCCGCAGGTACGACAGTTGGGTGTCGGTTCGGCGACGGCCCCCACCTCAGGATCCACGGTGGTTACCCAGGGGGCTTCTCGCGGAGTCCTGTTGCCGTTGACCCTGCGCACGCGGCTGTTCCTGATCTCCATCAGCCTCGTCATCGTTGCCCTGAGCACCGGCGGAGCGATTCTCGAATCGCAGCTGCGCGCCGAACTGAGCACGATCATCGTGCGTGGACTCACGCAGAACGCCGGCATGGCGAGGGAGTCGCTCGAACGTCTGGACGTTCGGTCAGACGCCGAGATCGACGAGCTGGCCGATCGTCTGGGCGCTGCGGCGGAGCTCCGCCTGACCGTGATCGACGCCACCGGTCGGGTAATGGGCGACTCGGAGCTCACGGCGGCGGAGCTCGAGACCATCGACAACCACGGCACGCGACCCGAGGTGGTCGACGCCGTAGCCGTCGGGATCGGGGTGTCGCGGCGCCATAGCGCCACGGTCGACACGGCCATGCTCTACGTTGCGGTGCCGTTCGACGATCCGCGTGGAGGCCGCGGGGTCGTGCGCGCCGCACAGCCGCTCGCCAGCATCGACGCGTTGGTCTGGACGCAGCGACGATGGCTCGTGGTCAGCGGACTGATCGGAATCGTCCTGGCCAGCGGGATGAGCTGGCTGGCCTCGTATTGGGTCACGGCGGGCCTCCGGGATCTCGTGGCGCGGGCCCGGCGGGTGGCCCGTGCCGTCCACGACGACGAACGGCCCGACGAGGTCGAGGCGCTGTCGGGGTCCATCGACTCTCTCGCACACACCCTCGAGCACACCGTGCGCGAGCTCGCCGACGAGCGGGAACGGTTTCGCTCCGTGCTGGACGGCATGGCCGAGGCCACCCTGTCATTGGACTCCAATGGCCGGCTGGACATCGTCAACCCAGCCGCCCGGCGGCTCCTCTCCCCCACGGAGCTCACCACGGGCGCGGCGGTCGACGACCTCGACCTCCCGGAGAGCCTGCTGGGACTCCTCCGGCGCGGCCTGGCTGGCGAGTCGATCCGCGCCGAGGTCGCGATCGAGCTCCCGCCCCGAAACGTCGAGGTGGCGGTCTCCCCACTCCCCCGCGGAGGCTGCACTGCCGTGCTCCATGACGTGACCGGCCTGCGAAAGCTCGAGCGCGTGCGCCGCGACTTCGTCGCCAACGTGTCCCACGAGCTGCGAACGCCCACCCAGACGCTCCGCACCACCGCCGAGACCCTGCTCGACAGCACCGATGAGGAGGAGCGCGAGTGGCTCACGGAGATGCTGATCCGAAACGCCTCCCGCCTCGGATCGCTCGTGTCGGACCTCCTCGACCTGTCTCGGATCGAGGCCGATCACTACCCGCTGGACTGCGTCGACCGACCCATCGAACCGGTGATTCGAGAGGCGGTTGCCACGGTGCCGGATCGCGGACGCACGGTCGCCGTGGATGTGCCGCCTGGGGTGTTTGCGCGGTGTGACAGCGACGCGCTCCACCAGGTGATCGTGAACCTGCTCGACAACGCCACCCGGCATGCGCGCCCCGAAGGACACGTGCGGGTGTCCGCTCAGACGGGTGCGCGCACCGTGATCGAGGTGGTCGACGATGGCGCTGGCATCCCGCCAGAGCACCGCGCCCGGGTGTTCGAACGATTCTATCGGGTCGATCCGGGTCACTCCAGGACCCACGGCGGCACCGGCCTCGGTCTGTCCATCGTTCGCCACCTCGTGGAGGGTATGGGCGGGTCGATCACCATCGATGACGGCGACACCGGGGGCGCGCGGGTGCGGGTCAGCCTGCCGTCGGGCAGTAGAGGCACGGCCAGCGCCCCGGTGCAGCACGTTGACGTGAGTCGCGGGCGTCAGTAGACTGCGCTGGCCGTCAGAGGTGCTCGAATGCGGTCCGGTCGCCCCACGAAACCGACTTCCGGAGGTGACCTTCCGATCGCCCCCGGAGGGGATCGCGAAGAGGTCTTCACGCAGTACAAGACCCTGCTGCGCGATGAGCTCGTCAAGGCCATCGACTTCGAAGAGGTCGCCAAGATCGGTGGGGAAGAGCTCAGCACCCGCATGCGCCAGACCCTCGTCCGGCTGATCCAGCTGAAGAAGATCCCGCTCAACCGCATGGAACGGGAGCGGGCGATTGACGAGATCATCGACAACCTGGTCGGGCTCGGGCCCCTGGAGCCGTTGCTCCGCGACCCCGAAGTCTCCGACATCATGGTCAATGGTCCGAAGAGCGTCTTCGTCGAGCGAAAGGGCAAGCTCACACTGACCAATGTCCGGTTCGACGACAACGCCCACCTGATGACGATCATCGAGCGGATCGTGATCGCGGTCGGTCGTCGCGTGGACGACTCACATCCCATGGTCGACGCCCGGATGCTCGATGGCTCCCGATTCAACGCCATCATCCCGCCGCTGGCCCTCGACGGCCCCACGGTGTCGATCCGGCGATTCGGCACGATCCCCATCGAGGCGAAGGATCTGATCCGGTTCGGGTCCATCCCCGCGCCGGTGATGGAGGTGCTCCGCGGCTGTGTGCGCGCGAAGCTGAACACCATCATCAGTGGCGGCACCGGGTCGGGAAAGACCACGCTGCTCAACGTGCTCTCGGCCTTCATCCCCGATCACGAGCGGATCATCACCATCGAGGACTCCGCAGAGCTGCAGCTGCAGCAGGACCACCTGATCCGCTTGGAGACCCGCCCCGCCAACCTCGAGGGCAAGGGCAAGGTGGACCAGCGCGACCTCGTGAAGAACAGCCTGCGCATGCGTCCAGACCGGATCATCCTCGGCGAGATCCGAGGCGGCGAAGCGGTCGACATGCTCACCGCCATGAACACCGGGTGTGCCGGCTCGCTGGCCACGGTTCATGCAAACAACCCGCGGGATGCCCTGGCCCGGTTCGAGACCATGGTGGGCATCGGCATGCCAAACATGTCCGACAAAGTCATCCGGGAGTCCATCGCGCGTGCGCTCGACGTGATCATCCAGGTGCAGCGCCTGTCCGATGGCTCGCGTAGGCTGATGGCCCTCACCGAGGTGACCGGCATGGAGGGGCCGTACATCACCACGCAGGACATCTTCGAGTTCGAGAAGACCACGATCGACGAGGCCGGCAAGGTGCGCGGACGGTTCCGCGCGACCGGCATCAAGCCTCGGTTCCGCACCCGGATGGCGGCGTTCGGGATCAAGCTGGCCGACCAGCTCTTCTCCTACGAGCTGCAGGTCTGACGCAGCTCGGCAGAGCGGCGGCGACGCGCTCTACAGGTACCGCGCCCCGCTGCAGGAGCCTCGGTCGCCAGCAGAACACGCCTCGATGCACAGCTGCTTGGCCCGCGCGCGGACCTTCGGGCCGCCGATGCCCTCCCACAGCAGCCGCGCGAGACGGCGCTTCGCCTCGACGGACCCGAGGGTGATCGCCCGCTCGTAGGCGACACGGGCGTCGACGGAGCGTTCGCCCCCCAGAGCCTCGTTCATCCGCCCTGCGCCGAGACAGCCGAGCACGGCCTCGCGCTCACAGCCGGTGGCGTACAACCGCAGCGACTCCGCGACGTCGCGCTCGACCCATGTGCCTTCCTCGAGCGCCCGCCCTGCCGCGACGCACCCCGGCGCATCGCCGAGCTCACACGCGCGGCGCAGCGAGGCAACACCACCTTCAACATCCTGCTTCACGCCCTCGCCGGCCAGCGACAACGCACCCGCCACGCGGCATGCCTCAGCCAGGTCCGACGCGCAGGCCCGCTGGTACCGAACAACCGCCTCGCTGCGGTCCCGGTCCGAGCCCACCCCCGCCGCGAGCAGACCGCCGGCCAGAAGGCAGACATCGGGATCGCTCTCCGGACCGCTGCACGCAGCAACCGCCAGCTTGCGGCCACGGCCGGGGGCGTAGCAGAGCGACCCCTCCGCCAGTAGGGAGACCGGAAGCCAGGCCGCGCAGGACGGCCCGTGGGCCGCCCCCTCGCAGGCCTTCTCGAGCGAGCCGGAGCCGCACCCGATCGGCGTATCGGAGTGACCTGCGAGCACCAGCGATGCGGCCGCTGTGCAGGCGGGCAGCATCCACGCCTCGCAGGCGAGCTCGAGCGCGGCCACCGCCTCTCGCGGGTCCGTCGAGAAGGTGCCCACCTCGTAGCAGGCCAGCGCATCACCCTCGTCGCACTTGGTGCGGATGGCGACCTCGTCGAGCCCGGCGAGCGCATCGGGATCGCGCTGGGGCGACCTGGCCGGCGCCGCGCCTCGAGGGGGCGGTGTGAGCACAGTGTCCGCCGGGCGCACCACGCGGGTGCCCTCGTGCAGCTGGCCCTTCACCACCACGCCATGGGTCCGGGCCGGAGCAACGGGCGCCTGCGGCGCGGCATCCGGGGGTTTGTCGCCCACGCGCCGCGCCGCGTGCACGACCGCTTGCAGCTCATCGTTCGCGAGCATCGCCGGCATCGGCGCCAGCGGGGATGTGTGCGCTGGCGCCACGGGGGCAGACACCGGGGGCGCGGCCATGGGAGGTGGAGGCGCAGGCGACGTTGGACGGGCGAACGCGATCGGCAGCACGAACCCGACACCGGTCGCCACATCGTGAGCAGGGAACGGCGCGTAGTACAGCGTGTTCACCACGCAGTCGACGACGTGCCCTGGCGCCGAGCTCGTGTTGACCGGTTGGCTGTCGTCGACCAGCCCATCGCAGCCGACGCGCAGCTCCACATCCAGCGCGCCCTCGGGGATCTCCTCCAGCCCCTCCACGCACCGGTTGGTGTGCCACAGGAATCCGCGCACCGAATCGGTGATCTGCGACACCGACAGCCCGGTCGCCGGGCCTGTAGGCACCTGGCACGCTTGCGGCGCGGGGCGGGTGAGGCCCGAACCGAACGGCGCTGGCGGGATCGGCGCTGCCCATGTCTCGGTGCTCGTGCCGATCAGCACCAACGCGGTCAGCAGACGCACGAAGCCTCCAGCTCGCGCGCACTGTACCAGCTCCCCTCGCGTCCGCACCGGGCGAAGGCCGCGTTGGTTACAAGGCGGCCCGACCGGAGCCGCCATGTCCCGAACCGTGACCCCCCTGATCGACGCCGAGACCATCGCAACCCGCACGGCAGAGCTCGGCGCTCGCATCCGCGCGGACTACGCAGGAAAGCCCCTGGTGTGCGTGGGCGTGCTCAAGGGGAGCGTGGTCTTCCTGGCCGATCTGGTGCGCCACCTCGACCCCACCACCCGGCTCGAGTTCCTCGCGGTCTCCAGCTACTCCGGCACCCAGAGCACCGGCACCGTGCGCATCACCCACGACCTGAAGTCGGACGTGAGCGACTGCCACGTGCTCATCGTGGAGGACATCGTCGACACCGGCCTGACGCTCTCCTACCTGTACAAGCTCCTCGAGACCCGCAAGCCGGCGAGCCTGCGGATCGTCACCCTCCTCGACAAGCCGAGCAAGCGAAAGGTGCCGGTGCCGGTGGACTACATCGGCTTCAAGATCGAGGACCGGTTCGTGGTCGGCTATGGGCTCGATCTGGACGAGGAGTACCGGACGCTGCCGTTCGTCGGCGAGATCACCGGCGACTGAGGCCTCCCCGCAGGCGTCGCCGCACGAGTAGGATGCCCGCATGTGGCTCGCCCTCGCAGCGTCGCTCGCCGCTACCGCCGGCACCGTGCCGGTCAGCCTCCCACCCGGCGTGGACGTCGCCGCGTGGACCGAGCCGTTCGCGGGAGCCGGACTCGAGCTGGGTCCGTCCGCCGACTCCGTCCCCCGCGCCACTATCGTCGGGGTAGGCATGCGCTGGCGGCTGACTGTTGTCGACCGCGCGGGCGTTGGCCACCAGGTGATCGTGTCGCCGCCCACGACACCGGCCGAGCGCTCCGACCTCGCCTGGCTCGTCGCGAGCCTGGTGCGCCCGACGGTTGCTCTCGGCGCACTCCCGCCGCTGCCTGCCCGGCCCGCCTCTCCCCCGCCGCTCCGCCCCCCGACCACGCCGATCGACGTCCCTGCTGGATCGGCCAAGAGCGCGCCGACGCCTGTCCCGCCGACGCCCGCAGAGCCCGAGGCGCCCGAGGTCGTGTCGACCACGCCGGAGTCCCCTCTGCTGGAGCCTCCCAGCCCTCCGACGGCGTACGTCGAGTTCCCCCCAGACTCCCTCGGCTTGCTCCCGCCGCACCTCCCAGCGGATGCCCGCCGGGTCACCACCACCGGCGTGTGGGGCCGGGCCGGAGGAGGCGTCGGCCTGCGGGACGGTGGCGCATTCGCACCGGGACTCGAGATCGGGATCGGGCCCGCCATCGGCGTCACCCGGCTCGGCGTATCGGTCGCGTGGACCGCTCCGGCACCCATCGCAGCCGCAGGTCCCCGGCGCCGCGTAGCCTCCGTAGACACGCTGCTCGGAGGGTGGTGGACACCGCAGACCGGCGCGCTCCTGGGCATCGCCGTCGCGTGGTCCGAGCGCACCTGGTCCGACGAGGGTGCCGCCATCGCTCGGGACGGCCTGCCCCTGCTCGCCCTCGAGGCCGGCGGCGCGATCCCGCTCCGACCGGGGTGGCGCCTGCTGCCGACGCTCCGGCTCCAGCAAGACCTCGCGCCAACCCAGCTGGTGGTCGATGGTGCGCCGATCGGCCGGCTGCCTCCCACGACCGTCACGGTGCGGATTGGAATCGACGCGACGACCACGGATCCATTTGCGCCTGTGGGCACACTGGACGGGCGATGAACGACCCTCAGCTCGTACTCGATGCCCAGGCCGAGAAGCCGGGGGCCCTCAGCCGCCTGTTTACCCGCTGGCTCCCAGTGGTGCTGGGCTGGTGCAAGCGGCTTGCCTCAGGCAGGATCAACGCCGAGGATGCAGCGCACGACGTGTTCGAGGTGGTGCTCGATCGGCTGCCCAGCCTGCGCGACGCCTCGGCGTTCAGCAGCTGGCTGTACGGCATCACCCGGCGGGTGCTCGCCGCGCACCGGCGGAAGGCATGGGTCCGGCGGTGGCTGCCTGGCGTTGAGCCAGAGGGCGTCGACAACACGCCGAGCCCGCTGCGCCGTACCGAACAGTCCGAGGTCGCCACGCGGGTCCACGCAGCGCTCGCGCAGCTGTCCGCACACCACCGGGAGGTGCTCGTGCTCTGTGACATGGAGGAGCGCCCAGACTCCGAGGTGGCAGACATGCTCGGCGTTCCCAAGGGCACCGTGAAGAGCCGCCTGCGGCGCGCGCGCATCCAGCTGCGGGCCCTGGTGCCCGACCTCGACTCCACAGACGACGCCATCACCGCGACGGGAGGAGCGTGATGCACGACTACCGGCACACCCTGCGCCAGGTCGCGGAAGACACTGCCCCCACAGGGGATGAGCTGCGCCGGGTCACGGCCCGACTCAACGCCCAGATCGCGCCGACCACGAACCTGCTCGCTCAGCTCGACCCGGTCTCGCCGTTCGAGGTGGAGCGCCTCCGCAGGCGCCTCGAGGGGCCCCGACTTCGCCAGCCGACCCGTTGGGCGCTGCCCGCCGCCGGCTCTGTCGGACTGGCGGCGGCTGCCGTGGTGTTCGGCGTGTTCACCGCCCCAGAGCCCGCGCCGGCCACGGAGATCGAGCTGGTCGCTACGGAGCTGGCCAGCGCGGCACCTTCCAGCCTCCTCCGGCTCGACTACGAAGGGGTCGGGCGGGTGAGCGGCGCGGACCCCGCGTGGGAGGTCAGCTGGGAGCGCGGCACCGTGCACGTCGACGTCACCCCCGACGCCGGGGCCGAGGTCTCGGTTCGCACGCGGGATGCCGTGGTGCGAGTCGTCGGCACGGCGTTCACGGTGACCCGCGACGAGCTTGGCACCGCCGTGGATGTAGACCATGGACGGGTCGAGCTTACGTGCATGCTGGGCGGTGTGCTCGAGCTGACCGCAGGCGGCCACCACGTGTGCCTGCCCGCCACCGCAGCGGGCCTGCTGGGTCGGGCCCTCGCGTTGGAGGATCGTGGCGCGCCACCCGAGCAGCGCCTGGAGGCACTCGACGCAGCGCTCAGCCTCACCGCCCCGGAGCCGGTGCTGGCAGAGGTGCTCGCCACCCGGGTCAGGCCGCTGCTCGATGCGGGGCGGCACGATGACGCCCTCCAGGCCGCCGAGGCCTATGTGGATCGGGGCGGCGGGCGCGAAGACGAGCTGCGGCACGTCGCGGCACACCTCGCCCTGTCCCTGCACGGGTGCGACCGGGCGGTGCCCCACCTGCGAGCGCTGGTCACGCCGTCTCCCGAGGAGTCGGCACACCTCGCCGCATGTGGCGACGACTGACCCCGCACAGGTCGCAGCGCACCCGCACCTTGCTGCGTTGCCAGCCGCGATTATGATCTCATTATGGTGCGTGCTGGGTCCATCCTGCTGATCTGTGCGCTCTTCGCCGGCTGCGAAGAGCGCGTCGTGGAGTTCGGCTCGGCGCCAGCAGCGCCATGGGCCGGCCTCCCCGACGCCGTGCGCCCTGGCGGCACCACCGGTGAGCCGCTGCGCGACGGCAGCGGTGCGGCGCGTCTGGCCCCCGCGGCCGACATCGTCTCCAGCGGCGTGATCGTGTGCGAGAACCCCGGCGACCGCGTGGTCAAGGGTCCCTTCGAGGCACGCCAGGCGCCAAATCCGGTGAACCGCGACACCTGGCACGGATCCGGCGGCGTGATCGTGGCCGACTTCGACGATGACGGCCGACTCGACATCGTGGCCCCCGCCGAGCCCTACGCCAAGCTGTTCACGGGCACCGACGATCACTTGTTCGACGAAGACAGGGTGCTGCTCGACTACGACCTCACGTACGGCATCGGCGGCAGCGTCGTCGACTATGACGGCGATGGCGACCTCGATCTGTTCCTGCTCCGGCTGTTCCAACCCAACGTGTTGTTGCGCAACCGGGGCGACGGCAGCTTCGACGATGTCACCGAGTCGGCCCTCCCGCCAGAGCGTCGGTTTCGCGGCGAGTACGCCCCGTCGATGGCGAGCAGCTGGGCCGACGTGGACGGCGATGGCGATCTCGACCTGTTCGTGGGCAACTACGGGCGCCCCGATGTCGACCTGTC
The DNA here is from genome assembly GCA_047609825.1 of Myxococcota bacterium. Taxonomy (GTDB): domain Bacteria; phylum Myxococcota_A; class UBA796; order UBA796. The sequence goes on from JBLFXJ010000006.1 coordinate 10,452, forward strand.
CAGCACTGAGGTCGCCTGGCCCAGCGTGCTGTACCTCAACCGCGGAGACGGCACGTTCGACGACGTGAGCGCGACCCTGCCCCCGCAGGTCCACGATGGCTACACCTACGTGGCCGGCTTCCACGACATCGACGGCGACATGTGGCCGGAGCTGTACGTGGTGAACGACCTCGGCTGGCTCACGCCCAGCCTCCTCCTCCGCAACGTCGAGGGGGAGCTCGTTCCGGATGACGGCGTGGCCGGGCTCGATGTCACCTCGTCCGCCGCCGGGCTCGGCGTGGGCGACATCAACGGCGATGGCCGGCCCGATTTCCTGCTGCCCGAGTGGAACACCATCCGCCTGATGGAATCCACCGACGCCGGCCTGTACCTCGACCACGGGCCAGCACGAGGCATCCGCCCCGATGCATCCAGGGATCAGCAGACGGGGTGGGGTGCTGAGCTGGCAGACCTCGACAACGACGGCCGGCTCGACGCGCCCATCGCCTATGGCCACATCGGGGTCAGCGATCCACGGCGCCGCAACGCAGTGCGCCAGCCGGATGCCCTGTACCTGCAGGCCGAAGACGGCAGCTTCACCGATGTTGCGCCCGAGTGGGGCATCGACGACTCGGGCTCGAATCGCGGGTTCGTGCTGGCCGACTTCAACGACGACGGCTGGCTCGACGTGGCCAAGCGCGACGTGGACGGCCCGAGCCAGCTGTACATGTCACGCTGCGGCTCCGAAGCGTGGCTCCGGGTGGAGCTCCGCATGCCCGGCGCCAACACGCGCGCCGTGGGCGCGCGCGTGGTGGTGGAGGCCGATGGCCAGCGGTGGGAGCGCACCGTGCTCGCGGGCGGCACCGGCTACGGCAGCGGCGCCCCACCCGAGGTGCACTTCGGGCTCGGCGACGTGGAATGGATCGACCGCATCACCGTGCTGTGGCCCGATCGTCGCGCCAACGTGTTCGACGACATCGAGCCGCGCCAGGGCGTCAGAATCCGTCGCGTCGAGTGAGCCCGCTGTCACAGCGCGCGCCGAAGCGGGACATATAGGCCATGTCGCGGACGGGTTGCGCCGCCGACGTGGAGACCGCCGTGGAACGAGTCTGGGACTACCCGCGCCCGCCCCGCATTGAGCCATGCACCAAGTCACTCGAGGTCGTGTTCGCGGGACACGTGCTCGCCCACACCACCGCAGGCATGCGAGTGCTCGAGACCTCGCACCCGCCGGTGTACTTCATCCCCCGCGCCGATGTGGACCTCGACCGGCTGCGGCCGTCGAGACGACGCACCACCTGGTGCGAGTTCAAAGGCAGCGCCACCTACCACGACATCGAGGTCGACGGGCGGGTGCTGCTCGCGCAGGCCTTCGAGTACCCCGAGCCCTCCGAGGCCTTCGCCCCAATCGCTGGCTTCCTGGCGTTCTATGCGGTCCAGATGGACCGGTGCTCCGTCGACGGAGAGGTGGTGACCCCACAGCCCGGCGGCTTCTATGCGGGCTGGATCACCCGCGACCTGGTGGGCCCGTTCAAGGGTGAGGTGGGCTCTGCGTTCTGGTGAGCCATCCATCACGTGGCACTCGTTGACGCCACGCGGACGGCGGAACGCCATCGCTTCGCGGTACGGTGTAGCTGAGGGGGGGGTGGGAATGCGCGCGTGGCTACTGGCGGGGCTAATTGCATGCGCGCCAGGCACGATCCCGGAGCCGCCCGTGCAGGACGTGGCGCCGCTGTTCATGGCCGACACCGACCTGCCTGGCGGCGTTGTGGGCGAGCGGTATGACGTGGCCCTCAAGGTCGCCGGTGGATTGAATCCCCTCACCTTCGCCCGCGACACCGGGCAACTGCCAGAGGGGCTGCGCCTCACGGCCGATGGCCGAATCTCCGGGCGCCCCCAAGAGGCGGGCAGCTACGAGGTGACCGTCGTGATCGGCGACCGCGCCGGGCAGCGGGAGTTCGCACGGGTGTGGCTCAAGGTGGAGCGAGACCCGCGCGAGGTTGGCTGTGGCGAGGTGCTCACGGGCCGGTTCGACGGCAGCGCGTACGGCGGCGACATCAACTTCGACGACTTCGATGAGTACGCCTGGGTCGACATCCGCCAGCCCCCTCCAGACATCACCCGCATCGAGGTGCGCAGCACATCCGGCCTCACGGCCTGGGTGGCCCAGCCGGGAGAGGCCCTCGGCAGCCTCGATCTCGAAGACAGCTACGACCGGTATGTGCTCGACCCCGGCGAGTCGTTCGAGATCGACCTCGCCACCGATCCCAACCTCTCCCAGTTCCGCAACCAGGCCACCATCCCGATCGTCATCTCGGGCAACGGAGCATCGAACTGGGACCTCGAGGTCGTGTGCACCGACGGCCCGGTGTTCGAGCGACTGTTCCAGCTCCCAGTGCCCGAGCACGCAGACTTCGAACTCGACTACGACGTGCTGGGCTCGCCGCCCGACCAGGTGCGCATCTGGACCGACGACCCCCTCCCTCCATGGGCCACCCTCGACGAAGATGGCCGCCTGTGGGGCTACGCCGAGGAGCCCGGCGGGTGGGAGTTCGACATCCAGGCCGAAGACCGCCAGGGGCGTCACCGCATAGAGCGCACCCTGTTCGGCGTGTACCGCAAGACCGACGTTAAGTGCGGCGAGAGCTACGACTTCTCGCCAGAGCAGGGAATCTTCCAGGGCACCTTCACCGGCCTGTACGACCCGCGCGGCTTCGAGGTCATCACGGTCCGGTATGACCAAGAGGTGTCGGAGCTCACGCTGCGCCTCCTGGGTGATCAGGACGGCTACGTGTCGATCGCGCAGCCCGACCCGTACTTCGAGTTCTACGGGAACGCCGAGTACGAATACGGCATGAACCCGTCGATCCTGCTGGGAACGCGCACCTACCCGCGGTGGTCGAACTACGCCGACGATGGTCTGGTCAACGTGATGACCGGCCCGCTGTACGAGGGCGGCGCGGTGGCGCTGTCGGTGGAGTGCAACGGCGCCCCGCGCACCGACATGCCAGGCTTGCCCGTGTTCGAGCCGGGTCGCGACGTGCTCGAGCCGCTGGTGGGCGTCGGCGAATCCCCTCCCTTCACCTGGACCGGCGAGGGGTTCCCGCCCGGCATCTCCGTGGAGCAGGAGCTTCGCACGCCGGGACTGGAAGAAGGCGCGCACTCCGTGGCGCTCACCATCCGTGACCGTACCGGCGCCACCCACCGCGACGAGTACGAGTTCTACGTCGGGGAAGAAGCGGCATGCCAGGGCGTGCCGATGCTGCCGTGCGGCAGCGAAGTGTCCGGCACCTTCACCGACCCGTACTACGTGCAGCGCACCTACGACGAAGACTCCACCCGCTCCTGGTGCATCGTGGTGAGCGACGAGGTGTCGGTGCACACCCAGCTCCAGCTGGCCGACGAGAGCGAGGGCTACCTCTTCGTTGGCGATCCGGGCCGCACAATCACCGAGGTTCTGTACGAAGACAAGGTTTCGATGCGGTTCTTCGGTGAGGAAGGAGAGATCGTGCAGGCCAACGTCGCGCAGTACGGCTGGCCAGGGCTGAGCGACTACCGAAAACTGCCTCTGTTCGTCACCATCCAGGCCTACGAGCCGGGAGACTGGGTGTTTCGAGCCACCTGCACCAGCCCGGATTAGACAGGCCAAGCTACTCTATCGGCGATATGGCAGGCTGAGGTCCTGCCCGTGGCCACACCCCAATCTCCACGGCCTGTATGGTCCCACGGAGGAGGACGACTTGTCGAACGAAGACGCCTCGTTGCCCCCACGGCGCGGACCGGACTCCACCGTCGCGACGCTCGGACTTCTGAGCGCCTTCGGCGGTAGCTTCTCGGTCACTACGCTGGTTGTCCTCGCCACTTGGTTCGGCGCCGTGCGGCCCACCGCTCCCCCGGAGCCAGCCCCGACGATGATGGCCGCGGCACGGGTGCCAGCACCGTCCCCCCGCACCGTTCCGGTGATGCCGGCCCGGACCACCGATCTGACCAGCGCCACATCCGTGGAGGATGACGACGCTGCAGAGGACGATGCGTCTGCGGAGGATGAGTCCACGGACGTGGACTCCGAGGACGCCGATGCCGACGGCACCGCTGACGCCGGGGTCGAGGCGACCTCTGGCAGCGCTGCAGTGCCCGCCGGCCCGAAGAAGCCGGCGTCCGCGGCGACAGCTGCTGCGAAGCCAGCGCCCGCGAAGCCAACGCCCGCCAAGCCAACGCCCGCCAAGCCAACGCCCGCCAAGCCAGCGCCCGCCAAGCCAGCGCCCGCCAAGCCAGCGCCCGCCAAGCCAGCGCCCGCCAAGCCGGCGCCCGCCAAGCCGGCGCCCGCCAAGCCAGCGGCGACAGCCGACATCGATGCACGCAAGGAACGTCCTCCCGCCGGCGACGACGGCGAGGCCGTCGTCTCCCTCGGCGGCGAAGTCCGCCTGAGCGAGCCCGAAGCCGAGGGCGACGACGCCGTGGCCACGGCGGGTGTGCCGGTGCTCAAGCCCCGCGTGCCGCCGGGGGCTCGCGCGCTCGATGGCCAGTACTCGGGCCGCGCCGGAGGCAAGCCGCTCACCATCACCTTCCGGTTCGGCGCAGCCGATGTCGTCTCCGGAGAGGCCCAGCTCACCACAGGAGGCAAGGCCTCGGCCCACCGCATGAGCGGAACCTACGTGATGGGCCCAGACGGTTCGGCGACCATCGTGCTCATGCAGGAAGACGACAACGCTCCCTGGGTCTACTCCGGCAACGTCACGCCCTCCGGCGAGGCCAGCGGTCGGATCACCGAAGGCGGCAAGGACCGGGGGAAGTTCAATGCACGTCGCTGACCAACTCGCGACCGGCGACCAGCTTGTCCGGTGGGTGATCGAGCGTGAAGCGTGGCCGGGCCGTGATGGCTGGTACATCGCGCACAACATCAAGACGGACGAGCAGGCATTCCTCCGGGTGTGGCCGAAGAGCAGCGCGAACGAGCGGGTGTGGGAGCGGATGACCGACCTCCTGGGCCGCATCGACATGGGCACCGTGCCCCGCCTGCTGGACTCGGGAGACGACTACGAGCGCGCGCTCCTGTTCATCGCGATCGAGCACTTCGAAGGCGAGCTGCTGGGCGACCTCCTCCTCGGAGGAGCCCTGGACTGGCGCGACGTCTGCACTGCGATGTACGATCTGGCGACCGGGGCATCGGCGCTGCACCAGGCCGGCTGGGTGCACCGCAACATCCACCCGAACAACGTGCTGGTGGCCCGCGACGGGCGCGCCCGGTTGGTCGGGTTCGAGTTTGCGATGGATCCGGAGGCGCTGTCGCAGGCCGCCGCCCCGAAGCTCGGCAACCTGTCCTATGTGGCACCCGAGGTGATCGCCGACCCGGGCTACCACTCCCCCCGAGCGGATCTGTACGCTGTGGGCGTGGTGTTCTACGAAGCGCTCACGGGCGGCGCCGCATTCCCTGCCGCCGCCTGGGGAGACCGGGTGGACCCCGCGGCCCGGATGCTCGAGTGGAAGACGAGAGCCAAGGCCCTCGATCCGGGCCCGAGCGCGCCACCGTGGCTGTCCAACCTGATCAAGCATGCGACCGACCCCGACCCCGCGCGTCGGCTGCCTGACCTCGAAACCCTGGTCGGCTGGCTGGAAGCCGCGCACCACTCCTGGACCCCGGGCAACCTGCCCGACACCAGCCGCGCCGTGGCGCCGGTGGCCGCGCCGCCCCGGCTCGAGCTGCGCCCGTCGCTGATGGGTGCACCGCCTGTCGCGCCGGCACCCCCGTTCCAGCCGAGGTACAGCTTGGCGGCCAGCCTTGGCGTGGTCGGAGGCATGGCGTTCAGCGTGCTGGTGATCATCGTCGTGGAGATGCTGCTCGGGTGATCCTCCTCACCGCCGCAGTGGCGCTCAGCGCCGCACCCAGGGGTCTCTCCAGCGCGTTCCCCGCCGAAGGCGTCACCCGATTCGCCCTCCGCCAGGGCGGCGGATCGGTGTTGGTCGAGGCCGACCCGAACGCCGGAATGGTCGAGGCCATCGGCACGCCCACCCAGTGGGAAGAGGGCTGCGCGGTCGACGCAACACAACAGGCCGAGCACGTTCAGGTCACGGTCGTCGATCCGCCGGGAATGCGCACCTGCCGCGTGGACTGGCGCGTGGTGCTGCCACCCGGGGTGCAGGTCTCCATCGACACCGGCCAGGGCGGCGTGCACCTGCGGGCGCTCGAGGGTGAGGTCGGTGTGCGGATCGGCACCGGCGATCTCGTGCTCGAGGACGTCACTGGCGAGATCCAGGTGAAGCTGGGTACCGGTGGTGTCCAGGGCAACTTCTCCGGGCGCTCCGGCACGTTCGAGGTCGGCAAGGGTGGTGTGCACCTCGATGGCCTCCTGCACCCGGTGCGGGCCACAGTGGGGCTGGGCAACATCGGGCTCACCTACGGGCTCGCGCCCAGAGGCGAGGTGACCGCCAGTACGGGCGCTGGCGCCATCACGGTCCTGCTTCCGCCCGACAGTCCGGTCGCCGTGCTGTGGGGTCGAGCGCTCGGTCCCAAGCGGGTGCTGCTCCCCGAGAACGAGGCCGCACCGACCCGATTGTCGCTGTCCGCGGGCGTGGGCAGCGTACTGGTGGATGACCTCACGTCCGAGCGCGGCCTCAAGCGTGCACACGTCCGCCGACGCGAGGGCGACCTGCGGTAGAATCGGCTCCTCTGGGAGAGCCGATGCCTGTCCTGCTCCTGCTGTGGTCCGTGGTCGCCGGTGCGACCTGTCCCGTCGACGAGACCCCACTCCGCGACATCACGTGCAGCACCCCGGTCGTCGCAGGCGAGCTGGACCCCGGTCCCGACTGGGACTACGGCGACATGCGCAGCCACCTCGGCGGCGTATGCTTCCCGTCCGGGCCCGTGTGGTCGTGCAGCGGCGAGTACGAGTGCGGTGATCCCTTCCCGGGCCGCACGCAGCCCGGCCCCGAAGACGTGTACGAGTTCACCTGCGGCTGGCCCGGCACGGTGTCCGCGACGATCAGCGATCTGTCCTGCGACCTCGACATCTACATCCTCGACGATTCCTGCGACACGACCGACGGCTGCATCGACGGTTCGAACGTCATCATCTCGGCATCTGAGTCTGCCAGTACATCCTGTGGTTTCGGCGAGAAATTGTACATCGTGGTCGAGGGCAAGGGGTTCTCGCCGTCCTCGGTGCACCCCTGCGAGCGGGGCACCGCGACCTACACGCTCACCGTCGACAACGACGACGTGTGCCGCGAGGACTGCGCCAACGGCATCGACGATGACTTCGACGGGCTCATCGACTGCATCGACCCCGACTGCGGTGGCTTCGAAGACTGCTGTGATGACGACTTCGACGGGTTCATCGACGAAGCCTGCGGCGGCACCGACTGCGACGATGGCTTCCTGCACCGGTCGGACGCCGACGGCGACGGCTACCCCGACCAGTGCGACACCTGCCCCTACGATATCGATCCCGGCCAGGAGGACAGCGACCTCGACACTGTGGGCGATGTCTGCGACATGTGCCCCGGCGAGGATGACCGGATCGACGGCGATGGCGACCTGTGGCCAGACGCCTGCGATGTGTGCCCCGATGTGGTGGACCCCGGTCAGTTCGACACCGACGGCGACGGCTTCGGCGAGGCCTGCGATGTGTGCCCCGGCTTCGACGATGGCCTCGACCGCGACGGCGACACCGTGCCGGACGCGTGCGACAACTGCCCCGACGACCGCAACCGGTTCCAACGTGACGAAGACGGCGACGGGGTGGGCGATGTGTGTGACGGGTGCGAGGGCGATCCGGTCGACTCCGACGCCGACTCGTTCCCCGACGCCTGCGACAACTGCCCCTTCGTGCCCAACCCGCTGCAGGAGGACGACGACGCCGACGGCGCGGGCGACGCGTGCGACATGTGCGAGGGCGAGCCCGACTACGCCGACCTGGACGTAGACGGCATCCCCGATGCCTGCGACATCTGCCCGCTGCACCCCGACCCGGACCAGCTCGACACCGACCGAGACGGCATCGGCGACGCCTGTGATCGGTGCCCGGACTACCCGGACGACCTCGACGGCGATGACGACGGCCTGCCCGACGGGTGCGACAACTGCCCCGAGATCAACAACCCGGCCCAGCTCGACGACGACCGCGATGACGTGGGCAACCCCTGCGACGTGTGCGATGGCCACGACGACCTGGACGACGAAGACGGCGACGGCGTGCCCTACGGCTGCGACACCTGTCCCGACGACTTCGACCCGTCGCAGGAAGACTACGACGGCGATGGCGTGGGCGACGCCTGCGACCGGTGCCCGTGGGGGCCCGACGACGAAGACATCGACGGCGACGGCGTGGCGGACCTGTGCGACAACTGCCTGAACACGTCGAATCCATTCCAGGTGGACGGTGACCTGGATGGTGCCGGCAACGCGTGCGACAACTGCCCAGAAGACTCCAACTTCCTCCAGCGCGACGACGACGGCGACCACATCGGCAACGTGTGCGACACCTGCCCCGACGAGGGCTGCCCCAACACCTGCGGTGATGTCGACGCCGACGGCGACGTCGATCGCGACGACCAGCTGTACATGGCCGGTGAGCTCGTGGGCGGTCGTCCGACCCAGTGTGAGGAGCTGGCTGGCGACCTCGACATGGACGGCGACGTGGACGTGAACGACCTCGCCATCCTCGACGATCACCTCGACGGTGGCGACCGCCTGGTGTGCGACAACGGCCACGCAGACCCTGATGGCGACGGCTTCGGTGACATCTGCGACGTGTGCCCGGACGAGCGGGATGTCGACCAGGCCGAGTCGGACGGCGACGGCCTCGGCGACGCGTGCGACAACTGCCCCGAGGCCTACAACCCGTTCCAGATCGACCTCGACCTCGACACTGTCGGCGACGAATGCGACGTGTGCCCCGGCGAGGACGACACGCTGGACGCGGACGAAGACGGCATCCCAGACGCCTGCGACCTGTGCCCGGACGACGCCGATCCAGATCAGCTCGACGCCGACGGCGACGGCTGGGGCGACGCCTGCGACCTGTGCGAGGGCTTCGACGACGCCGAGGACCGGGACGCAGACGCCGTGCCGGATGAGTGTGACGGGTGCCCCGACGACCCCGATCCCGACCAGGAAGACGCCGATGGCGACACCATCGGTGATGTGTGCGACGCGTGCCCGGAGTTCGACGACCTCCTCGACGCCGACGCCGACGGCCTGCCCGATGACTGCGACCCCTGCCCCGACGTGGCCGACGATGGCACCGATTCCGACGAGGACGGCGTGGGCGACGCGTGCGACCTGTGCCCGGGCGAAGACGACACGTTGGACCTGGACGAAGACGGGTGGCCCGACGCCTGTGACGTGTGCCCGGAGGTCGCCGACCCGGATCAGCTCGACTCCGACGAGGACACGGTGGGCGATGCATGCGACATCTGCGACGGCGCTGACGATCGGTTGGACGCCGACGGCGACACGGTGCCGGACGGCTGCGACCTGTGCGAAGGCGCGGACGACGCGGTGGACGCCGATGGTGACACCGTCCCGGACGACTGCGACCTGTGCCCCGGAGAGGACGACCGCCTCGACGCCGACGGCGACACGGCGCCCGACGCCTGCGACCTGTGCCCCGGAGAAGACGACCGCCTCGACCGCGACGGCGACACAGTGCCCGATGCGTGCGATGTGTGCGACGGCGGCGACGATCTGGCCGACGACGACGGCGATGCCGTGCCCGACGACTGCGACGCCTGCCCCGGCGCCGACGACAGCCTCGACGAGGACGGCGACGGCGCGCCCGACGACTGCGATGCCTGCCCCGGCGAAGACGATCGCCTCGATGAGGATCGCGACACCGTGCCCGACGGCTGCGATGCCTGTCCCGGTTTCGACGACCGCCGCGACACCGACGGCGACTCCGTGCCCAACGCCTGCGACGTCTGTGACGGCGGAGACGACACCGTCGACTCGGACGAAGACGGTGTGCCCGACGACTGCGACCTGTGCGAAGGGGAAGACGACGGCGTGGACGAAGACGGCGACGGCGCTCCCGACGGCTGCGACCTGTGCCCCGGCGCCGACGATCGCCTGGACGAGGACCGCGACGGCGTGCCTGACGGCTGCGACGCCTGCCCCGGCTACTCCGACCGCCTCGACACCGACGGTGACGGCGCGCCGAACGCGTGCGACCTGTGCCCCGGCGAAGACGACAGCCTGGACGCCGACGAAGACGGCGTGCCGGACGGCTGCGACCTGTGCGAAGGCGCGCCCGACGACCCCGACACCGACGGCGACACGGTTCCCGATGCGTGCGACCTGTGCCCCGGCGAGGACGACCGCCTCGACGACGACGCCGACACCATCCCCGACGCCTGCGACGTGTGCCCCGACGGCGACGACCGCATCGACGACGACGAAGACGGCGTGCCGAACGCCTGTGACCCATGCGAGGGCGAGGACATCGACAGCGATGGCGACGGCATCTCCGACGACTGCGACCTGTGCCCCGGGTTCGACGACGCGTTCGACTCAGACGGCGACTCGATCCCCGACGACTGCGACGTGTGCCCCGGCGAAGACGACACCCGCGACACCGACCTCGACGGCGTGCCCAACGCCTGCGACCTGTGCGACGGCTTCCCCGACCTCGACGATGACGACGGCGACGGCACGCCCGACGGGTGTGACGCCTGCCCCGGCGGCGACGACAGCCTCGACGCCGACGGAGACGGCGCCCCCGACGACTGCGATCTGTGCCCCGGCGCAGACGACAGCGTGGACAGCGACGGCGACACCATCCCCAACGCCTGCGACCTGTGCCCCGGTGAAGACGACCGGGACGACATCGACGGCGACTCAATCCCCGATGCCTGCGACGTGTGTTGGGGCGAGGACGACCGCCTCGACGGCGACGGCGATGGCACCCCGGACGGCTGCGACCTGTGCCCGCTCGGCGACGATGACCTCGACTCCGACGGCGACGGCATGCCCAACGCCTGCGACCTGTGCCCCGGCGCAGACGACCGGATCGACTCCGACGGCGACACCATCCCCGACCCGTGCGACCTGTGCCCGGGCGCGGACGATCGGCGTGACGGCGACGCCGACGGCTGGCCCGACGACTGTGATGCCTGCCCCGGGTTCGACGACGCCGACGACTTCGACGCCGACGGCAACCCCGACGGCTGCGACCCCTGCCCGAGCTACGCCTTCGAGGCCGACGAGGACCTGGACGGCTGGTACTCCTGCGACGACTGCGACGACACCGACCCCGATGTCGGCGCAACCGACATGGACGAAGACGGCTGGACCACCTGCGATGGCGACTGCGCCGACTTCGTGGCCGAGGTGCACCCGTTCGCGCCGGAGCTCGTCGACGGCATCGACAACGACTGCGACGGCCTGATCGACGAGGGCTCGATCTACTTCGACGGCGATGGCGACGGCTACACGCCGGCCGGCGGCGACTGCGACGACACCAACCCGGCGGTGCATCCGTTCGCCGAGGAGGTGTGCGACGCCCGTGACCAGGACTGCGACCTGCTCATCGACGAAGGCACGCGGTGCTACGACGATGACGGCGACGGGTTCAGCGAGGAGGCCGGCGACTGCAACGACGGCGACCCGCGGGTGCACCCGGCTGCGCCCGAGATCGACGAGAACGGCATCGACGATGACTGCGACGGAGTGGTGGACTCCGGCGAGATCGACCCCGACGGCGACGGCTACACCCGCGCTGCAGGCGACTGCGACGATGACGACGAGTTCACCTACCCCGGAGCCCCCGAGCGGGAGGACGGGCGCGACAACGACTGCGATGGCGAGATCGACGAAGGCACCGACGCGGTGGATGACGATCTCGATGGCTTCACCGAGAACGACGGCGACTGCAACGACGAGGACGCCGCGATCTTCCCGGGCGCGCTCGAGGGCCCCAACGGGTACGACGACGACTGCGACGGGTTCACGGATGAGGGCACCGACGTGGTGGACGATGATGCCGACGGGTTCAGCGAGGCCCTGGGCGACTGCAACGACGACGACCCGCGGATCTACCCGGGCGCCGACGAGGTGGAGAACGGCCTGGATGACGACTGCGATGGCGTAGCGGATGAAGGGTTCGACGACCGTGACGGCGACGGCATCTCCGAGGCCTTCGGCGACTGCGACGACAACAACGGTTGGGTGAACCCGGAGCGCAGCGAGGTCTGCGACGGCCTGGACAACAACTGCAACGGCGTGGTGGACGAGGACTGCGTAGAGCCGGAAGACGAGGTCGACGGCATCGACACCGGCCTGGGCGGCGACAAGAGCACCGGCTGTGCCACCGGCGGCGGCTCGATCGGCGCGGGTTGGCTGCTTGCGCTCGTCGGCCTGCGCCGCCGACGCGCCGCCTGACCGGACCGTCGATGAAGGTGGTGCGCGACGAGGCCTGGACAGCGTTCTCCGACGCCCTGACCAGCAACCCCGACGCCGTTCGGCTCAAGCACGTACGCGACACCCCGCTGGCCACGGGCGGGCGGTGTCGCCTCGCCTTGTTCGAACGGGCGACCGCGGACGGCAGACCCCGCCACGGCTGCGCATCACGCTGCCGCCGGTGGCCGACCCAGCCCCCCGCGCCCGGTGGTTGGCCCCGGAGCCCGTCCCACGGGACCCTGCCACGCTGCGCACCTGGCTGCTCGACCAGCTCACCGCGCTCGACTGGCTCGAGCACGCGGGACCGCCGCCTGCGGAGAGCCCGCTCTGGTGGTCGAACAGCCTCACGGCACAGCGGCAGGCCCAGTTCTTCGCCGAGGCGATGACGGCGGTTGACGCGTTCCACGACTCGGAGCGAGACCCGGCCCGCCTCGTCATCGCCGAGCTCCGAGACCTCGCCATCGCCGGGGAGCTGCGGTTCGACGACGAAGATTCGGGCACTTACCACAGCTTTGGCAAGGATGCGCCGTTCGTGCACTTCCTCGAGCAGCTCCTCGATGGGCTGCCCCGCGAGGCCAGCGATGCGATGGCCGTGCTGCCCCCGGAGCAGCAGCAGGCCGTCCGGCGGCAACGCGACCAGGCCACAGCATGGCTCGACGCGCTGATGCGACGGAAGTACGACCACGATGGCGTGCGCGAGGCGGATGTCGAGCGCAGCGTGGGCGGCTGGCTCATCGACCGCAGCCACCGGCAGGTCCTGAGCCTCGCCGAGGGCGCAGACCACGCCCGGCCCACCTTCGTGCTGCTCCGCGTCGAGCCGTCAGCCGCGCATCCGGATGCGGGCGCGTGGGTGTACCGCGACGGAGACCGGCTGATGCGCGACGGCCGCCCGGTGCAGCACGACCCGCCAGTGCGCACGATCTCCGTGGAGGAGTCCGACCTGACCTTCCGCCGGGCGCCCGACGACCCGAACCTGCCGCACCACCTCCCGTTCGACTGGGATGGCGACGGCTGGGCCCGAGAGGATGCCATCGCGTGGGTGGAATGGGCCGGTCACTGCGACATCAAGGCCATCGTCGAAGCCACGGGGCTCACGCTGGCCGGTCTGCCCCCGGTGAGTGAGCACCGCACCGACACCCTGCACACCCAGGAGTGGAACCGAGACCTGCTGCTGGAGCTGCTCTCCGCCGGCCTCGAGCTGGGCTCCACCTATCGACACGTCGACGGCAGCATGCCCGAGTTCCAGCGGGGCGATCACCGGTTCGGCGGCGCTCGGAACGACAGCCTGCCGGACCGGCTGCAGCTGTACGGCCTCGGCGAGGGCAACCATGTGCGCTGGCCCCGCACCCGGCAGGCTACCGACTTCGTGGTCACGGCCATCCGCGACCCTGCGGGCCCGGCGGACGTCCAGAGCGCTTTCCTCCAGCATCGGGTGGATCCCGCCGTCCCGTCCTTCGGGCCCAACCCGCGGTTCAGCAAGTACGTCGAGGGCGACTACGCGCTGATCGACGCCACGGGTCTCGTGCTCGAAGCTCGCGTGCGGGTGGATGGATTCGACCCGACCACGGGCCGCCCGACGGTCCGGCACGAGCCGACCACGATCGACCTCAGCGACGGGCCAGGGCCCGATCGCTGCTACCTCGGCACCGTGATCTGGGATGCCGCCCGTCGCGATGTGCTGGCGGCGTAGCTCGACCGGAAGACCCGCACGGTGGTCGGCGAGGTGAGCCGATCCGAGCGCCAAGGATCACAGTGGGTGGCCGTGCGTGCTCCGGAGCGCGACCTGGCCGTGCCCCTCGCAGCACCCCTGCGAGCCAGCCTGTCACGCGAATCACGCCAGGAAGATCCGGCCCTGTTCACCACTCTCCTCGAGCGCGCCCTCCGGCGCGGAGAGTCCATCTGCGCCGACACCGACGAGCAGGCACCGGTCTGGAATGGGGTCGTCACCGCACTCGACCTGTCCCGCGTCGCGCACGACCCCGTGGGCCGAACCGAGCACTGGGCCGTGGACATCACCGCCCGATTCGGCGAGGCCCGGCTGGAGTACCTGGTGCGGCGCCACCCGGATGGGCGACCCGAGGCGTTCGCGTCCGTGCCGACCTCCCCCGCGGTCGACTTCCTCTGGCAGTCGCTGCCCGACGTGGCCGCGAAGGGACTCGAGCAGGGCGCGTGGATCGTCAACGACACCATGGTCGAGCGTGGAGTCGTGACCGTGGATCCGGCCAGCTGGAACGAGGGCGGCGCCTACGTCCACGACGACCAGGTAAAGAACATGTTCGAGCTGCTCTATGCAGGCCTGAGCGGCCATCGCTGGACCATCGTGCACCAGAACAAGCGCTACGGCTTCACGGACGAAGACGCCTGGCGGCGGGCCATCGCCACCCTCGCCGACCTTCGCGCCAACCTGCGGTTCGAGCGGCCACTCGCCTGAACCGCGCTACCCGCCGAGGTGTATCGGCACCCCGTCGCCTCCCACGAGGCCACCGTCGTACCAGGTGGCCGCGGTGGTGGAGCGCGTCTCTACACCTCGGAGCACCTTGCCCAAGGTCATCATGGTGAAGTCCGTGACCAGCCGATCCGGGATCGAACCGCCCACGACGCTCTGGGCGTGGAACACCAGCAGCGTGCGTCCACCCACCGTGCACGCCACCCATGCGCCGTTGTTCACGCCGACCTTCACCGCGCTGTCGAACTGCTTCTCGCTCACCTTGCCCACCCGACCCGCCGCCACCGCAGCCCTCGCGGCGTCGTAGCCAGCGGGCGCGATCCGCCAGGGGTGTTCCCAGCACGGGCTCGCCTCCGCCACCGCGTGATTGTCCCACACGTCGATCACCCAGTGCCGATCCGCGAACGGAAACGGGGCATCCAGGTGCTGATACCACCGCTCGGCCTCGCTGACGCTGGGCACGATCAGGCTTGTGATCGACGCCGCGCCGCCCTCCTCGGTGCGGGCGGCGACCCAGATCGCATCCCGCGGCTGCGCGGTGAGCAGCATGCCCACCGCGCGCTGCGGCGAATCGGCGGACGTGATCTCCCGGATCTTGACGATCTTGCCGTTCTCGAGTCGCTGAAGCTGCTCGGTCGAGAGCACGGGCAGGTCGTACACAGCCGCCGCGTTGAACTGCCGAAGCGCCTCCGCGACATCATTCGCAGGGCCGGCGAGCGCGGACAGGGCGAGCACGAGAGTCAGCATCAGCCCTCCGGTAGGTGTCACGGTTGTAGCGACAACACCCAGACCGGGCCACATGAGCCCGATGTGGATTCTGTGGTTCGCGCTGCACGGTTGGGCCGGAGCCGGAGAGGTGGCGTATGACCGCACCGGACGCTGGGGTCGGGTGGTGGTGGAGCTGGACGGGGCCCGCCGAACGCTGACCATCGACGACTCCCTCCAGAGCACCTGGTCGCCCGAGTCCCCTCACCGGCTCGTCTACGGATACATCCGGGCCGCCGCAGCCGCTGCCGCCATCCCACAACCCGCGCCCGAGACCGCGCTCGTGATCGGGCTGGGGGGCGGCACACTCACCCGGCACCTCCGGCACCACTACGGCACCGAGGTCCGGGCCATCGAGCTCGACCGGCGGGTGGTGCACGCCGCCAGGCAGTGGTTCGCCCTCCCCCGAGAGGTGCACGTCACGGTCGGCGACGGCCGAAAGCGCCTGGAGCAGGACCGTCAGATCTACGACCTGGTCGTGGTGGACGCAGCGTCCGAGCACGGCGTGCCGGATCACCTCCTCACGCTCGAGTTCCTCGAGGCTGTACGGCAGCACCTGACCCCCAACGGGCTCGCCGTCGCGAACAGCTGGGCCGAGGCACCGTTCGCCGATCGGGAGCTGGCCACCTGGTCGGACGCCTTCGGGCGGGTACTCGTGCTCCGCAGCCCAGAAGGTGATGAGCGCAATCGCGTGCTGGTCGCGGGTCCGGGGCTGCCGACAGCAGAGGCGGTCGAGGCGCGCGCAGCGCGGGCTCCCGCGGAGACTCTTCCGCAGATCCTCCAGCTGTCGTGGCCCACGACCCAGGCGGCAGCGCTTCGCGACCCGCCCGGCGGGTGATCGAGAGTTGCGGGTGCCGCCATCCTCCGGCTAGGTGCGGCGCACTGGTCGTCCCCTGGCGGCCGCGAGGGAGATGCAAATGCGACTGAGCAACCTACTGGCCGTTCTGGTCCTGGGCATGGGCTTGTCGGCCTGTGGCGGCGAAAAGGACGCCGGGGACTCCGCCAGCGATGGCGCAGGCACCGGCACGGCGACCGGCGGCACGGCGACCGGCGGCACCGCGACCGGCGGCACCGCGACCGGCGGCACCGCCACGGGCACGGGCACGGGCACGGGCACGGGTGGTGACACCGACACCGACACCGACTCGGACACCGACACCGACACCGACACCGACTCTGATACCGACACGGACACGGACACGGACACCGACACCGATACGGACACCGACACCGATACGGACACCGACACCGAACCTGAAGCGCTGGACCACGGCAGCTTCGTGGTGCTGGTGCGCTCCCCGAGCAATGCGCTCGATGATGGCGGCACCGGCTTCGGCGACGTGCAGCTCATCGGCTGGGGCGTCGACGACAACGACGGCCTCGCCACGCCGCAGATGTGCGGGAGCATCCTCGGCTACTACGGCCCACTGTTCCTCGCCCCGTGCATCCCCGAGGAGCTTCCGCCCCTCGAGACGCCGGTGCCGAACATGTACTGGGGCCCCGAGGAGGCCGAGCTGCGGTTCGTCGGCGACCCCGTGGTGCTCGGCCCGTACCTCTTCCCGGACGCGTCCGACGGCGCGGGCATCTACCTCGACACGGTCATCTCGGGTGCCGCCGATCTGTTCCTCGGCCCGGCACCCGTGCCCGGCGAGTCGTGGGACTTCGTCATCGACGGCACCGGCGTGTGGCCGTACACGAGCGTGCCCGCCGCGGTCGACACCATCGACCCGATGATCGTCACCTCGCCCGACGTGAACGACCCCGATCTCGCCATCCGCTCGGACTCCATCGTCGAGCTCCGCTGGGAGACCTCCCTCCTCGGCGGCAACGTCTGGCTCAACGCCTATGGCTTCGGCTTCGCCGGCGAGCCCGTCGAGACCATGTGGCTGCTGGAAGATGATGGCGCCTACGACCTCGACGTGTCCACGCTGGGCCTGAACGCCAACAACACGGCCGTGCAGCTCTGGCTGTCCCGGGCGCACCTCGAGACGGTGAGGGTCGACGCGCACGAGGCCGTTGTCGGTACCCACACGACCGTTCCGTGGAACATGAACTACGTGCACACCGCCGACCGGGACATGCTGCCCCTGGTCGACACCTGCCGCGACGCAGAGGCCGAGCTGCCGATGGTCGCCGGCTCCTACTGGGGCTCGTTCCTGGGCGGCACCGACGACATGGACCCGGGCGCCGAGGGCTGCACCGGCGCCGCTCAGCCCGGCGTCGACTCCGTGAATCGCGTGATCCTCGAGCCCGGCCAGCGTCTGAACGCCTCGGCGTCGGCACCCGGCGGCGACGTGTCGCTGTACCTGGTGCGCGACTGCTCCGACGAGTCCACCTGCATCCAGGGCTCCGACGTTGTGCGGTTCCCCGACGTGGGCGTCGAGCAGATCGAGTACGCCAACACCAGCTTGGTCTCCGAGCCGCTGTACCTGGTGATCGACGGCCCCGGTGTCCCGAACGACCTGTTCTTCCTCGATGTCGAGATCGAAGCCGTGGGCGTGCTCACGCCGTTCCCCGACATCTGCCTCGAGGCGGCGGCGGGCGCCCCCCTCGACCCGGGCGTGTACACGACCAGCCTCGAAGGTTACGCCAACGACCTCAACCCAGGGCCGCTCGGCTGCGCCGGTGCCGACAGCGACGGCGCGGATGCCATCGTCAAGGTGACCATCCCCAACGGCCAGCGGCTCAAGGCCGACACCTCCGGCACCCACGCCGTGTACCTGATGCTGGACTGCGCCGACCCGCGCACGTGCGTCGATGGCTCCGTGGGCGATCCGCTCCGGTTCCTGAACGACACGGGCCGTGACGTGGAAGCGTACGTGGTGATCGACGACCTCACCGGTCGCCCGCCCACCACCGTGACGGACTTCGAACTCGCCATGGAGCCGCCCCTGCCGGCGCCGAACACCTGCGCCGAAGCGGCCGCGGGCGCGCCGCTCACCACGGGCCTGCTCGAGGCCTGGGGCGACCTCACGCCGTACACGAACAACATCGACCTCGCCGATCCGGGCCCGTCCTGCACCGGCTGGGCCACCGCCGGCAACGACGCCATCCTCCCGTTCCGGCTCGAGCCGGGCGAGACCCTCGATGTCGACTACACGGCGCTCGAAGGCGACGCGACGCTGTACATCCTCGGCGACTGCTCCGACAGCACGTCCACGCTGATCTGCGAAGACACCGGACTGCTCGGCATCGCCGAGACCCTGTCGTACACCAACGACTCAGGGGCGCCCCTCGAGGCCTTCCTGGTCCTCGACCTGTACGTAGAGGCGTTCTACTCGCCGGAAGCGTCGGGCTACGAGCTCGTGGTCGACATCTACTGACCCACGCCGTCGCATGACGAAACCCGCCTCGCTGGCCTCCGCCAGCGGGGCGGTCGCGCTCAGGGCACCGGAGCCGCGGTCTCCGCACCCTTGTTGAGGTCGAGGTCGCGGTACTGCCGATCCGGAGCGCGGATGCCGGCCTGGGCGAACGCCGCCTTCACGCGCTCGGTCACGTCGGTGGCGAACGCCTTCTCGTAACGGGCGTCGAACACGTAGGCCTTGACCCGGAGCACCGTGACGAACCGCTCGCCGAGGAACTCGTCGGCGACCAGGGTGGCGATGGGCTTGGCCAGGTAGGTGTAGCGCGAGGTGGCGGTGGCTTCGTGGAGCAGCCGGCGCGCCTCGCGGTAGTCCTCGGCGGCCGCGATGTAAAACGGGATCACCACCATGCAGTCGAGCGCGCCCGCGTTGGCCGACGCCACCGACTGGGTGAGGAACAGGTTGTTCGGGATGGTGACGAGGTTGTCGTCCAGCGTGATCAGGCGGACCGATCGCAGCCCGATCTCGCTCACCTCGCCATAGAACCCATCGAAGGCCACCCGGTCACCGACCTGGAACGGCTCGTCCATCAGCAGGATCACGCCGGCGACGAGGGAGCCGAGCAGGTCCTTGAGGGCGAAGCCGACGGCCACCCCCACCGTGCCGGCGACCGCGAGCAGGGCCTCGCTGCGCAGGTCGAGCACGCTCCCCGCGACGATGGCTGCGATCAAGAAGTATAAAAAGAACCTCGAGAACGCCTTGATCTTCTTGATCAGGAGGCGGCGGTTCGCGAACCGCTCTCCGGCGTCGTCCAGGAACCGTCCCGAGATGACGACCGTGAACCAGCCGCCCAACATGACCAGCAGCGCGAACGGCACGCGGTCGATGGCGACGAACTGAATCACGCCTTGGATGTCACCGTCCATCGCTCAGGCCCCAAGGTGGAGGAAGTGTCGGCGGCGCAGGGTGCGCGTCACCAATGGGAGGCTGCCCGTGGGGATGCGCAGCCCAGCCGCGGTCCGTTCGAGGTAGCCACGGACCAGCAGGTCGCGGACGGTGCGACGCACGGCGCCCTCGCCGAGATTCGTGACCTCGGGCAGCTCCGTGTCGGGCAGTTGCTCCTGAAGTCGCACCGCCACGAGCACGAACAGGGCAACATCGCTGAGCCCGTCGATCACATGGTTCGACAGTGCGGGCCCCACCCGAACCCGGGCGACGTTCGACCCTTCCTCGACCAGCTGAAGCGACTGGGTATACAGGTTCAACGCCAGGTGAGGGTTGCCCCAGCACGCCTCGGCCAGCAGTCGGAAGTACGTGCGCTCGGACCGCTCCTGTGCGACTTGCGCATCGCTACCGAGCGCCGAGGTGCGGATGAGGCTGGAGAAGTCGGGCTCGAGCCCCGCCGCCCGGGTGCGGCCGATGGCGAGGGCGCGCAGCTCCTCCACCGTCCACGGCTGCAGCTCGATCACGGTCGGGAAGATCCCCACATCGACCATCGAGCCGGCCGAGGCGAGGAACCACCACGCCGGCCGGTGCACGGTGACCAGCCAGAACACATGGTCGGAGGTGGCGTTCATCACGTAGAGCAGGGCCGACAGCGCTTCGAATCCGCCAACCATGCGCGAATAGGCCCGCTCCAGCCCCTCGAGCACGACGATCACCTCGGGGCCGGCCTCGATCCGTAGAACCAGCTCGTCGGCGCTGCCGTCCGGTTCGACTCCCAGCACCTGAGCCAACAGGTCGAGCATCGCGGCCTCGCCCCGCACGCCGGTCTCGAGCCGGTGGGAGATCACAGGTACATCATCCGCTTCGACCCGTTCCACCAGGCGCTTGATGGTGGTGGACTTGCCGTCTCCGCGGTCGCCACACACGGCCACGAGGCCTTGGCGCTTCTCGGCGCGCCAGGTGCGCCACGCAATGTCGAAGGCCGCGTCGACCTTGGGTCGCTCCACGCGCTCGGCATCCGTGGGATGCCCCAGCGCGATGGTGTGCAGCACGTCGGGCGGCACCGTGACGGGGGCCGCACCATCGGCTTCATCCTGCGGCTGCAGGCGATACCGGCTCACGGCGTTCACCAGCCAGCTCGTGCCGAGGCGGGTGCGGGTGATCCAGTCCCCGGCCTCCGACACCAGCATCATGCCGATGAGTCCGAGCCCGCCCACCGCGCGCACCACCCGCGCCACGTTGCCGCCATCTTCGCGAAGCAACCAGGCCACCACGCCAGAGCTCACGTCGGAGCGCATGGATGCCCGGGCGCGGATCACCGGTGCCCAGGCCCACAGCGCCACGACGACCAGCGCGATGCCCGCCAGCCCGAACAGGCTGGAGACCAACGCCTCGACCCGGTCCAGGCCGAGCACATTCCACAGCAGGTTGCTCACGAAGCCACGGGCGATCAGGTACACCGCCGCCACGCGCACGGTCTTTCGCGCCAGGCGCCACGGGCCGTCCCGCAGGATGAGCAGCGCCGGCCGGAAGTCCGACGGGCGGACCACCACGAGGTCGAAGGTGGCCAACACGAATCGGTACAGGGCGACCTGGAGGTAGACCAGGAGCACGAAGCCGAGCTCGGAGACCATGTCGCCGAGCCGATCGATGAGGGTGTAGCCGAGCAGCAGGTCGATCAGCGCCACCAATGCGCGGGTCGCCGGATCGTGCAGGGCGACCAGATCCTCGGCGCGGAGCTCCGTTCGCCAGGCCCGAAGGCGCGCCACCAGCTGCTGTGCCCACCGTGGCGAGGTCGCGCGGCCCCACAGCCAGGCGCCGATCAGCACCAGGGTCCACAGGCTCCCGACCAACAGGTCCCACAGGACCGTCGTGTCGAGCAGCTGGCCGGGCAACGACCCGAGATCGTAGTACCGGCTGCGCACCCGGCTGAGCACCGTGGGCTGCAGCAGGCTGAGCTCCTCCCGAATCTCCACCAGCAGGGTGCGGCCGTCCTGCTCCCGACTCTTCGACGACACCCACGGCACCAGCCGGCGTCGGGCCTCCCGTGAGCGCTGCAGCGCGGCGAGGACAGCGTCGCGCTCCTCCTCCGCGGTCACCTCCAGCGCCTCCGCGGCGCGCAGCTCCTCCACCAGCGCGGCGTCCCAGTCGGCGATGGCCGCGCGCAGCTCCTTCTGTTGCTCCGGATCCGGCGTGGCGGCCGCCAGCTCGCGCGCGCCCGCGAGCCGTGCGCGCTCGGCTGCCACCCGGGTGCGCACCTCGGATTGGGTGGTGAGCGCATCCCGGAGCTCGGTGCCCTTGGCGGCCGGCTCGGTGCGCAGCCCATCCAGCGTGGTGCGGAGCAGCGCGTACACCGCGTCGGGGTCTGGACGGGTGGGATCGAGGATCCGGCGGGTCTCGACCTGGCGGATGCCATCGAGGATCTCGACCAGCGCACCTTGATGACGCGACATCACCGCGTCGGCGGCAGCCGCGCGCTCCTTGGCGCTCTTCCACAGCTCGGCGGTGCGCACCTGGGCGTCCGCACCGGCTCGCAACACCTCCGCGCGCCGCCGACCGGCATCATCCTCCGCGAGACGCTGCGCCTCCTCCGCAGCCTCGGACGCCGCCATGGCATGGGCCTCGGCGCGCTCGACCTCCTCGGCAGCGTCGAACACTCCAGGTTCGGGCGGGCGCTCCCGCTGCACGACGGCCCGTGCCGCCTTGAGCTGCAGCGCGATCGCCTCCTGGAGGATCGCCTCGACAACGCCCTGCGCCACCCCGGTCCGGTCGCCGTCCGGCGGGAAGGTCACCTCGCGAACCCGACCCTCCAGCTCCGCCACCCGCGACGCGGCCTCGGCCGGAGTGCTCGGGATCATCGGGGACTCCCGGGCGCGCAGCAGCCGCGCCTCCGCCTCCATCCGACGCGGTCCCGACTGGTAGGCGAACAGGGCATCCCCAGCCGCGATCGCCTGTTCTCCTGGAAGAAACGGCAACATCAGGATGAGCTGCGCAGCTGACCCAGCATCGCGGGGTTCAGGGGGCACCAAGCCCAGTGGTTGGCCTGGCACCGCACCACCCACGAGCAAGCGCCGAACCGTCGCGTCCAGCTCGGCGACCGCAGCATCCGCCATCGCCGCCCGTCGGGCCCGCTCATCCGGATCGTCGGTGGGCTCCACCTCCGCAAGATCGCTGCGGAGGTCCTCAAGGCTGTCCGCCGTCAGCTCCGGGTGCTCCGCGAGGCGAGCCGCAACACCGACCAGAAATCGACGCTCGAGCCCGTCCGCGGCCTCCTCGGCGAGGAGGGTCTCGCTCCGCGACGCGCGTGCGGCCTCGGCCACGTCGGCAGGCATGTCGACCGGCAGCGGCTGGGCGGACTCGCGGGCGCGGGCGATGGCCGCGTCGTCCAGCAACAGGAGGCGGCCGCGGACCACGTCCTCCCGCTCCAGACCAACGTCCGCTAGCTGCGGAAACGCCACCTCGAACGGGACCTCTCCCTGGAAGAACCGACCCCGCAGGTCCGCCCGTCCAGCTGCGACGACGCCACGCCCCTCCCAGGCCAGCACCACCTCGTCCTGAAACTTGCCCCAGCTGTCGTCCGGCTTAGCGTCCGCGTCCGGCGAGACCGCAAACATCGCGGCAACGAGGGCCACGTACAGCAGCTGCTTCATCCCACGGACGCTACCACGCCCCTGCGCCGCGGTTCCAGCACAACGCTGGCATTGCGCACGCCCAGTGGGCGACCCGACGCCGCGCCAGGTACGGTTAGGGGAGCGTGTCTCGGAGGCCACCTTGCGCTGCTGGCAACTTCCCGTCTTGCTGTTCGTCACCGCATGTGGCGCCAGCGTCTCGGTCCCCGCGAAGACCGACACCGCCACCACCGACCTCGGTGATGCGGACGCAGATGCCGACGCAGACGCAGACGCAGACGCAGACGCAGACGCAGACGCAGACGCAGACGCAGACGCAGACGCAGACACCGACGCAGACACGGACGCAGACACAGACGCCGTGAACGACACGGGGGCCGCAGGCTTCGCCCTGGTCATCAACGAGGTGCTCGCCGACGCAGGCAGCCTCGACGCCAACTGCGACGGCGCCTTCGACAGCTCCGACGACGAGTTCCTCGAGATCGTGAACGCTGGCGATGTCGATGTGGATCTCGGCGGCGCGGCAGTGTCCGACCTCATCGCACGGCGGCACGACTTCCCCGCGGGCACCGTGCTGGCCCCTGGCGAGGCGATCGTGCTGTTCGGCGGCGGCACGCCCAGGTTCGACGGCTCGTCCCCCTCGGGTGAGCCGTGGTGCATCACGCTGCCGGGCACCGTAGCGCTCGCGGTGGCGAGCTCCGGCGGTCTGTCCCTGAACAATGACGGCGACACCATCGTGATCACGGGCGCGGCCGGCGGTGAGCTGGCCCGCGCCGAGTGGGGTGTCGAAGGCGGAGATGGCCAGTCGATCAACCGGTCGCCGGAGCTTTCCGGGTCCGCCCTGGTGCAGCACTCGAGCGTGCCCGGCTCCGGCGGGCCCACGTCGCCCGGCACCCTTGTGGGCGGCCAGCCGTTCTCGGAGGGCGGGGGCGTGGAGACCGGCGATACGGGCGGCCTCACCCTGCCGATCGTGGGCGATGTGATCCTGCACGAGGTGCTGTTCGATCCGCCCTCAGAGGGGGGCGACGCCAACTGCGACGGCGCTCGTGACTCCTCGCAAGACGAGTTCGTCGAGGTTCTGAACGTCGGCCTGGAGACCATCGACCTGTCGGGGGCGACCCTCAGTGACGAGGTCGGGGTGCGGCACCGGTTCGCCGCCGGCACCGTGCTCGGCCCGTGGGAGGGCGCGGTCGTGTTCGGCGGTGGCAGCCCGACATTCGACGGCGGCCCCGATGCCTGGTGCGATCCGCTAGGGCCGGATGTGTGGGTCGATGTCGCGAGTGATGGCCTGCTGGGACTGAACAACACGGCCGACACCGTGCGCCTCACCGCCCGCGACGGAACCGAGCTCGACGTGTATTCGTGGGACTCGGCCGTGGTCTCCGACGAGAGCATCACCCGCGACCCGCAAGGCTCCGGCGGTGGCTGGGCCGCCCATACCGATCTAACGGCCGCCGAGTTCAGCCCCGGCCGCTACGCCGATGGCTCTCCGCTCGGGCCCGTGGTGCCCGACACCGGCGACACCGGCGGGCTCGGCCACACCGGCGACACCGGAGACTCGGGCGCGACTCCATGGGACGACACCGGCGTGCCCGTGGTCGAGGGCGGCGTGCTGGTGATCAACGAGATCCTGGCGGATCCCGGACCGTACGACGCCAGCTGCGACGGCGTCGCCGACACCACCGACGATGAGTTCGTCGAGCTGATCAACGCGGGCGATGAAGATGTCGACCTGTCCGGCGGCACCCTGAGCGACTCCGTCACCGCACGACACGTGTTCGCCCCGGGCACGCTGCTACAGCCGGGCGAGGTGTTGGTGGTGTTCGCCGCCGGCGCGGCCGGATTCGACATGGATCGCCCGGATCGGGGCGCCCACTGTCGGGCATGGGATGCGAACGTGCGCTCCATCACCGCCTCATCCGGTCTCCTCGGCCTGAACAACCCGGGCGATTCGGTGATCATCGCCGACGCTGCGGGCGTCGAGCTCGCCAGCCTCGCGTACGGCGCAGAGGGTGGCGCCGACCAGAGCCTGGTGCGCGCACCGGAGATCGTGGGCGCCCTCGTGCAGCACGGCACCGCGCCTGGCGCCTCCACCGACCTGTCCCCTGGACGGCGCACGAACCTCGGCGCGTTCCCAGAGCGCACGCCCCACCCGGGCGACACCGGCGCCCCGGGAGACACCAGCGCGCCCGGCGACACCGGCGCTCCGCTGGACACCTCTCCCGGCGACACTGGCCTCCCCGACGACACCGGCCTCCCCAGCGCCTACGACGGCCTCGTGCTCAACGAGATCCTCGCCGATCCCGGGGCTGGCGATGCGAACTGCGATGGCGTGGCCGACGCGAGCCATGACGAGTTCATCGAGCTGATCAACACGGGCCCCGATCGCATCGACCTGTCGGGCGTGCAGGTCGCGGATGGCGCGGTCATCCGACACACGATCCCGCTCGGGGTCGAGCTCCCCCCGAGAGGCGTGTACATCCTGTTCGGTGGCGGCGCGCCGGCGCTGGATGGCGGGCCGGGCGCGTGGTGCGGACCCGTGGCCGCCCGCGTGGAGACCGCCTCCACCGGCATGCTCGGCCTGACGAACGACGGCGACGAAGTACGCATCTTTGCGCCGGATGGGTCGCCGATCCTCACCTACGCCTACGGTCCGGAGGCCTCCGCCGACCAGTCCATCGTGCGCGTGCCGGAGGGCAGCGACCTGCCCATGGTGCGGCATGGCGACGCACCGGGCGCTGACCGGCCATGGTCTCCCGGCACCCGCGTGGACGGTGGCACATTCTGACCCCGCGGGCGCACGCCGAGCCGTCCGCCCTGACCCGGAACACCTGCGCGAACGCTGCGCGCCGATGATAGCGAGCCACTCCAGGAGGTGACCGTGCGGATGACCGCGAGCCTGATCGTGCTGCTGCTGACCGCTTGCGGCGACGGCAAGTCGGACGCAGACACCGCCGAGCCGGCCACCACGACACCGACCGATGGCGACGCCGACACGGACACCGATGCGGACACCGACGCAGATGCGGACACCGACACCGACACCGACACCGACACCGACACCGACACCGACACCGACACGGACCCGACCGGCCCAGGGAACGACACCGGCGCCCCGGGCTTCGGCCTGGTGGTCAACGAGGTGCTGGCCGATCCCTCCCTGGACGACGGCGACGCGAACTGCGATGGCGACGTGGACACAGCCGACGACGAGTTCGTCGAGATCGTGAACACCGGCGACGTGACCATCGAGCTCGGCGGCACGAGCTTGAGCGACACCACCTCCACACTCACCGTGCGCCACTGGTTCGCTGCGGGCGAACAGCTCGCACCCGGCGAGGCCATGGTGGTGTTCGGGGGCGGCGCGCCGGCCTTCGACGGCTCCTCGGTTGTCGACGCACCGCACTGCGTCACGCTCCCGGCCAATGTCCGGGTCGTGGTCGCGTCCGAGGGCACCCTCGGCCTGAACAACAGCGGTGATGGCGTGGTGATCGTCGGTCCGAACGGCGGCGAGCTGGCTCGCGCGGACTGGGGCAGCGAGGGCGGCAACGACGCCTCCGTGAACCGGGATCCGGAGCTGGACGGTACGGCGCCGCTCGTGGTGCACACCACACTTCCCAGCAATGTAGGACCGTTCTCACCTGGCACGCTCTCGGCGGGTCAGGGGTTCGGCGAGGGCCCCGTGCTCGACACCGGCGCCCCGATCGACACGGGCGGCGAGCCGCTCCCGGTCGTGGGCGCGTTCGTGATCAACGAGATCCTGTTCGACCCGGCCACGTCGGACGCGGGCGACGCCAACTGTGACGGCATCACCGACACCGCCGACGACGAATTCGTGGAGATCGTGAACCTCGACGTCGAGCGCATCGATCTGTCCGGGGCGACCTTGTCCGACGCCACGGGCGAGCGGCACACCTTCACTCCCGGAACCGTACTCGACCCGTACGACACGGTCGTGGTGTTCGGCGGCGGAGACCCGGCCTTCGACGGTGGCCCGGGCGCTCACTGCGCGGCGCTGCCCCCCGGGGTCCAGGTACAGACGGCAGCCGGCGGACTCGGGCTGAACAACAGCGGTGACTCACTCACCCTCGCGGCTTCCGACGGCACCGTGCTGGACTCCTACACCTGGGAATCGGCGGTGGTCTCGGACGAGTCGATCAACCGGGATCCGGAGCTCGACCCTGCCTCACCGATGGTGGCGCACTCGCGGATCCGCCGGTCCACCGGAGTGTTCAGTCCCGGGCGGCTCGCCGACGGTGCCGAGGTGGGCCCCCTCGTCGAGGACACC
Organism: Myxococcota bacterium; assembly: GCA_047609825.1. Classification (GTDB taxonomy): domain Bacteria; phylum Myxococcota_A; class UBA796; order UBA796. Next base: position 38,200 of record JBLFXJ010000006.1, read on the forward strand.
GCACCACCGGTCGACACGGCCCCGGTGCACACCGGCGACACAGGCGACACCGACGCACCCGGGCCAGGGGCGAGCCTGGTGATCAACGAGGTGCTGGCCGACCCCGGCCCCCACGACGGCAACTGTGACGGCGACGCTGACACCACCGATGACGAGCTCGTCGAGATCGTGAACAACGGAACCGAGACCGTCGATCTGAGCGGCGGCTCGCTGTCGGATGACTTCGGCGTGCGGCATGTGTTTGGGGCCCGCACGCGGCTCGACCCCGGAGACGCGATGCTCGTGTTCGGTGGTGGCACGCCGATCTTCGACGGCACGTCGCCATCACTGGACGCCCACTGCATCACCCTGCCCGACACGGTGGAGGCCGTGGTCGCGAGCAGTGGCTCCCTCGGACTGAACAACACGGGCGACACCGTCACTGTGGTCGACGCCGCAGGCCTGGTGTGGGACTCCGTGGACTACGGTCCCGAGGCCGGCGGCGATGCGTCGATCAACCGTCAGCCAGAGCTGTCCTACCGCCCGATGGTGGTGCACGACACGATCCCCGGCGCGATCGGGGAGCTCTCCCCGGGCACTCTGGTCGACGGCAGCCCGTTCCCTGCCCGCGCGCCAGGCGACACCGGCGTGCTCGACACCGCGGCGTTCGACACCGCGGCGTTCGACACCGGCGTGCTCGACACCTCAGGCCCGGTCCACACGGGGCACACCGGTGCTGCGGACACGGGCCTCGGCGGTGTGGCAGACCTCGTGATCAACGAGATCCTGGCCGACCCCGACCCGGACGAAGGCGACGCGAACTGTGATGGCGTAGTGAACACGACCCAGGACGAGTTCGTCGAGATCGTGAATCGTGGTGGGGCCCCGGTGAACATGGCCGGCGTGGAGCTGCACGACCGGCTCGGACTCCGCCACGTGTTCGGCGCTGTGCTGCTCGATCCGGGAGCGGGCGTGGTCGTGTTCGGCGGCGGCACGCCCGTGTTCGACGGCACGAGCCCCGTTCCCCTGCCCCACTGCGTCGCCAGGCCCGACGTGGCGTTCGAGGTGGCCAGCGGTCTGAGCCTGAACAACCCCGGTGACCTCGTGTCGTTGATCGGGCCGTTCGGCGCCGTCCTCGCCACCTACGAATACGGCGCTGAAGGTGGCGACGACCAGAGCCTGGTGCGCGACCCGGAGCTCTCGGACGCCCCGATGGTGAAGCACACCACCGTGTCCGCCACCCGCATGTCCCCCGGCTCCCTGACCGACGGAAGCGACTACGCGACGGCGCTCGGCGGCGACACCGGAGCGGCCGATACCGGTGGGGCCGACACCGCGCCCGCCGACACCGCAGGCCTGGACACCGCACCGACCCACACCGGCGCCTTGGACACGGCGCCCGGCGACACTGCGGGAGCCGACACCGGTGTCACCGACACCGCCGGCGCCGACACTGCGGCTCCCATCGCTGGCGACCTCGTGGTCAACGAGATCCTCGCCGACCCCGCCGCCGACCTGGGCGATGCCAACTGCGACGGGGTGCTCGATCCTGCGGCCGACGAGTTTGTCGAGATCATCAACCGCGGCGACGCGCCCATCGACCTCGAGGGGTACCGCCTGCACGATTCAGTGGCTCCGCGGTTCGAGTTCCCCGCCCTCGTCCTCGCGCCCGGCCGCGCCGTCGTCGTGTTCGGCGGCGGGTCCCCACGCTTCGACGGCACCAGCCCGGTGCCGCTGCCCCACTGCGCCGACCGACCGGATGTGACCTTCTTCACCACAGCGTCCGGTCTGAACCTGGACGATCTGGGCGACGCCGTCACGCTGCATGATGCATCGGGTGTGCTCGTCACCGGCTACGCATTCGGACCCGAAGGGGGCACCGATCAGAGCCTGGTGCGCTCCCCTGAGCTGTCCGACGCTCCCATGGTGCCGCACGGATCCGTGTCTCCCGTACCGATGTCGCCGGGCGCACAAATCGATGGCAGCGGGTACTGACGCCCCGCGGCGCTGCGGCGCACCGCCGTCTGACCCGTGCCCCGACGCTACATGTCGGGCGGGTCGATCGGTCGCTGGGCGGGCTCTGGCACCGGCGGACCCACCATGCCGTCCCTCAACGCCTCCTTCACCGGCACGCCCTCGAGCTGCGTCGGTTTCGGCACGACGGCGGGCGCCTCGACCACTGGGGCGGTGGATGCACCGCCTCCTCCAACCCAGCCGAAGCGCACGGCGACGATGACGACATCGACGAGTACGAACAACACCACGCCGAGCAAGAGAATCTTCACAAGGCGGCTATCGTCAACCTCCTCCGGATCTTCCTGCAGCTCTTGCCGGTTCGGGTTGAGCAGACGATCACGCTTGAGCATGGTTCCGCCCGGAGTCGCGCTCGGTGCGCCGACCCGGTCCGGCCCCTCACCTAGGGTCGGCAACTCGTCCGGCGACACGTCACCTTGCTCGCCTGGATGGTCGTAGGGCATCCTGATCAGCTCCGATCGCTGCACACTCTACCGCACCCGCCACCCCAGCATCCAGCGGCACGCGCCTGCCACTACCGGATATTCTCACGCGATGGACGTGCTCGCCGGCCGCTACCAGCTCGATGCCCCCCTCGGGACCGGAGGTACGGCCACGGTGTGGCGGGCGTTGGACGTGCAGCAGCGCCGGATGGTCGCGATCAAGGTCTTGCCCCACTCGGGTGGCAGCGACCGCCAGCGATCTCGCCTGCGCGCGGAGGCCGAGGTGATGGCAGCACTCCGGCACCCACAGGTGCTTCGAGTGTTTGGTCTCGGCACGGATGGGGCCGTCGACTGGATCGCGATGGAGTACTGCCCGGGCGGCTCGCTGGCCGATCAGCTCGACCTCACGGGCCCGCTGCCACCGCGCACGGCCAGCTTGTTGATGATCGACGTGCTCGAGGCGCTGTCGTTCGCTCATGAGCGGGGGGTGGTCCACCGGGACGTCAAGCCCGCCAACATCCTGATCGGCCACGACGAGCGCGCGCGACTGTGCGACTTCGGAATCGCCCGGGTCGCCAGCACCGAGTTCCGGCACACCCACACCGGCACGGCACTGGGCTCGTGGGCCTACATGGCGCCGGAGCAGCGGGTGGACGCGCGGGGCGTCGGTCCACGCGCCGACCTGTATGCGGCAGGCTGCACCCTGTACGCCCTGGTCACGGCAGCCACGCCCACTGATCTATACCTCGCAGGTCCCGAATCGCCGCGCTGGGCCGATGTGCCGGAGGAGCTACGCCCGCTGATCCGGCGCGTCACCTCGGCGGCTGTGCAAGAACGACACGCCGACTGCCGGGAGCTGATCCGCGATCTGCAGCGTGTGATGCCGAAGCTGTCCACCCATCCGTGCACGGTGCAGGGCAGCCTGTCCCGCTCCATGACCGCCGCCCACACGGCGGAGCGCCCGTTCACCGAGCGCCATGTGGCGCCACGCCCCGAGCGGCCGAACTTCCCTACGCCGCTCTCCCCTGCCCGGGAGGTCTCGCTCGACGGGCCCCGCACGCAGCTCCCGCCCCAGCCTCGGCGGCCGCTACTGCCACCTGTCCTCGGCGACGGCCCGGCGGCCGTGATCCGTGCCCAGCGGCGTCGCATGTTGGCCGCCGCCACGGCTGGCGTGGTCCTGGTGTGTGCGGCGGCACTGTGGCTGTCCCAGGGGGTTCCCCCTGCCCCACCCTCGGAGCCGCTCCTGGCACCTCCAGCGGACGTAGAGGTGAGCAGCCCCCCCACGCCACTGGAGGTTCAACCAGCGGGCCGGTGGCATGGCCTGTGGAACGAACACCTCGCCGACCTCGATCTGTCGGGCACTGAGGGCAGCTTCACCGGCCAGCTCGACCTGACCCTGCCCGGTGATCACCGGGTGGCACTGGCGCTGGAGGGACGCTTCGACCCCATGACCGGCGCACTGCATCTCCGCGACACAGGCACCCATCCCAACGCCGCCGACTACGACCTTCGGCTCGAACGGCATGGCAATCTGCTGCACGGCGAGATGGTGTTGAGACGGTCTGCCCGCCGCGCTCCGGTCTTCCTCGTGCGAATGCAATAAGGGTCGCCTTGGAGGTGAGGATGGCGCCGTCGTTCGAACTCGTCGTCGACCTGCCAGAGGGTGACACCCGCTACCTGCCCCTGGCGACCAAGCCGCTCGCCATCGGCCGGAGCCCAGCGAGCGACCTCGTGTTGCCGGACACCACGATCTCGTGGCACCACGCCCAGATATGGGTCGAGCACGGTCAGGTGTGGATTCGCGATCTCAACAGTCGCAACGGCACTTTCGTGGACAAGGAACGGGTGCGGACCAGCGCGCAGGTGATGGCCGAGAGCGAGATCCGCCTGGGCGCGCGGCTCACGTTCAAGATCCGCGCATCGGGCGCAGCCCCCACGGGCTACCGCGTGCTCCAGCTGGAAGACCTGACCGACGGCGTGCGGCTCACCATGCGCAACGAGCGGTTCAACATCGGCTCTGGCGCAGACGCCCACCTCCGTCTCGAGGGAGCACCGGATCGCGCCGCCACATTGCTCATCCACAACGACGGCGAGGTGTGGCTGGGCACCGATGACGACGAGCGGCCGCTCGCGCTTGACGAGACCTTCGAGGTCGCAGGGCGGAAGTACCGGATCATCGCCGCCCCGCGCAGTCATGCGCCCACCGTCGAGTGGGGTGACTTTCCGTACCCGTTCCGGGTGGAGGCCACGATCGATGGCCCCACGGGACCCCAAGCTCGCCTGGTAGACGAAGAGCGCGGGGCCGAGAAGCTCCTCACTGGCAACAAGGGAGTATTGCTCTATCTTCTCGCGAAGAAGTTGCTCGAGGATCGCGCCGCGGGCCTCGGGCGGAGCGAGGAGGGCTGGTGCAATGACGCCGACGTCGCGCGGGGTGTGTGGGGCCGGGCCTCCCGCGAAGCGAACACGCTGCACGTGCTGATCTACCGCACCCGGAGCACGCTGAAGAAAGCCGGCTTCGACCCGTGGTTCATCGAGAAGCGCCAGTGGGGCATCCGCGCCCGGCTGCGCGAGGTCAGCATCAAGTAACAATCCAGGCGTTGGCAACCTGGCCCAGCGCGTCCGCCAGAGACGTGCGAGCGCCGAGGGCGTGTGTCTGCCGATCCCAGGATCGCGCACGCCCCTCCCGGTCCACGCACCAGCCGCCACCCGCGCCGTCGGATGTGACCAGCACATGGGCCGCCGGGTCGTACAGGATGTCGTCCTCCCCGAAGCGCATGTGGCGCGTGAGCACACGGGTGTGCGCCGTCGGGAGGATCGACGCCCGCCACCACACAGCGCGCGGCCCATCGGCAGGCCCCAGACCGTCGTGGACCGCATACACACGGGCCAACTCCGGCGGCACTGGCACCGCGGCTGCCACATCGTCCGGCGCGAGGCGAGGGTCGCCGCATGGGGGGCCGCCGAGAACCAGCCGGCCCTCGATCGAATAGGCGAGGCAGAGGCCGGCACCGACCCGGGTCTGCGCGACGCCGTGGCACCGCCCCACCACAGGCAGCCCGGCAGCCCGAAGCTGGCGCTCCCAGAGCAGCGCAGGCTCCGCATCCCTGAAGCCGCCGAACGGACCCGAGGGGGTGATCGGGAGCACCGAGAATCCACGGTCGTTCAGTAGGTCGGCCAAGTCGCGCATTGGTCCGATCCCTATCCCACAAGAACCGTAGCCTATCTAACCAAACATGCCCGCTAGCAAGACCCGGAGCCGATCGCTCCCTAGGGTTGCTCGGTGTGCGCCACGAGAGCGGCGCTGCGCCTGTTCACTCCTGGCCAGAGAGGTCCTGATGAACTCATCTCCGTTCGTCGCGTTCCAGGTCCTCTCTCTCCTGTCGGGCGCACGAACCCACTAGTCCGGTAGCCCCCCAACGCGGCAACGCACAGGGACGCCGCCGGACACCGTCCGGTCAGGCCGTCGTGCGCCGTTGTCGACCGGACCCGCTCCTCGCCGCGGCCCCGCGCGCACGCCAAGCGTCGCGCGAGCGTCGCACCACGTTCGTCTCTCCGGGCAGGCCTCGACGCCTGACCCGACCCTGGAGGTACGCCATGACGGCGCACCGAAGAAGACACCATCGCAGCCTGGCGCGGGTGTGGCACCTCCGCGTGTTCACGCTGGCCTGGCCGATCCTGGTGTCGATGTTCTCCTACTCGGCGATGACGGTCGCCGACACCCTGTTCGTCAGCTGGCTCGGTACCGCAGCACTGGCCGCGATCGGTCTGGCCGCGACGCTCGGCCTGCTCGCCACGGCGTTCGGAAACGGGCTGCTGGGTGGCGTGCGGGTCACCGTCGCACAGGCCGTCGGGGCACGCGACGAGGCCCTCGCCCGCACACTCGGCTGGCAGGGCATCTGGCTGGCGCTCGCACTGGGGCTGCCAGTCGCGTTGCTCGCTCGCCACGGAGCTCCCCTGTTCGGTTGGATGGGGGCGTCGCCCGAGGTGAGCACGCTCGCCGCGAGCTACTTCACCTGGCGGACCCTTGCGGCGCCGGCGGTGTTTGCAAACACCGCCCTGGGTGGCTGGTTCCAGGCGCGCGGTGACACGCGCACGCCCATGGTCGCTGCGGTCCTGGGCAACGTGGTGAACATCGCGCTCGACCCCGTGCTCATCTTCGGGCTCGGCCCGGTCGCTCCCATGGGCATCGAGGGTGCGGCCATCGCGACCGTGACCAGCCAGGCCGTCATGCTCAGCGTGTTGGTCGTACCTGCCGCGCGGGATCTGCTGCGACGGATCTCTCTGCCCGAGCGCGCGGCGGTCCGCTCCATCGTTCGCGTCGGCCTGCCGACCGGAATCCAGTACACCCTGGACATCGCCAGCTTCACCGCCTTCTGTGCCCTGCTCGCCCGCTCGGGCGACGCCCACCTGGCCGCCCACGTCATCGCAGTGAGGATCATCATGCTCAGCTTCCTGCCAGGACTCGCCATTGGCCAGGCTGCGGGCGTGCTCGTCGGCCAGGCCGTGGGGGCGCGGCGGCCGGAGCGGGCGCGACGGGCGTTCAGGACCGGCGCTGAGCAGGCGACGGTGGTGATGGGGCTCCTGGGCCTGGCGTTCATCGTCTTTCCCGATGCCCTCGTCGGCGTGTTCGGCGCAGCTCCCGAGGTCGCGGTCCTCGCCAGTCAGGTTCTGCTGGTGGCGGCAGCGATCCAGCTGTCGGACGCCATCGCCACGACCGCGCTGTGCAGCCTCACGGGCGCCGGTGACACCCGGTTCGTGTTGGCGATCTCGGTCGGCGCATCCTGGCTGGTGAAGCTTCCGATCGCAGCCGCGCTGGTGCTTGGAACCGACCTCGGCGTGGTGGGGGCGTGGCTCGGGGTCGCTGCCGAGATCACGGCGCTGGCGGTCGTGGCGACGGCGCGAATCCGCGGCGCCGCATGGCTCCGCGACGGCGAGCCACTGGCAGCCGCAAGCGCGGTCGCGACCCCGTGATGAATCCGCTGCTGGCGAGCCATCGGCGCCCGTCAGCGGCCGGTTACACCCTGCGGATGTGGCTCACACTCACCGCCGTGGCAGCGCTCGGCCACCCGTTTCAGCCTTCGGCGTGGTCGATGCGCACCTCCGTAAAGGCAGAGGCCGACAACCTTCACGTCGTCGTCGCCCTCGAGGCGCCCACATTCGTGGTGCTCCGCTCGTTGGTCGACACCACCGGCGCCACGACCTCGGGATTCAATAAGGCCGAGGTCGAGAAGGCCGTCGACGACTTCAACGACGCTACTTGGGCTCGCCTGGCCAATGGGCTCACCGTCACGATCGACGATGTTCCCGCAGACCTTCGATTCGCGCCTGTGGATACACCGATCAACGGCCGAGCGAACGACAAGTTCTTCCTCTACCTGGTGGAAGCTCGTTGGCCGATTCCCGCAGACCATGACGCAGTCTCGGTCGCCATCTCCAACGCGGCCTACCCCGACGAGCCGATGTACCTGACCGCAGCCCCGACGGCGCGCGCCCCGTGGACGGTCGACGCATCGTCGACCCAGGCGCTGCTCCGCACGGGCGAGTGCGACCTGGACGAGGCGACGCCAGGGGATGGACCTGGCACTGCGGATGAACCCGTGGACGTAGACGAGAACGGCGAGGTGTGGCTCCGCGACGAACGACTACGCCGCCTCGACGTCGTGTTCTCGCGCTGAGCGACGAAACCCGCGCCGATGATCGGCGCGGGTCTCGAGCTCTCCACCGGTCGCGCGGTCAGTCCCGACGACGCCGCGCCAGCACCAGCAGACCCGCGAGGGCGCCCGCCACGCCGAAGTCGGACGCGCCGACCGTCTCGCAGCCAGTGCCCGCCGACTTCTTCACTTCGATGGTGAGCGCCGACGCCGTCGTGCCGGCCGGGCCGCCGAGGTTCATGACCACGGTGTATTCGCCCGCCTCGGGGAAGGTGATCTGCGGCTCCCATGCCTTGGCAGTCAGCTCGGTGATCGGGTTGCCGCTGACCTTGGAGCCCTTGTAGACCTCCCACTGGATGTCCTGAATGCAGCCGTAGACGCTGACATTGGACTCGTTCATCAGCTGGTAGGTCAGCCCCTCGATGGGCTCGTAGGTGAACTCGGGCTCGGGCAACCCGCAGGCGCGGACGTAGCCGACCCGGCGGTAGTTGTACTCCCAGCCATCCGCACCGCACTCTTCACGGTCGCCATTCACCGTCACCTGGACCGTGTAGTTGCCCGGCTCGGTATAGGTGTGGCTCGCAGCGACCTGGTCCGAGACGCCGCCATCTCCGAAGCGCCAAGACGCCTTGGTGATCTCGGTCACATCGTCGGACGTGATGACGCACTTCAGCTCGAACGGCACGATGCCGATCGCCAGGTCGTCGGACACCGTGTGCGAGCACACGAAGGACGCGTACGGTCCATACAGGGCGGTGAGGCCCTCGATGTCGTCCTCCACCGGATCGAGCTCGAGGCAGGGCGCCCCGGTCCAGTACATGATGGCGTTCTTCAGGAGCGGATCGGTGCAGACCTCGTTCTCCTCGCAGGAGTGGCCCAACCCGAGGGTGTGGCCCATCTCGTGCACGCCGATCATCACCATGTCGAAGCCGCCGTTGCAGCGACCTTCCTGGATGTTCTCGCGCGTGTCGAGCAGCGTGTTGTCGTTGAACACGATGTCGCTGTCGTAGGCGTGCAGGTAGGCGGTGCCCTCGAGCACGAACGCGAGCGTGCGATCGTCGACGGAGAGTGCGGCGGCGATGGCGCCAGCCTCCAGCTCATCCTCGGGGTCGTCGAACGTGATGTAGAGCAAGCCGTTGCCGGGATCGTACCCGACATTCTCGCACTCACCCGCGTACTGGGTGGACAGCTCGATGCACGGCGTGTTCTCCCAGATGCTCCACGCTTCCTGCATCGCAGGCGTGCAGTACTCAGGCGGCACGGTGGTGAGCGCACAGGCATCTTCACCGGCCACGTAGTACTCGAGCGGCATGTCTTCGGGCAGCCACACGTGCCCGAGGTGCTCCCAGGCGTGGGCGCTCGGTGAGGCAAGCGAGCCTGCGAGAATCGCGAGCGGCATGATGCCGCGCAGATGCTGCGTCATCAGTCGACCCTCCGGCGTGCTGGGGTGTTGCGACGCTCCATCTCGGCGGTGGGAACTCCGGGCACGACACCCAGCTCACCGCTCGCGAGTCGGACCGCCACGGAGTCGCGCACGTCATCCAGGTAGATCCGCTCAGCGGGCGCCGGGTGCGGAAGGAACCGGTGGTCGAAGTCGTCCACTCGGCGCGCATGCCAGTTCATCACGTGCTGCCGCGCGTCGCCAGACGCGCGGCGGATCGTGAACTTGCCCTGGAACTTTCCGATCGGGACCAGGCGGCCACTGCCGAGCTCATCGAGGAACACGAACAGCTTCTCACCCTCGGAGAACACCGCAGCGCCGACGACCCGCATGGTGAGGTCGCCGTGGCGGCCCCCGAGGCTGTCGATGACGACCTCCTTCGGCAGATCATCGCCTTTGAGCTGCTCATCCACTCGAACCCGGGCACGGGTCCAGACAGTGCCGCCAGCGCCGAGCTCCGTCCACACCTCGAGGACTTCGCCCTCGACGATGTAGGCGGCGGCATCTGTGCGGTCTTCGATGCTGAGTTCGGCGAGGTAGCTCGCATTGGCCGGAGCCGGAGCCGCAAGCAGGCCGATGGCCAGAGCGGCAGCAGCGACGGCATGGCGAAGCGCACGCATGCGCATAGGGCCCTCCTGTCTCATTAAGCGCGAAGGTACAGGTTCGTGGTCATAGGTGCAACTCGAACATAGCCTGTTAACGCGCAGTCACCGGGCAACCGCGGCGCCCCCTGCGGATCCGCCACGGGTGCGCGACTCTGCGCGCCAACATCCCGAGCGCGTTCGCCCCGGAGGCCCCGTGCACAACCGGACGTGGTGGTTGATCACGCTGGTCGGCTGCACTGGACCAGGCCCGCTGGACGAGCTGGACGACGCGGCCCTCGCCGCCGCCTTCGAGACATTGCATGCACAGGTCTATGACGTGTACGCGCTGCCCCTGGATGCGGATGCCGTGCACGACACGCTGGCACGATCGTTTACCGGCGAGGCCCTCACCCGCCAGTACGTAGAACACTGGACTACCCGGGTTCGGATGGCCGACGACGGCACCGCCGTCGACGTGCGCCGGATCTCCCACGACACCACCCTCGTGCTCGCACGAGACGGCAGCGCGGCAGAGATCGATGCCCGCTGGAGCGTGGGCGGCATCGTGCGCCATCGCTCCCACAGCCACGCGCGGATCAACCGGTATGAAGCCGTGTACGGCCTGACCTGGACCGACGCGGGGGCCCGGATCGCGTGGACGCGGATGCGACGCGCCGAGCGGGTCGGAGCCGTGCTCGACGACGGTGGCTCCGGGTGGATCCTCGACGATCTCCCATCCTCGGACGGCGGCTTCCTCGACGCCGTCGATCTGCTCGAGGGCGGGCTGCTGGACGGTGTCGAGTGATCGCCGCGGTGCGCGCGAACGACCTGGTGCTGCAGCGCCCCACCGGATTCCGGCTCCAGGTGCCCGAGTGGTCGGTGCCCGCGGGTGGGCGCGCGGTCCTCCACGGGCCGTCCGGATGCGGCAAGTCCACCCTGCTCAGCCTGATCTCGGGCGAGATCGGGCCGACATCGGGGACGCTCGAGGTGCTGGGTATGCCCATGGCCACGGCATCCGACGGGGCTCGCCGCGCCCACCGCATCCGACACATGGGGCTGGTGTTCCAGGACTTCCCTCTGGTCCCCCACCTGGATGTGCTCGACAACGTCCTGCTGCCGTTCCGCATCAACCCAGCCCTCGCGCTCTCGGGTGCGGCCCGTGAGCGTGCTGCTGGCCTGCTCCACGACCTCGGCGTGGGACCGCTCGCCCGCCGGCAGCCTGCCCAGCTGTCCCAAGGCGAGCGACAGCGCGTAGCGATCGCGCGCGCCCTCGTCACCGAGCCGTCCCTGGTGCTCGCCGATGAACCGACGGCCGGCCTGGATCCGCTGGCCACCGCACGCCTGGTGGACCTCCTCGACGCCCTCGTTGCAGCGCGCGGGGTGACGCTGTTGCTCGTGTCGCACGACCCGGCGGTGATCGCCCGCTTCGACACCGCGGTCGATGTGGCGTCGTTCGGGGGGCATCCTTGATCAGGCACGCGCTCTACCTGGCCTGGCGGCACCTCTCTTCCGCGCCAATGCGCACGGCAGTGCTCATCCTCGGCACCTCTGTCGCGGTATTCCTCCCGGTGTTCTCGGCGCGCACGGCGTCGGTCCTGGAAGAGGCTCTCCTCCGACGGGCCACGGCGTCCCCGATCCTGGTCGGACGCAAGGGCGATCCCTTCGACCTCACCCTGGCCGCCCTGTACTTCCGGGGCTCGGTCCACGATCCGATCCCTTACGGCACGCGGGAGCGGCTGGCGCACAGCGGACGAGCGGTCGCGATCAACGTCGGACACACAGCGAGCGGCACGCCGGTCGTCGGCACCGAGCTCGGGTACTTCGCTGCCCGCGGGCTGCAGGTGGTCGATGGACGCCGGTTCGCCGTGCTCGGAGAGGTGGTCGCAGGATCCGAGGCCGCAGCTGCGTTCCGGCTCGCAGCGGGGGATCGCATCCGCACCGACGCATCGAACCTGTACGACCTGTCGGGAGGCTACCCCTACGTCCTCGAGGTCGTCGGCGTGCTCGCGCCATCGGATTCACCGGACGATTCTGCATTCTTCGTCGACGTGAAGACCACCTGGATGCTCGACGGCGCGCTCCATGGGCACACCGATGTCACTGCGGAGCAGGCGGTGGATCCCGATCGGGAAGAGGACGGGAACCTCGAGGCCTCGGCCGCCATCTTCCTCACTCAGGAGGTCACCGACGAGACCCGGGGCACCTTCCACCTCCATGGAGCGGCCGACGCGCTGCCGGTGAGCGGCTTCGTGGTGTTCCCGCACGACACCCGCCGGCACGATCAGCTCCTCGGCGACCTGGCGCTCGACGCCGAGCTCGCGGCCGTGCGACCGGTCGAGGTCGTGCGCACTGTGCTGGAGATCGTCCTTCGGCTGCAGGACGGGCTGCGCGCCGCGTTCCTGCTCGTCGCGGTCGCGACGGTCGGGTTCTTCGTGCTCGTGCTGAGCCTCACGTTGCAGCTGCGCGCGGATGAACTCACCCTCCTGCGCCGGATGGGCTCGAGTCGAACCGCCGTGTTGTGGATCGTCGGCACCGAGGTGGCCCTGGTGGCGGCGACGGCAACCGTCATCGGCGCCTCGGCCGCCTGGCTCGGCGCCGCGCAGGTGGCCCTGGCGGTGTACTGACACCGGGTGGATGAGGCTGCTGACGCTGCAATACAGACCGTTGTTGGAGACTGCATGCCCCCCACCGTCACTCTCACCCCGCTGCTGATGCTGGCCTTCGGCTGTGGCTCGAACGCCCCCGAACCGCCGCCGCCGCCGCCCGCCTCCCAGGACGCGGCGCCGCTGCAGGTCACGAGCACGAGCTTTCCCGCCGACTGGCTCGTGGAGCGGATCGCGGGCGACCTCGTGCGCCGCGTCAACATCCATCCGGAGGGCGAGGATCCAGCGAGCTGGCAGCCGCCCGCGTCCGTCGTCGCCTCACTCGCCGACGCCGATCTGGTGGTCGCCAACGGGGCAGGATTCGAGGCCTGGATGGCCACAGCCTCACTCCCCGCAGACAGCGTGGTGCGCACCGCGAGCAAGCTCGAGCTGATCGCGATCGAGGAGGTCACCCACAGCCACGGGACCGGCGAGCACTCCCACGCCGGCACCGACCCCCACACCTGGGGCGACCCCACCAGCTTCTTCGTGCAGGCGCGCTCCGCTCATGCCGCTCTCGTCGCGGCCGACCCAGACCACCGCGTCGAGTTCGACGAGAACCTCCGCGGGCTCGAGCGCGACCTCAAGCACCTCACCGGCCGACTGGCGGGCGCCACCGCCCACCTGGGAGACGCGTCGCTCAGCGCGAATCACCCCTCCTTCGGCTACTTCGCCCGACGCTTCCGGCTGACGATCCATCCGTTCGATCTCGATCCTGCCGAGCCCCCGTCGGCCGAGCAGCTCGCCGCGTTCGCAGAGTGGGCGAAGGGCAAGGATCGCCCTGTGCTCCTGTGGGAATCGCAGCCATCCGACCCGGTGAAGGCAGCCTTCCCGCCCGCGGTCGTCCACCAATACCTCGACCCGCTCGAGAGTCCGGTCGAGGGCGTGTACGACTACATGGCCCAGGCAGAGGCCAACGCCGGCCGCCTCGAGGCGCTGCTCGCTCCCCCGGCGGAGTGAGCATCAGTTCTCGACGTAGCCCATGGCCTCGAGGGCCTGACCCAGCTCATCATCCGTGCCGCGCAGGATCTGGGCATCATCGTCGGGCAACGGCGTGATCGCGAAGGTCAGCTGCACCGAGCGCTCCCCCAGGCGGGCCACAGCCAACGGCCGGCGGTTGTCGCCAAGCCCCGGTTCGCGCCCCTCGGGGACGGTCAGCTCGCGGGTGAGGCGGGTGTTGTCGACGGTGAGCTCGAGCAGGTGCGTGACCTCTTCCGGCGCGGCAGACGGCACGATGTACACCTCCCGTGAGGTGGCCTGCCCGGCCGGCCAGGTCACGGTGACGGTCTCTGCGTCGTCGTCCACCGCGACCAGGGCGCTGCTGTTCTCGAGCGGGTCTTCCCCTACGAACGCCGTCTCGATGCCCCCCGGGATGTGGAGCACAGCGCGGGTGACGTCCCGCGACGGCTTGCCCGATTCCAGGTTCACGAGCCGATAGGCCACCGCGACATCCCGCCCGAGCGCATCTGCGAGGACCCCGAAGTAGCCGGTGGTATCGGCCTTCCTGACCAGGTTGCGTGTCTCGCCGGGATCGGCACCCAGGTCGTACAGGGTCTCGCGCCCTTCGGCCGAGGTCCACTTGCGATCGCCAGCGAGCACCCCCCAGCGCTCCATCCCGTACAGGGTGCGACCGAACGCGAGATCCCGCTGGCGCAGCGCTTGCCGCGCATCCGGATCACCCTGCGCGGCCGCCACCAAGCTCGTGCCGTCCAGGCCGTGGCTGTCCAGCCCAGCCAACTCCAGCACCGTGGGTGCGATGTCGAGGAGCGACACCGGCGCTGCGAGTCGCCCGCCATCGATGCCCGGACCGTCGATCACGAGGGGCACCTTGAGCAGCTCGTCGTACAGGGAGTGCCCGTGCTCGAAGCCGCCGTGCTCCCAGAACTCCTCGCCGTGATCGCCGTAGATCACGAGCACGTCTTCATCGTCGAGGTACGGCAGCAGCCGCGCCACCTGGTCGGTCATGTACCGGATGTTGTTGTCGTACCGGTCCTTGACGTACTGCTGGGCGTCGGGGTCGGTCATGTCGACGCGGCGCACATCCGACAGGTGGAACTCGTCGCGGAGGAACTCCGGCCCCTCCGCCGCGTACAGCTTGCGGTACGCCGCAGGCTCCGAGTACGGCAAGTGCGCCTCCATGAACTGGACCTGGATGAAGGCATCCTGCGCGTCATGGGCGTCGAGCCATTCGATCGCATCGTCCACGACGGTGCTGGCCAATGGCCACAGGCTGACCCGGTGCAGGCCCCACCCACGCGCCATGCCGAAGTTCGGCGACAGGTACACGTTGCCGCCGATCATCGCCGTCGCCCATCCGTCGTCGCGGAGGAGCTGTGGCAGGGTGGGCGACACGTTGTAGTAGTCGGGTTGGCGCCCCGTCATCACGGTGCGCGCGCTGGGGAGCGTCCACGGGGACACCGTGCGGGCATTGGAGAACACCGCGGCAGATTCCACCAGGCCATCGAGCTTGGCCGTGGTGTCGCGGGCGTAGCCGTACAGGCTCATGTGGTCGGGCCGGGTGGTGTCGAGGAACACCATCACCACCCTGCGGGGATTGCGGAGCCGTGACGAGAGGATCGGGTCGGCGATGAACACGTAGTCGAACCGGGTCGACTCACCGGGCGCCGAGCTGAGGCGGAGGCGCACGGTCTGCCCGGCCCACGCCGACAGGTCCACGCGGTGGGGGGCGAACACGCCGGGGGCGACCGACAGCCGAGCGACGTCTCGACCAACACCACCGGCTTCGACCGTGATCGTGAGCTCGGCGCCATCCGACGGCGCACCGTCGAGGCTCTCCGGAGACACGATGCCGCTGTCGAACACCAGCTCTCCGCCGTCTGGCACCTCCACCTCGAACGCCACGTGCCCGGGTGCGGGCAGCAGCAACCCCTGGCGCGCATCCCAGCCGTCCTGCACCGTGGTGCGGAGGAACGCCTCGGGATCGGCTGCGTGGGGCGACCAGACGAGGTTCAACGCCAGCTCGCGGTCGGTGGCGCGCCGATAGGACAGCACGTACTCGCCGTTCGTGGGCGGCTCTGCGCCCAGCGGCAGATGGATCGTGAGGGTGTCGCGATCGTGGGTCCAGGTGGGGCCATCGTGGGCGCCGAACCGCGTGTACTTCACCACGTGCCCGGCACGCTCGAGCCGCATGCCCGGCTCGGCCCGGTGGAAGAACAGCCCGCGCGGACGGAGCGGAAGTTGGGCTTCGAACTTTCGCATTCCCTTCTTAGTGGTGCCGATGAACTGGAACGGCCCGGACACGGGGATCGCGATCGGCGGCCGCTGACCCTCGCGGCTGTCGCTCGGCAGCTCCAGCTCCACGGGTCGGGCGAGCGCGAGGTTCAGCGACGCGCCCTCCTCGACCGGGCTGGGACGAGCGGATGGCCGATCCGCTGTGGTGCCGGGTTGACACGCGCACAACGGCGCGCACGCGAGTCCAGCGAGAAGTCGGATAGCGACCCACCCCGAGGTACGAGGGGTAAGCTCGCGAAAGGACGACGAGCGGCTGACCGCCGAAGGCTTGAGTGCGATCATGGACAGGGACGCGAGGACCGGGCGCACGACGACTCCGAGCGGTGTCAACTCCGTGTATGGACGACCCGGCCTGCGGGCGACCTCGCGGTGCCGAATCGGGTCAGCAAGCGCACCCATCCACCATGCGTCAGAACGCGAAGCCAGAGATGTTCGGGCACACCCGGGCGTCGAACTTGAGGTCGAGGTCGCCGCGGGCAGCGCCGTCGGCGGGGTCGACGAAGGGTGCCGTGAACCGGCCCTCGAGGCGCTCACCAGGCTCGTGAGTGCCGATCTCGAGGGTGCCGCCGGCGGAGAGGTATTCCACGAACCAGTCTGTGCTGTCGGGAGCGTCGGGGCGAGGATGCTGCACGTAGTGGACGATCCGGCCATAGGCCTGCCCGTTCTGCTCTGGCACCGCATCCCATGGGATGCCCGTGAAGGTCTGGCCGCCGATCGTGCCGTCGAAGGCACCGGTCCGGAGCACCAGTGACACCTGCCAGAAGTTGTCGGGGAAGGTCTTCTGCCAGCCGATCGAGTAGCCACGCCAGCCCGTCGAGGCGTCGGCCTCGTCGAGGAAGTACTCGTACAGGCGACACGCGTTGGGCTCGGAGCTCAACACGATGGCGATCAATCCCTCCGCACCGAACGCGTCTCCGTCCTCGAGGAACATCGATACTTCGATTGGCGGTGTCTCGCCGTCGATCTCACCCCTGACACTCACCGTGCTGCAGCCAGCCAGCAGCACCAAGGCCCCGAGGAATCCGCCCGTACAGTTCACGATCCGCCTCCACAGCCCGACCAGACGGACTGCAGCTCCTTGAAGGAGCCATCGACGTATACCGCTTCGTAGAACTGATCGCAGTCCATCGAGGCGATGTCCTTGACCGCAGTGCGCGCTTCATCCTCGTCGAACTTGCACCCAGACTCGGCACGGATCTCCACCAACTCCGTGATCGAGCGCTTCTGGGTGAGGCGACAGTCCTTGCCGTCGAAGTAGTCGGCCTCGAACTCACCCCGGTCGCATTCCTTGAGCCGGTGACACAGGGTGTCGCCTAGGAGCGTGGGGAACCGGTCCTCATCTACAGGACCGCCGAACAAGAAGCAGCCGCTGGTCAGCAGCATCCAGACCGCATGACGCATCAGCCTCCTCCCGTCGCGGTTCCACCGGTGCCCGAGCCGGTGGCTGTGGCCCCGCCGGTGCCACCGCCTGTGGTGGGCTCCGTGCCGATGGTGCCGCCCGTGCCGCTCCCCCCCGGGCCGAGGCTCACGCCGGTGCAGTCATACACCTGGTCGCACGCCGATCCAGGCCCACGCCGCACGAACTCTTCGCAGGTCATGCGGCGGATGCGGCTCAAGCAGCGCTTGCCCTCCGCAGGATCGTAGTCGCACTCGCTGAGCTGCTCGCCCGCGATGCCGTCGAGCCGATCGCCGATCCCATCGACGCACAGATCGAAGTCGGCCTCGTACTCGTACTCGTACAGTCCGAGGGCGCACTTCTCGATCTTCCGGCACTCCACCACGCCGCGGCGGGTCGAGTATTCCTTCTCGGCCATTCCGCAGGCCAGCATGAGCACGAGCAGCGATGGGAGCACGGGTTCTCCGGGCGAGCCGACGCTTCTTATCGCCTGCGCGAGCCCCAGGTGTCAGTCAGAGTCCTGTCAGACGCCGAATGCCGGCGCCCTTCCGACCGTCCACGGTGACGCAAGCACGCCCCGCCGGTGTCCACCAAGGCACTGCCGCGCGCTCGCCGGCACCCGAAGGAGTCAACATGAGTCGCCGACCGGACGCCCACCGCTTGCTCGCCGCCTTTGCCCCGCTGCTCGCCCTCACCTTCGCCAGCGGCTGCACCCTGGTGGCCCACCAGGATGTGGCCCACGACGACATCGTGCTGGCCGGGGCCCCCGCTCGCCTGGTGTTCGACCTGGGCGCCGGTGACATGGAGGTGCGGGTGGACCCGACGCGAAAGGATGTGTCCATCGTGCGCACGCTCAGGTTCACCGGCAATCAGCCCGTGCCCAGCGCCCGCCTGTCCGGGACCGTGCTCACCCTCGAGGATGGCTGCCGCAAGCTCCAGTCGTGCCGGGTGGACCACGAGGTCGTGCTCCCCGCTTCCGGCGCCGTCATTGGCTCGACGGGCAGCGGCATGTTGGTGCTCGCCGGGCTCGACCACCGCGTCGACGTAGACACGGGCAGCGGCGACATCCTGATCACCGACATCGGTGGCGAGGTCACGGCCACCACGGGCTCGGGCAGCATCGATGTCCAGGGAGCCACGGGCGGGATCGACCTGGACACGGGCTCCGGCGATGTGGTGGCGACCGGTCTCGGCGGCGACAACGTGATCGCCAGCACCGGCTCGGGGATCGTGCGGCTCGTGCTCACCGGCGAGCCACGCCGCGTCACCATCGACACCGGCTCCGGTGATGTGGATGTGAACCTGCCTCCCGGGCGGTACGACGTGTCCACGCACACCGGTTCGGGCGGCGTGTCGGTCACGGGCGTGGACCAGAGCCCGGACGGGTCGCGGGTGGACATCGAGACCGGATCGGGGGACATCGCCGTGCGCGGGCAGTGAGGCCCGCCCGCCGACCCTGTCAGCGGCTGCGATCCCCCTCCAGCCGAGCCCGAATGGCCGCCCAGTCCGGCTCGACCTGGGTGGGTGCGAGCACCATGCCCCGCTTGTCATCGGTGCGCAGGAACAGCCGCTCGCCCGACGGCTCGAGCCGACCGCCCTCAGCGGCGATCTCCGCGGTGACGGCCCAGCTTCGGCTCGCATGACCCCGCACGCCGCCAGCATTCACGCGGTGCAGCGCCGACACCTGCACCGCCGAGCCCGCTGCATCAGGCACCGCGTAAGCGTCTGCGCCGACCCAGTGCACCACCACCTCGACCTCCGCCCACCGCGCGGTCCAGCCCGCCTCGGCATCGCGACACAGGAGGTCGTGGCGCAGCACGAGAACGTCATCGTTCCATCGCAGCGTGGTGCGCTCCCAAGCGCACGATGGCGCCTCAAGGGCGAGCGTGCGGTTGCGCCGCAGCCGACCCACCACCTCCCAGGCCTCCCCCTCGGCGGGTCCGGCCAGCGCGAGTCCGACCCAGAGTGCGATCATCGCTCGCTCCAGTCGGGATCGATGTCGTCGACGGGCACGAGCTCGACCCGCGTGGGCCCGACAAGCGTCCAGCCACGCCCGCGCACCTCCACCGCCCACTCCCCCGCGGGGATCTCGGCCTCGCAGGACGTGCTCACGTCGGCATCGAGGAGCACCACGCCCCCACGCGCGACCACCGAGGTGGTGACCAGCAGACCGTCGGCAGACCACGACAACGCACCCCACGCGCGCGCCTCGCAGCCGGTAGCTAGCTGGTCGTCGAGGCGGCGCTTCTCCTGCCGCAGCACCACGATGCGATCGGCACCGATCCACCACAGCTCGCGGGACCACTGCCCAACCGCCGCCGCGCCGGTCCGCTCGAACAGACCTGGAGGCATGGCCAGGGCGGCGATCGTGGCCAGGATGATCACGCGGTCAACATCCCCCGCACGATCGTGCTCGCCAGGCCGGCGTCGATGTCCGCCTTGTGGTGACGCATCAGGTGGCCCATGACCTTGCCCAGGTCGCGGACGCTGCTCGCGCCGGTCGCCGCCACCGCCTCCTCGACCCAGCCGCGGGTCGTGGCCTCATCTGCCAGCTTGGGCAGGAACGCCTCGATGACCTCGAGCTCCTCCTGCTCTGGGCCCACGAGATCGTCTCGGCCGGCTGAGGTGTACGCGTCGATGGACTCGCGCCGCTGCTTCGACAGGCGGCGGAGAATCCCGATGCACTGCTCATCGCTCAACGAATCCGAGCCGTCTGCCTTCTGCGCCGAGATGAACGCCGCACGGATGTTGCGCAATCCGGTCGTGCGCGCCTTGTCCCGAGCGCGCATGGACGCCTTCAGCTCGACGTTCAATGAGTCGTAGATGCTCACATGTACCTCCGAGCACATGGCCTAATCCGCGCGCGGCCGTGAACAAACCCGCCGTCACCACCCACACGCGGGGTGGACGCGAGACCGTCACGGGCTATCCAGGGCGCGCGCAGCGTTGCCCTTGCCGGGCAATGCTGCGAAGATGCGGGCCGCTCGGCTCGGCAGGGGCCCCCCGGTCGACGGGAACAGCCGAAGAAAACGGCGTCGGAGGCGCAGAGATGAAGGGTTGGCTCAAGATCGCACTGCTCGCGGCTGTGGTTCCATCCGCGGCGAGTGCCGCAGATGGCCAGTTCGAGTTCGGCCTGTATGGCGGCGCCGTATTCATGGATCCACTCGAGGTCCTGAACACGAGCTACGTCATCGTGCCTCGCGTTGGCTACTACATCACCGACGACATCGCGCTCGAGCTGGACATCGGAATCCAGCCGGGGCTCACGCGGGATGGCACGCCAAAGCCCTACCCGTACTTCTCGTCTACGCCGCGGCTCAACCTGGTCGGACGGTTGTTCGGCGACGAAGACCGCCCCCTCAACCTGCTGCTCGCCCTCGGCGTCGGCACGTGGTTGAAGAAGGTGAACGACAACGGTGAGCTCGGCCTGCCCACGGGCGAGAAGCTCGACGCCGACTTCCTGGCCAACGCCGGCCCGGGGCTGTTGTTCCCGATCGGCGATGGCACCGTGAACCTGCGGACCGACCTGCGGTTCCTGATGAACATCGGCGGCACCGAGAACTACCAGAACCGAGGCGACTCGTTCCTCTCCTGGGAGTGGACCGGCGGCATCAACGTGATCCTCGGCGGCCCGCGCGACTCCGACAAGGATGGAATCGTGGACGATGTGGACAGCTGCATCGACCAGCCCGAAGACTGGGATGAGTTCGAGGACGAAGACGGCTGCCCCGAGGCCGATAACGACCTCGACGGCGTGCTCGACGCCGATGACGACTGCCCGAACGAGGCAGAGGACGACGACGGATTCGCTGACGAAGATGGCTGCCCCGAGCTCGACAACGACGAAGATGGCACCCTCGACGATGCGGACGAGTGCCCGACCGACGCCGGCCCCGCCAACACGGGCGGCTGTCCCGATGGCGACGAAGACGGCCTGCGCGACACCGAGGACGAGTGCCCCGCCGAGGCGGGCGCACTGACCTCATTCGGCTGCCCCGACGACGACGAAGACGGTGTGCCGAACCACCGCGACGAGTGCCTCGAAGAGAAGGCACCCGAGCGTGCCAACAAGCTCAGGTCGAACGGTTGCCCGACGATCGCGTACATCGCGGACGGCGCACTCGAGATCACGGACAAGGTCAAGTTCGATAGCGGCAAGGCGAAGATCAAGCCGGCCAGCTTCGAGCTGCTCGACACCATCGCCGGGCTGCTCACCAAGTACCCGGGCGTGAAGAAGGTGCAGGTCCAGGGCCACACCGACAGCGATGGCGATGACGCCGCGAACCTCAAGCTGTCGCAGGCGCGCACCGAGGCCGTGGTCGAGTACCTGGTCGGCAAGGGCATCGACGCCAGCCGCCTCGAGGCGAAGGGCTTCGGCGAGACCAAGCCCTTGGTCGAGAACGACACGAAGGAGAACAAGGCGACCAACCGACGGGTCGAGTTCAAGATCCTCGCGCAGGACGCGCCCAAGCGCGTGAAGCAGAAGATGCGCGAGAAGATCGAAGAGTCGAGCGAGCCGCCTCCCGCGGAGTGACCTTCGCGCGCCGCACGCACCACGCCTCCGCCCTCTCGGGCGGGGGCGTTCTCGCTCAGCGAGGGACGACAACGACTCACGCCCCCTGCCCTCTCGGGCGGGGGCGTTCTCGCTCAGAGCGAGAGACGACGGCGAGCGCGACGCGTTCAGCGGCGCTGTGGGTCCACAGGCGTGACCCAGTCGGGCACATGCTCCCGTAGCACCCGCTCCCGAACCTGGGACGCGACACCGAGCCTCAGCCCGGGGCCCTCGTCGTAGATGCGCATGAGCAGCGAATGTGCGCGCGC
This sequence comes from Myxococcota bacterium, assembly GCA_047609825.1. Taxonomy (GTDB): domain Bacteria; phylum Myxococcota_A; class UBA796; order UBA796. The sequence continues at coordinate 60,422 of JBLFXJ010000006.1, forward strand.
CCAGACCGAGCCCGCCGACTCGCTGAGCCGCCTCTCCACGACCGCGGCAGCATGGATCGACACGTCGGTGCGAAACGCTGCAATGTCTTCCAGGAACGCTGAGACCAGCGTGTGGGCCACGTCTGCGCCGGTCTCCTCCAGGATCGCCACGAACCGCCCGTGCCCCAGGTGTCCGACCAGGTCGAGGTCCTGCTGGGCGGAATGCTGCAGACGCTCCGCGATCTCGAGGATCGGAGGCGGCTGGGACACCCCTCCGCGATGGATGGACGACACGCCTAACCGGAGGCTGAGCACGCTGACCCGAGACTCCGACGCATCGGCGCGCCGGATGGCGTCGCCGAGGAGCGCCTCGACGAACCGCCCGTCGAACAGACCCGTCTCGTTGTCGATCACGAGGGGCTGGTACAGGCGGGTGCGCAGAAGTGCCGTGGCCCCATGGTCGAGCAGGGGCGCGAGGGCCCGCTCACCGTCCTGGAATGCGGGCGTCATCCGGTCCCGGTTCAGGCCGATCACGCCTACCACCTCGCCTTCCGCCCGCAGCGGCAGGAAGAGGAACACCCCGGAGGCGGAGCTGTCAGGCCACCAACCGCTCGACACCCCGAGCACCTCGCCGTCGGCAACAGCGCGCGGCATGCCCGACATCAACACATCGCCAGCCGGCCCGAGGCCGGGTGAGATCCGCTGTGCGTCGTCGGCCCCACGGTTCACCCGGTGCTCGAGGGCCTTGTCGAGCAGGTGGGCGGCGGCGACGAGCCGCAGCTCGTCGAGGTCGGGGTCGAACAAGTACAGCACTCCGCGCGCGGCCAAGATGGCGTCGACGGCGGCGGTGACCACGCGCAAGGCCGTGCTGTGCACAGTGCCGGGGAGGCCGAACGACTGGGAGAGCGACAACAACCGATCCGGCGCCACCACGTACCGATCATCGCGGTCCTGGGTGGACACCCGCGCCAGGTTCTCGAGCGCGAGGCCTAAGTGCGGGGCGACATGCCGGAGGAATGCACGCAGC
>JBLFXJ010000007.1:0-57145 GCA_047609825.1 Myxococcota bacterium
CGACGCCAGCGGGCCCGCGTCGCGCGGATCATGGATCGTGAGGGACGTCGGGATGGGGCCTCCTCCACCTGCACCAGGCTGCCAGGCGACGCACTTACTCCCCGACCCGCCCACGCGCTCCGGAAAGCCCCGCGCGCCAGGTGTCCCCACCGGGGTCGGGACGCAAGGTGCAGGGCCTTGCCAGTCCACACCGGTCTTGCGCACCTCCCATTTCCTTTGCTATAGTAACAACATGAACCGGACCCCCCTCGACACCTCGCTCGCATACCGGATCTACCGGCTGCACCGCCTTCTCCGGCGTCACTTCCTCTCCATGGCGGATTCCGCCGGGTTCCGGCTCACGCCCGAGCAGTTCTTCCTGCTCGACAAGCTGCACCGGAGCGACGGCCTCACCCAGTCCGAGCTGGCCGATGATGCCCTGCACGACCGCCCGAACCTCACCCGCATGGTCCGGGATCTGGAGGGTCGAGGCCTGCTCGCGCGACGACCCGATCCCGATGATGGGCGGAAGAAGCGGGTGCACCTCACCCGCGCCGGGGCCGACCTGTATACCGCGTTCCACGACCAGGTGGTGGTGCCCACCCGCGGCCAGCTGTTCGACCCCATGCCCGCCGATTCGGTCGCCCACACCCACGCCATCCTCGACCAGCTCGAGGCATCCCTCACACGATGAGCCGACCCGCGGTCCCGAGCGTCGGCAGTTCTCAACCTCATATTATTGCTATAGTAACTATAAGGGATCGACCCTGAGCTTCCTCCTGACCCTGCTCGCCGCCCATGCAGCCCCCGCCGCTCCCGTCGACGCTGTCAGCGCCTTCGTCAGTGCCGGCGACAGCCGCGATGTCGCCGCCCTCGAACCCGTCCTGCACCCGGAGTTCCGCGTGGTCGCGGCCATGCCCGATGGCGTGTCGGTGCTGCCCCGCGCGGTGTACCTCGACCTGATCCGCGGCGGGAAGATCGGCGGCACCCCGCGAACGGCGTCGGTCGAGGTGGTGCACGTCACCGACGATCTCGCCACCGTGAAGGGCACCCTGGACAGCGACTCCGCCCACTTCGACTGCGTGTGGACCGTGGCCCGTACCGACGGTGCTTGGCGGATTCTCCAGGACACGGTGGTGTACGCGCCCAAGGTGCAGTGAACGCTGTGTTGAGGTCATCAATCCTGTCGCGAGAGCGCCGCGGCTGCTGCGGCCGCCACCGCGGGCAGCACCACGCTGCTGCCCACGGCGAGCGCGAACACGCCGGTATCCGCGCTGAGCGCGCCGGCCCCCGCATACACTGCGGCGACCCCGAGATCGGCGAGGACACACACGCCGATGATGCGCACCGGATCGGCCCGGAGCGCGCCGGCCAATAGGACCGTGGCCTCGGAGAGCACGGGCACGGGCCGGGTGAGCGCGAGCCCGACGAGTCCGTTCAGGTCCAGCCAGGTGCGGGCACGGATCACCTCGTCTGGACCGACGAACCGGGTGAGACCGCCGGCCCCCAACGCCCGTCCCGTGGCGTAGCCGACCGCATGTCCCGCGGTCAGCCCGAGCCACGCCGCCAGCGTGCCGCCGAGCCACCCGAGCTCGTAGCCACCCACCGTCGCCACCATGCTGGACGGCACCGGCACGAACACGTCCACGACGAGCAGGCCGACCACGCTGGCGAATACCGCGGATGGCTGCCTCGCCTGGTGCAGCAGGTCGGTCATCCACGCCTCGAGGGGCTCGCCGACCAGCGCGAACGGCACGAGCACGAACGCCAGGACCGCGCCGCCCACCAGCGCCCACCGAACGGCGGCGTGCGTCATCCGCTCCCACCTGACAACCGGGCCATCGGCCCTCCTCGACAACGGCCAACACGCTACCATGGGCGGTCCACAGGCCGAGCATCCCTCGCGGCCCGCATCATTGCTAGGATCCCCCATGCCCGACGAACCCTGGTCTGCGGTCGAGGCCGCCCTGCGCGACGCCAACCCCCTCCTGCTGGAGGGCCTGCGCCCGCCCGCCACCCGCGACGCCATCGTCTGGCTCGAGGCCGCCGGGGTGCCGCCCGAGTGGATGGCGCTTTGGGCTGGACACGACGGGCAGACACCGCGCATCGGAGGCCTGTTCGACGGGTGGACCTTCCTCCCGGTCCTCGGAGACGGCCACAGCGTGGCGTCCACCCGGGAGGCCCTGCGCCTGGCGGGCCAGGCGGGGCTGCCCGTCGCCGTCGACCACAGCGGGGAGACCCTGCTGCTGGGCCCGCACGGTCTGGTGGCAACCGACGGCACCTGGCCGCGCCACCGGACAGCCTCCGATCTCCTCGCGGCCGTCGCCCGGCAGATCCGCCGTGATCCACCGCGACTCTGGTCGCGGCGCGCCGACGCTCGCTGGCACCCCTCCGCGGAGGTGGAACTCACCGTGATGGACCCGGCGAGCCTGCCCATCGGCGTTCCGCAGCCACTCGGCCACGGCCTGGTGTGGGTGCGCTTGGACGCCGAGGCCTTGAGCGCGCCCTGGGCGCCCGTGATCCGGTTCGCCCACCGCGATCACGACCTGCCGTTCGCCCTCGACGCCGACGCCCCCGATGCGGCCGGGCAGCTCACCCGCGTGCACCTGCGGTGGAGCGGTGAGGCCCGCGCGGTGTCCGCCGCCAGCCGGGGCGACCACCACTGGCTGTCGGCCGACGATGGGCGGCTGCACGACCTCGAGCTGGTGCTCACCGTCGAACTCGACCGCCCTCTGGCAGGCCCACGACCCCTCACCGGGTCTACGTCGTCCAACGCCGACACTCGGTGCACGGCGCTCCGACTGCTCGGCGACCGCGCCGGAGCCCTCGCCACGAAGGAAGCCGCCGGGAAGGTGGACGCCGAGCGGGTTGGGCTGCTGCTCGCCACCGGCGACGTGGCACAGGCACTGTCGGTCGCCGCCCAGCTGAAGAGCGACCCCGTGGTGGCGTTGCTCGTCGCCGAGGCCCGCGCGGCCCAGGGCGACGCCGGTCTGCTCGACACGCTCGTGGCGGATCGACGCCGGGCCCACACCAGCCTGATCCGGGCGCAGGTGCGAGAGCAGCGGGGCGACCTGACCGGCGCCGTGGCCGACACCCGCACGGCACTCACCCGTCTGTCCTTCCTCGAAGAGGGCGCGCGAGGCCGCATCCGCTGCTGGCTCGAGCGCCGACAGGCGGCCCTTCGTGCGGTGCCAAGCGCTCCCGCCGAGGTGCTCATCGCCGCCGACCTCCCCGAGCCGGCGGGCGTCGCGGAGCAGGACGGCGCCCACTACCGCGTCACCGTGGTGCGTACGCCGGACCAGGCCGCGGCCGGGGGCTCCGTCGCCGTCACCACGCCCGCCGGCCCCGTGGGCGTCGTGCTGCCCCCAGGCGCGGGCCACGGCGCCACCCTCCGACTGAAGCACATCGGCCCCGACAACGACGGCGACCTGATCGTCACCGTCGCCCTGCGCCTGCCCCCGACGTGGCGCCCGGCGGATGGCGCCATCAACGACGGCCTCCAGTTCGAGCGATGGGATGTGGTGGCCGACCTCGACCCGGTGCATGCGGGCGTGCCGGTGCAGGTGGCCGGACTCGATGGCGTGCACGCGCTCACCGCCCCAGCGCCCGGCGAGGAGCTGCGCATCGCCGGCGGGGGCCTGCCGCGCCCCCGCGGCACCCGAGGAGCGTTCATCGTGCGCTGCGGGCATACCGCCGGCTGACGCCCCGCGCCGCTCGATCGACCGCCCCGTAGCGTCTGCCTCGGTCACCACGGTTCTTCCCCTGTCCCGACCCGTCGTCCGGCTGCATTCCCGTTCGGCGTCGGGTTACGCCGATGTGGGAGGAAGGCGATGCTCTGGCTCGTGGTCACCGCGCTGGCAACCCCCTGGAATGTCGACGATTCCGGCGTCGTGCTCGGCGGCTGGGATCCGGTCTCCTACCACGAGGGCCAGCCGAAACAAGGCGACGCCGCGCACGCCCTGCAGTGGGATGGTGCCGTGTGGCACTTCGCCTCGGACGCCAACCGCAAGCGGTTCGAGGCCGCCCCCGCCGAAACCGCGCCCGCCTTCGGTGGCTGGTGCGCCTTCGGCTTCGCGATGGACCCCGGCGCCACCGGCTGGCCCGTCGGGCCCTACCCCGTGGACACCAAGTCCTACCTCGTCCGGGACGGACGACTGCTGTTGTTCCACGACTCCTCGGAGTTCCACGCGCGCGCCCAGTGGACGGCCGACGCCGACGCACCCCTCGCTCGGGCCGACGCCGCATGGCAGCAGTGGTCCGCGGGCCGCAAGGCAGTGGGTCCCAAGGCGCGCTGATCGATCAGGCGATCCGCTCCACCACCACGACGGTGGCGTTGTCGCTGATGCCCGCAAGAACGGCCGACTCAGCCAGCTCCGCCACCACCGAGGCCGGGGCGCGCGGGAGCGGACCATCCAGGGCGAGGATCTCCCACAGGCCATCGGTGCACAGCACGATCATGTCGCCGGCCAATGCATCGATCTCGCCGATCTCCGGTTCAGAGCCCCGATGTCCGATGCACAACATCAGGATGTGCTCGGCCCCGGGCATGGTCACCTCCGGGTGCCGCTCGGCGAGGCTGTGATCCACCGTGAGCCGTCGCCACCGGCCACTACGCACCAGCAGGATGCGCACATCCCCGAGGTGGGCGAACCGCCAGTGCGTGTCGGTCCAGGTGAGGTGGGCCGCCGCCGCCCCCGCCCCGGTCCCGTCCGCCTCGAACACTCGCGCCGCGTCCTGGAACCCCACGGCCGCGTCCGGCGTCGCCACCAGGGCCTCGACCGCCCGTTGGCACAGGTCCGCCGCCGACGCCATGGCACCCATGCTGTCCACCACCGCCACGACCCCGGCGCCGATCCGGAACGCATCCTCATTCACATGACGGACGCCCGGATGGGTCCACGCCGCGCAGCTCACCCGGAACGGCATCACGCCCACGCGGCACTCACGGCATCGGCCGACCAGCGTTGTCGAGCAACGCGCGGTCGTGGTCGGAGCGCGCATACAGTGCGGGTGTGTTGCCGTGGTCGTCGGTCAGGGAGGGCCGGGCGCCCACAGTGAGGAGCCACGCCACCAGCGGGCTCTGCATGCCCAGCACGGCCGCATGCAGCGGCGTTCGACCCGCGGCACCTCGGCCGTTGGGGTCTGCGCCGCCCGACACCAGCCACTGCGCCAGCTCGGCATGGCCATGCCCCACGGCGAGGTGGAGCAGCCCAGGCTGGTCAGGCTTGACGAGCCGGCGAGCGAGGTCGAGGTGCCCGCCCGCCACCGCCGCCTGCCCGACCGTCCAGCCGTCTCGGGCGCGGGCGTCCAGGTCGGCCCCCGCGTCGATCAGCACGGCCACCGCCCGCGGCTCGGCCGCACAGGTGCCTGCCGTGACCGGCTCGGTGGGCGAAGGGCAGAGCGCGTGGTGCAGCGGCGTACGTCCAGCCGAATCGCGGCTGTCTACGTCGACGCCCGACCGGAGCAGCTTGTTCAGGAGCCCTACCTGGCCACCATCAGCGGCCGCGTGCACGACCGCCCGTCCTGCCGAATCGGTGGTGGTGAGCGGCACCCCCCGGGCGAGCAGGGTGGCGATGTACGGGTCGGCGGTCACGTCGGCCGACCCCGGATGCTCGGGGTCGATCCGGTCGACCGGGTAGTCCCAAGCCCACGCTGCGAGCAGCAGCAGGTCCGCCGACGGCGCCTCGGGCAACGCTGCGACGAACGCGGCGAAGTCGCCACTCCGGAGCGCGAGCTCGGGCTCGGAGGGCGACGCGACGGCGAGCAAGGGCAGGAGCCAGAGCATCAGGGCCTCGGGGAACACCCTCAACCTAGAGCATCGAGGCGCCTCTGGCCGTTACGGCTCGTGACAACCGTCCCCCGGGCCCGATACCGGCCCGCCTCAGGTGGGCGACAGGTTCTTCCTGTACTTGCTGGGCTCGGTGGGCGGCGGCGCGATGTCGACGATCCCCACGCTTGCGAGCCGCGTCGTGAACAGCTCCCGCGCCTTGTCCCACACCTTGGCGCCCTGGTAGGGACCGTCGTGGAACACCTGATCGGGCGGGATGGGCGAGCCGCAGCCGCCAGCTCCCTTGCAGTAGTTGTCGCCCGGGTCGCTGCGATCCTGGGTGGTGTAGCCACAGCCGCCCTGGATCCGGCAGTCATTGGTCCCGCCGCACTGGTGATCGATGGCCGTGGCGCACGCACCGTCACCCGCCTTGGTGCCGCTGCCGTCCTTGCCGTGGCCTTCGCACGTGTTCAGGCCCTGGCAGATGTGCATCTCGACCAGCCCATCCTGCGACTGCGCTGACGTGGCGTCCATCTCGGGGATGCCTCCCGCCTTCCACACCCCGGCAGTCTTGCCAGCGAACCCGCTCATCGAGGTGAGGTTCACCTCCGGGCCCGCCGTACCGAAGTCGCGCTCCAGCGAGGCCAGGAAGCTGGTGAGCGCGCTGTTCAGCGACGACTGGGCGACGAACAGGTCGTCGCTGCCGTCCTCACCCACCTCGGTGTGGTGCGACAGCGGATAGGTCTGGATGCCCTTTCGCACCAGGCGCCGCAGCCAGCGGAACCGGGCGAAGTGGGACAGCTTGTCGAGCTTGGCGTCGTCGGCCGGCTGGTCGTCGGCGGCGACGAATGGCCCCTTCGCTCCCTCGCCCTGGTCGACGATGGCACCGACCATCCGGTCGAGGATGGCCTTGGCCTCGGCGTTGTTGCCGCTGATCGCCTGCGGGATCGTCGGGTACAGCGAGCTGAACACGGTCTTCTGCCGCATGTCATCGGCGCTGGCGGTCGGGTCGTACAGCTGGTCGAACAGCAGGCCGATGCCGTACTCCACAGCGTTGTAGAACTCGCCGATGGTGTCGTACAGGGCCTGGGGTGCGGTCGGGGTGACCGCATCCCGGCTCTCGGGACGCTCGATCTCGAGGAACAACCGCGCGCGAATGCGGTCGGCCCCGCCGAGCTGTGCGGAGGTCATCGACTCGATGAACGGGATGCCCGACTGGTAGCTGGGCGCCCACGCGCCCGTGAGCTTCGGCGAATCCGTGCGGTAGAACAGCGCGCTGTAGATGTTGCACGCCAGCTGGAGGTGCAGCATCTCCTGGGTGAACACGGAGAACACGATGTCGAACGCCCGCTGCTCATCGCTGGCCGGCTTCTGCCCCACCGGCGTGGGGGTAGGCGTGCCGCTCACCCCCGGTACCTGGATCGAGTACAGCGCCGTCATGTACATCGGAATGGTCCACAACTCCAGGTAGACCGCCGCCTGCAGGTGGTCCTTCAGGGCTTCTGGGGTCCACTCTGCGCTCGTAGCCGTCGTCACTGCCCGCACCATCTCGCCTCCAACGGGGCCGCGGCCCCACAAAACAACTGCCGGCGATTGAGCCAGGGAATCGGCCGAATCGCCAGCCCTTGCCGCTAACCGCGTACTGCGAGGAGCACGTGGTGCGCGAGACACCACCGTGCATCGTCCACTCTCGGCGAGGTCGCCGGAATCACCGTGCGCTCCTGGTCAGCCACCGCCGCGACCCACTCGCGGCGCGCCGGACCGACCGGCACGCACTGAACCCGGTAGCGATGGCGCACGATAGCGAGGGTTGCAGGCCCGGCCGCGGGCATGGGAGCGAGCTCGCCGCGGCGCCCCTGCTGGAGCGTATCGAGGAGCGGGAACCGACTGTCGAGCAGGCGCAGCGCCGGGTTGGGCACCAGGGTGGCCGGCCCCCGCTCCCACGGGGCGGGCAGGGTCGCCCAGCCCTCGGGTCCGGGCCCGTGGTATGCCTCTGAGAACGCTCGCTCCAGCACGGCCAGGTCCACCATGAAGTCCGGCCACAGCTCGCGCACCTCCGCATCGCGATCGGGCCGATTCTCTTCGAGGAATGCCGGAACTCCAGCGCCGAGCTCGTGCAGGGTGTAGCTGGAGGGCGGAACCGCTCCCACGTACACACGACCGAACCCGTCGAACAGCTCGGCCCCGAGCACGGTGCGCAGCGCGGGAAACTCGGCCCGCAGGCAGCCGAGCAGCCGATCCCGATACGCCCCCGCATACACCTGGAGCCGGGCCTCGGGGGTGAACCCGTCCCCGGCCGCCACGATGCCATCGGCATCGCCTTCCCGGGGCTTGGCGATGCGGTCCTGCAGCCAACCCTGCAGCTCGCGCAGACGGCTCATCGGGCACCGGAGAGGAAGTCGAGCGGGTTCGGCACGGCCGGGCCGGTGGCTGCCCCGGCGCCCGGTACCTCACCCCGCACGACCTCCCGCGCGCGGAGCACCTCTGCATGCAACGTCGGGAAGTCGGGGATCTCAGAGTCCCACTCCAGGAGGGTGGAGATGGGCCCGAGCCGCTGCACGACCTCGCGGTACAGCCGCCACACCACCGACGGCACGGGGCCGATGTGACTGTCGAGGAGGAACGTGCCCGTGTCGGTGTGGCCCGCCAGGTGGAGCTGCACGATGCGCTCGTGGGGCAGCCCGTCGATGTATTGGAGGGGGTCCCAGCCGTGGTTCGTGCTCGACACGTGCACGTTGTTCACGTCCAGCAGGATCCCGCAGTCGCCTTGGTCGGCGATGGCACCGAGGAAGGCCCACTCCGGGATGCAGTCCTCGACGAACTCCAGGTAGCTGCTGGGGTTCTCGAGCACGATGCGCCGACCCAGCACGTCCTGCACCCGGCGCACCCGGTCCACCACGTGGGCAAGCGAGTCCGGGGTGCGCGGCAACGGCAGCAGGTCGTGGGTGGTGTGGCCGCCTACGCCGGTCCAGCACAGGTGGTCCGACACCCAGGCCGCCTGCACCGCATCAGCGAGGGCGCGGAGCCGCTCGAGGTAGGCGAGGTCCAGCGGGTCGGTGCTGCCGATGGACATGGACACGCCATGGAGCACCACCGGGTACCGCCCAGACACGCGCTGGAGCACGTGCCGCGGCCACCCACGCGAGTCCATGAAGTTCTCGGAGATGGCCTCGAACCAGTCCACCACCGGCCACTCCGCGAGGATGTGGTCGAAGTGGACGCTGCGCAGGCCCACGCCGAGGCCCAGGTTCGGCAAGCCGAGCGGCGTGGGCCCACTCAGTCTAGTTGACCGACAGCTCGTACCACTCGGCCGTGCAGCCGTCGCAGTCGGCGCCCACGTAGACCCACAGCGGGCCGGAGGAGAGCAGCGGATCGACGATGGAGATGTCGCCGCAGGTGCTGTCGGAGAACACCGCCGAGTCGCCGGAGATGTCGATGTTGATCCCGTAGTCGCCGAGGGTGTCGCAGGCGACGGAGTCGGAGCCCACCTGGCCGTAGATGTACTTGGTGTTGCAGTTCCAGACGAACTTCACCGCACCGGGCACGGAGCCCCACGACCAGCTGAACGACGGGGAGTCTGACAGCACGACGAAGTGGTCGCTGCAGGCGTCGTCCTTGTTCAGCGCGCCCGCGATGTTCATCACGTCGTACATGTCGGCCGTGCGCATCACGGCGTCGCCGTCGGTGACGAGCAAGCTGCCATCGACGTAATCGAAGCCGAGGGGCTGGGACTCCCAGATGCCCGCGTCGAACGCGTCGAACGCGTCGTAGAAGCCGCCGCCACCCGCGCCGATCACCTCGACATTGGACACAGCACAGGTGGCCGTGTCGATGAACTGCACGTGGGTGCCGCACAGCGGACCGCCGACGGACGGGCTGACGTTCACCATGCCGGCGCCATCGGCCCGAACGGTGGTGACGAGGCCGAGCCCGGCGAGGTTGGTGGGCGCGCCCGCACATGGGCCAGCCGGCACGATGTCGCCGCCCGGGCCACGGCCGCTGAGCACGCCGATGGTCGCGCCGGGGGTCAGGCCCATGGCGGCAACGTCGATGGTTCCGGGACAGGCGCCATCGATGGTGAGCATCGGGCCACCCGCGAGGGCGGTGGCCGGGGCCAGGAGAAGGGCCACGAGGGTAGTGCGAGACATGAACGCTCCAGGTTGGAGCGCAAGGATACTCGCGGCGCACCCAGCTCGAAACATGAGCCACCATTACCGTCTTAAGAACCCATCAATCCAGCCAACGATGTGGTCGGCGCCTCACGGGCACGCGCGCATGTTCGTCAACCATACGCCAAGAACCGCGTCCGAAGTGACGTCAGCGGGCGGGGGCTGCGCGGCGGCCCGGCACCCAGGCCGGCACGCGAGCGAGCAACGCAGCGGCCCACGGCCGGTCCCGGGCCAACACCACCAGCCCCGCGAGCAGGAACGGCACCCCCGGCCCGGGCAGGATCATGCCTGCGAGCCCGATGGCCACCAGCCCATACCCTGAGCCCTGACGAAGAACGCGCTGCACGGGGACCCTCCCATGCCTCCTCTACGCACGAGCCCGCCCGACTATTCGTCACGACCGGTCAGCAGCGCACGGATCTGACGCTACGTCAGGAACGCGGTGAGCGGCTCGGCCCGGTACTCCATGATGTCGTCGGCCACGCCCATGCCCGAGAGCAGCCCGCGGTAGACGTGCTCCGGCTTGATCACCGTGCCGCCGTCGCGCTGCTCCAGGCCGGTGGCAAGATCCACCGGCACCGGCGCCATGCCCAGATCCGACGACCGACCGTACACCCCAGGGCGAATGCCAGCGCCCGCGAGCAGACATGCGTTGTGCAGGTGGTGGTCCCGGCCGTCACTGGAGTTGAGCAGGGCCGTGCGGCCGAACTCGCTGAACACCACCACCGTGGTGTGGTCGAGCCAGGTCTCCTCAGTGTCGCGGAACGGCCGGGACCCGAGGTCGTCGATCAACGCCGCCACCGTGTCGAAGCCGGCCTCGAGGCGCGGGCCGTGGCTGCCCGCCCACTCGGGGCCATGGGAGTCGAGGTCTTCCGCCACCACGATGCTCACGCAGCGGCTGATGCCCGTCGTGATCGCGGTGACCGCAGCCGCGGCCTGCGCGCCGGCGGAGGTGAGGTCCGCCGGATCCACCCCATACCGGTCCCGCAGATCCCGCATCTCGGCGGTGTCCGCCCCGAAGTCGAACGACGCGTCCAGACCGAGCGACACCAGGTCCAGGCCAGCGAGGCGCGCGGCATAAGCATCCTGGAGGAAGGTCGAGCGGGTGGAGCGGCGGCCGGCGCGGAACGCCTCCATCGCCTGCTCGATGGCCTGCTGCTCGCCCGTGTACAGCCCGTCGGGGCTCTCGCCCAGGGCGCGCACGAGGTCTTCGATGGCGCCGACCTTGATCGCCGAGGACCAGCTGGGGAGGCTCTCGTTGTACGACTCCACCCGGACCGACAGCTGCGGGATGGGGTCATCGGCGCCGAGCAGGCTGGCGGCCACCGTGGCGAACGAGCTGCCCTTGGCCTGGAGCCCGGCCGGCGGGATTCCCGTGATGAACCGCCGACGCCCGACCTCGTGGGTGAGCGTGTCCATGCTCATGCCGCGCACGACGGCGAGCCGATTCGCCTGGCCGGCCAAGCTGCCGATGTACGGACCGAAGGTCATCTCGGGCACCGCCGTCGGCACGAGCTGGCGACGGCTCGCAGACAGAAGCTCGAACCCGGTGTCGATGCGGGTGATCCGTCGACGGTCGCCGCCGAACGAGGCGGGGTCGCGCGGGTCGAGGCTGAGCAGCAGGTCCCACCCGCCGCTGAAGTAGCAGAACACGAACCAGCGATCAGGATCGAGGCCGGTCTGGGCGCGGGCCAGGGGGAGCAGCCCAGGCGCGATCCCCAGACCGGAGAACGCGGCCAGGCCGCCGAGCACGGAGCGTCGTGACGGGTGTGTCGGCATCAGAAGCTACTGAAGTCGGGATGGGTGATCAGGGCGACGCAGACCGAGCGCCAGCCCCGGGAGGCCTCGCCGGTCTGGGCCGTGGCTTCGTCCAGTAGCCAGCGCCACAGCTCGAGCTCCTCGGCGTCGGCGTCGAGCGACCGGCCATGGAACCGCAACAGGGCGCGCTGCAGATCGGCGTTGGTGCCCTCGGGGTCGTCCTGGGGCAGCCCGAACAGGTCGGAATCCACCACGAGGAGGCGGTCGTCTGGATCGCGCTCCGCCTCGGCGCGGAGCATGTCGTAGCAGGTGGCGTTCGCCGCATCCGAGAGGAACTTCTGGTACAGCAGGCCGGGCGACAGGTCTTCGGCGGTGCTGTCGAGGAAGTCCGGCTTGCCGAGCGAGCCCGAGAGCCGCTCGAACAGCTCCACCTGCGCGCCCGTCTCGTCGAGCTCGCGCCACCGCTCGCCCGTGGCCACCTCGATGGAGGCCGAGAGCTGGTCGACATTCATCCGTCGGCGCGGGCGGACCGTCGCCACGACCGCCGCGGCCTCCGCCGTCTCGGACGCCGCCGCAGCGCCGAGATCTCCGTCGGACGCGGGCTCGGGCTCGGGCTCGGCGGTGCCACAGGCCAGGAGCAATGCGAGGATCATCGCGGACTCCGGTAGGCGTCGCTGGTCACGATCGCACGCACGAGCGCCGAGAACCGGTACCCGCTGCTGGTGAACGCCGCGGCCAGCTCGTCGACCCACGGCTCCTCCTCGGCAATGACCTCCCGCCCCAGCAGCCACTGTGCGGCGTTGCGCGCGCTGCACCGGGGCAGCCGCCCGTCGGCGAAGGTGCTGCCCACGAGCAGTGACGGCCCGGTCTCGATGTGGGATGCGTGCCGGTCCTCGAGGAAGGTGTAGGACGAGAGCATGCCCAGGAACGGGTCTTCTTCAGACGACAGCGGGTCTGTCACGTAGTACCGGTTGCAGGCCGTGCTGCATGACTCCCCCGACTCGGCGCACCACGCACAAGCATCGTCGAAGGTGGGGAACTCGGTGGGGTCGAGGTAGCCGGCGCCATACTCCGACCACCGGCCCCAGTGGGCCCCCGCCGGCTCGAGCAGCGCGTGGCAGTAGTTGCACCCGCTGCGCTGGGTGAGGTCGAGCGTCGGATTGGGCTCGGCCACATCCGCGATGCCCCCGTCCGGAGGCGTGAACGGCTGACAGAGGAAGGCGTCGTAGAACCGGCTCGCGCGGGCGCGGCGGGTCTGGAACTTCATCAAATAGGCGGGCGAGGTGAGCACGCCCGACTGCTCCGGACCCAGCTCCACCTCGACCCAGGTGTCCTCGTCGGTGAATGCCAGGTCGGGCAGCCGCTCCGGCTCGATGGGCAGCTCGCTGAGCCGGATGTGTGCCGGCGTGGCGAGGTTGTAGGTGTAGTAGTGCACCAGCGGCCCGTTCACGAACGCCGTACGACCGGTGAGGAGCTCGGTATAGGGCAGATCCTGCGCCACCACCCGCTTCACCCGCAGCTCCAGATCCCGCGCCAGCGACCGGTGCACGGGCGCCTGGTAGCCGCCCTCCTGCACATGCCCGAGCTCGGGCGTGTCACACCACGCCAGGTTGGGCCCGCAGCCACAGTTCGGATCATACCGGCTATCGTACCCGTTGCACACTGTGCCCCACGGGCTGATCGGATCGTCCTGCGCCTCGAAGGCGCACACCTTCACCTCGGTGTCGGGCGCCCAGTACGGCGAGACCCACACCCAGCCCTCCTGGATCCACCCCTCCTCGGTCTCTCGGGTGATCAGGCGCCCCTCGTCATCCCACTCCGCCTCGAAGTCGCCGCAGGAGATGGGCCCGCCGCGGTAGTTCGGCGCCACCAGGTAGCGGTAGTAGATGCCGCCGCTGGTGATCATCCGCTGCCGGTTGGAGAGCAGGCGGATGTCGCTGATGTTCGGCCAGAGCAGCCCCCGGTGGTAGCGCACGGCCTCGTCGGCGAACGCCTCGGACTGCAGCCACTCGTCGAGGAGGAGGTCGGGCACCTCGCCGTCGACCAGCCGGTCGTAGTCGTCTACCGAGGGGATCACCCCGCGCAGGTCCAGCGACAGCGCGCGCAGCCAGTCCGAGCCCGTGAGCCGACTGCTCGCGACCGGTTCGTCGAGGGTGGGGGGTGCCGCCAGCGCAGAGGCGATGGCCAGAAGCAGGATCACGGAAAACCTCCGTCGGCCCAGGCGCGGATCAGCGCGATCTCGGATGCCGTGAGCTGCGGGCCGCCGAGCGGCATGCGCCCCTCGTCGACCTCGATGAGGATGTCGCCGATGCGGGCCTGCCAGGCATCGGGCGTG
Source organism: Myxococcota bacterium (assembly GCA_047609825.1). GTDB lineage: Bacteria > Myxococcota_A > UBA796 > UBA796. Next base: position 14,009 of record JBLFXJ010000007.1, read on the forward strand.
GACAGGATGGTCTCGGTGCCGTTGTCGTGGCAGTGCGCGCAGCGATCTCCGTACAGCGGGCCCACCTGGTCGTCCCAGGTCACCGGTCCGAGCAGCGCGCCGGCGACGGTCCACGGCGGCACATCGACCGTGTCGTCGGGCCAGACCACCTGAACCGCGAGCGCCGCGTCCGCGCCTGCGAACAAGGCGGGGTCGACCGTCGCCCGCCACCCGGGCAACACGCCCAGGGGCTCAGTGGGCAGCTCGATCCCGTCGAGGGTGACGCGCACCGCCGGTGCAGCTGCGATGTCGGTGGGCAACACCACAACGTGGGCCGGCGCGTCGAGCACGGCGGCGTCGGCCGGGCCGAGCACCACAGCCTCGTGGGCGGTGCTCACCCGAACCAGATCGGCCCCGTCCATGCCCATCACACCCAGGGAGGTTGCGTTCAGCCCGACGAGCGCCGGCCCCTCCACGGCGGTCGCCTCATCGTCGAGCCACCATACGGTGCCACCCGCCGAGGCCCAGCATCCGTCACGGTCCGGCGACGCCGCGACCTCGGAGGCCGGTACCCGCACCATCTCCCAGCCGGCGGATCCCCAGGTCCACAAGCCGTCACCCAACACCGCCCAGGCCTGCCCCTGGGCGTCGGCCGCCACATCGTGCACGGCGCCAGGCCGCCGGGCGAGCACCTCGAGGGTGCCCACGCTCACAGCCGCCAGCCCGAACTCCCCGGAGAGCCACACCACGCGCTCGCCATCCACCACGCCGCCAGGCGCGAACGGGCCGAGCGCGGGCAGGCCGTCCACCGTGAGCGCCTCGACCCTGCCGTCCGTCCACCGGTGCAGTCCGGTGGTGGTGCGGAGCCAGATCACGCCGTCGCGACCCTGGAGCTCGACCAGGTGGCCAGGCACGGCCAGGGCCAGGTCAGACGCCATCACCTGCCCATCGGCCCAGGCGATCAGCCCGCCATTCGCTGCGAGCAGCACGGTGCCGTCGTCCAGCTGGGCCGACCCTTGCAGGGTGTCCGCCTCGCCGAGCTCCACCGGAGAGACGCTCTCGGGGTCGTGGAGGAGCCAGGCGCCGTCCACCACAGCGACCACGGCGGCCCCAGGAGCAGGCGCAGCGGCGTCCACCCCGGAGAGGAGCACGTCGGCATTGGACCGAAGCACACGTTCCAGGCCATCTTCGTCGCCAGAACAGGCCGCGACGAGAGCGAGCATTGCGATGCGGGGGACCATCTACCGGCAGTGTACCGCGCTGGGAGGATAGGAGGCGTCGATGATGATCACCCGGATCTCCGCCGTCGCGCTGCTCCTCGCGTGCACTCCCGCAGACGCGCCACCAGGCCCGGATCGGCTCGGCACGCCCACCACTCCGGCGTCGACGACGTCAACCACCCCGTCCACCCCGTGTGACGTGCCCCTCGCGGTGGTCCCGTCCGCCGCGGCCGCGTTGCCTGGCGGCCTCGTGCTGCTGATCGCGACGGGCGGCTCCGGGCAGGTGCTGTTCACGCTCGACGCGCCCGAGCTGGGCACGGTGAATGCGGACTCCGGCGCGTTCGTCGCGGCGGACGCCATCGGCGAGACCGCCGAGTTCACGGCCACGGACCGGGTATGTGGCGACACGGCACAGGCTGACGTGCGCATCGTGGGCCCGCTCGATGTGGTGCCTCTATCGGCGCGGTTGGCCCCCGATGACGCCCTGACCTTCGACGTGAGCGCGGGCAGCGGCGAGTGGTCGTGCGCCTTGGCCAGCTCTCAGTCGGGGGCCGCACTGGACGATGCCTGCCGGTACGTCTCGGGCCGGTTCCCCGGGCGCGACGTGGTGCGGTTCAGCGACGATCAGACCGGCGCATTCGTGGACGTGGACGTGGACGTGGACGAGAGCGCCGTGTTCACCGTGCCCGGTCACGCCGGGGTGTTCGTGCCCAGGGGTTCACGGTGGGTGCCCCAGCCCACCGCGGGCTCGGGTGTGCTCCGGCTCGAGGTGATGTCCGGGCCACTGCGGGTCGACGGCGACGGCATCGCGGCGGACGAGGATGGGCCAGGGCGCGTGCGCCTGACCGACGCCCACGCCGAGCTGTCCCTGGAAGTGCCGGTGCGCGGGGTCGCGCCGCTGCTCACCCGCGCACCCCGAGATGGAGAGCGCACCGGTGGCGGGCACGTGCTGCCCCTCGGCGATGTGGACGGCGACGGGTTCGCCGACGCGGCCCTCGCGTTCGTGGAGCCGTCGGTGGACCGGCACTTCGGAGGGATCGTCGCCATCTATGCAGGCACCGTCGACGGGCTCGCCCCCGAGCCCGTGCAGGTGTTCGCCGGCACCACGTCGCTGCAGACCCTGGGCCGCGCGGTGGCCACGGCCGACATCGACGGTGACGGGCGGCAGGACCTGCTCATCGGGGCCGACCGCGCCGACAAGGGCTTCACCAATGTGGGCTCGGTGGCGATCCATGCGGCCGTGCCCGGAGGCTTCTTCCAGACCACGCCCTGGCGCACGCTGTATGGCCAGCTCGCGTTCGGCCGGTTTGGGTCCGCCATCGCCGTGTGCGACTTCGACGGCGATGGGCTGCTCGACCTGGCGGTGGGCGCGCTGGACGAGTCCGACATCGCGGTGGCCGAGCCGGTCGACGACGAGGGTGGCGTCCACATCTTCCGCGGAGATCCGGCGGGCCTGGCCGACCAGGCCGACTTCGTGCTGTTCGGTGGCGCTCGCGGTGGGCACCTGGGCACCGCGCTCGCGACCGGCGACCTCGACGGCGACGGCCGGTGCGACCTGGTGGCCGGCGCTCCCGCTGCGGACGATGACGACGGGGTGGCTCGGGTGTACCGGGGCGACGCCGTCGACGTGCTCAGCCGCACACCGGTCCGCACCTACGCCGGCCCACCAGGAGACGGCGGCGAGCTCGGCCGCCGCCTGGCCACCGGCGACGTGGACGGTGACGGCGCCGACGATCTGCTGCTCTCCGCCTGGCGGTCCGACACCCCCGCCACCGACGCCGGCGCCGTGTGGCTGCACCTGGGAGGCTCGCTCGCCGACCGCGCTGACCCGGTGCTGCCCGACGAGGCGGACTGGGAGGTCACCGGCGGCGCGAGCACCGATCATGTGGGCTCCGACGTGCAGCTGCAGGATCTCGAGGGCGATGGCGTCCCCGACATCGTGGTCGGCGCCTACCGCCAGGAAGACGGCCCGACCAACGCGGGCGCGGTGAAGGTGTGGTCTGCCGTGGCCGACGCCCTGGTGCCGGGCGAGACCGTGACCGCGGGCGCGCCCACCTGGACCACCTGGGGCCGTGACGCCCAAGGCCGGTTCGGCCAGGCGGCGGCGCTGATCGGCGACCAGGATCGGGACCAGGTGTCCGAGCTGGCCGTGCTCGCCGGCTACAGCAGCGCGCTGGGGCCAGAGGCTGGGCTGCCGTTCAGCGTGCCGTTCCGCGGCGAGATGACCGCGCTCGAGCTGCCCGGTGGCCCGGCGGGCCACGAATACGGCCGGTCCCTCGCCGTGTTCGACGTGCATGGCGACGGCTGGGACGACCTGCTGGTCGGAGCACCCGGCGTGGGCGCAGACGGGATCGGTGGCAACGCGGGCGGCGTGTTCGTGCACGCTGGCGGACCGGACGGATTCGCTGAGGACGAAGACCTGTGGGGCGGCACCTTCCCCACCTGGACCGGCAGCGATCGCTTCGGCTACGCGCTGGCGGCGGCGGGCGACTTCGACGGCGACGGCCACGCGGATCTGGCGGTGGTGAGCCGGGCCGACAGCCGCCCCGACTCTCTGTCAGACGCGGTGAACCCCGATGAGTGCCTCGGCTACCGGTCCATGGCGGGGGCCGTGTACGTCTACCGCGGCGGACCCGAGGGGCTGGAGGAAGAGCCCGCCTTCGTGCACTACGGGCCAGAGTCCTCCGGCCTGATCTACGCGCTCGACGCCGGCTTCGACGCGGACGGTGACGGCCGCACCGACCTGGTGATCGGCTCCACGGCGTGGGGCAGCGGCGGCGGCTTCGCCCTCGTGTATGGCCAGGCCGCCGACCCCGCCGGCATCACGGTGCTGTGCGACGCCACCCGATGGTATGGGCCCAGCGAGTTCGATCGGGCGGGCCAGTCGGTAGCGGCCATCGGCGATCTGGACGGGGACGGCTGCGACGAGGTGGCGGTGGGCGCCACCGGCGAAGATGTCGAGCCCGAGTGGAACAACCAGGGCACGGTGCGGGTGGTGTGGGGCGCCGGGCCGGCGTGCGCCTCGGACGAATACCGGATGACGACCTTGCTTGTGGAGACCATCGGCACCGGGCTGGGCAGCGCGGTGACCGGCGGTCAGGACGTGGACGGCGACGGGCTGCCGGACCTGCTGTCGGGTGCCGCCGAGTACCGGGTGGACTTCTCGGAGCTTGGGGCCGCCTGGCTCACCCCGAGCGCCTGGCTGCTGACCGCGCCTGCCGTCGAGATCCCGCCCGGCGATCTCCCGCTCGTGGACGTGGTGTACGACTATGTGGTGCCGGTGGGCGGTGACCGGGCGCGCTTGGGCCTGGTGGGCAGCGACGCCGCTGGGCGGTTCGGTGCTGCCACCGCGCTGGTGACCGATCCCACCGACCCCGCACGCGCTGCGGTCGCGGTCGGCGTCCCCCGCGGTCGACAAGGCGGCACCTGGCTCGGCGGCGCCGTGGTGGTGCATCGGTATGGCGCGACCGGCCTCGACCCGGTGCCCGCATGGCTGGTTGCGGGCGAGGCGCGCCCTGGGATGCTCGGCGACACGCTCCTCTCCCATGGGAGCACGCTGCTCATCGGCGCCCCCGACTCCTTCCAGGGCGGCGTCGAGCTGGGCGCGGTGTACGTGATCACGCTGGAGTGAGCGCGGCCGTCAGCTCAGGCTGACCCGCCCTGCCGCCCGATCCACCACGGCCGCCCGGCACGCATCCAGGCGCTCGTCGGGGATCACGGCCGTGAACGAGACCTCCGCACCCCAGCTGGCGTCGGTGACCTCACCGTCATGGGCCGCGACCACTCCACGCAGCGGCCCCTCGAGGGCCGGCGCGCAGGTGATCGTGAGCGGCGACCGCACGGCACACTCGATGATTCGCGCCTGGTCGAGGGCCGCGGACGCCGCCGCCCCATAGGCGCGCACCAAGCCTCCCTTCCCGAGCTTCGTGCCGCCATAGAATCGGGTGACCACCAGCGCTGCTTGCTCCAGGTCCTGCCCTACGAGCCGATCGAGCAGCGGCCGGCCCGCAGTGCCCGACACCTCGCCGTCGTCGTCCGACCCGTACACGTCCGGATGGATCCGCCACGCCGACGCGCTGTGGGTGGCCCGGGGGTGCTGGTCGCGCACGGCCGCCACCAAGGCGCGCACCTCCACCACCGATCGCACCCGCTCAACCCGGCCGATGAAGGTGGAGCCCTTCACCGGCGGCAGGCCGACGATCGCTCCCATGCCGATGGTTCGGAGGACGGGCACGCGGCTTATCCGGCGAGCGAGGCCCGATACAACCCCTCGAGCGACGCCGCGGTGAGCGGCACGGGGTTGGTGCCGCCGGACGGATCGGCGGCGGCCAGCGGCGCGAGCTCGGCGCAGCCGGCCTCGGTGAGCCCGAGCGACTCGGCAGTGTGCGGGATGCCCACAGCTTCACGCAAGGCGAGCACCCAGTCGAGGAACGCCGCGAAGCTGGGCTGAAGGCCGATGTAGCCGGCGAGCCGGCCCAGCCGTTCCGACACCGCCGCCTCGTTGTGCCGCAGCACGTATGGCATGAACACCGCATTGGTCAGCCCGTGGTGGGCGCCGAACACCGCACCGACCGGGTGGGCCATGGCGTGCATCGCGCCCAGGCCCTTCTGGAACGCCGTGGCCCCCATCATCGACGCCGCCATCATCTGGGCCCGGGCGTTCAGGTCGGCGCCGTCCGTCACCGCGCGCTCCAGCGCCGCCCGCACCAGTCGGATCCCCTCCACGGCGATGCCGTCGGCCTGCGGGTGGAATCCCGGCGCGCAGAACGCCTCGAGGTTGTGCGACAGCGCGTCGATGCCCACCCAGGCCGTGATGTGGGCCGGCAGCCCGACCGTGAGCGCCGGGTCGCAGATCACCCGCGCCGGCAGCATCTTCGGGTGGAAGATGATCGCCTTCTTCCGCTGCTCTGGGTTGATGATCACGCTCGCCCGGCCCACCTCGGAGCCCGTGCCCGCGGTGGTGGGCACCGCCACCAGCGGCGCCAGGCCGTCTTCGTCCACCCGGGTCCAGTTGTCGCCGATGTCCTCGAAGTCCCACAGCGGGCGGGACTGGCCCACCATCAGCGCCACGGCCTTCGCCACATCCATCGCCGAGCCGCCGCCCAGCGCCACCACGCCGTCGTGGTCTCCCTCGTGGTACGCCGCGACACCGGCCTCCACATCCGCGCCCGCCGGGTTGGGCTGCGCGCCCGACCACAGGCCGACCTTGCGGTCGCTCAGCGCGTCGAGGGTGGCCCGCGTGGGGGGCAGCTCGGCGAGACCTGGATCGGTGATCACCAGCGGCCGATAGATGCCCAGCTCGTCGCAAGCGGCGGGCAGCTCGGCCACGCGACCCGCGCCGAACCGCACCGAGGTGGGGTAGTTCCAGTTGCCGCGCATCACCACTCCCGTCGGAGGTGAAAGGACTTCGGCCGGGTGAGGTGCTCGTAGCCGACCCGTGACAGTGTGCAGCCCCGCCCGCTGTCGCGCACCCCGACCCAGGCCAGCTCCGGATCCAGCGCATCGCAGCGGTTCTGGAACACGGTGCCGGTGTCGAGCTGCTCGGCGAGGGACAGGGCGACCTCCGCATCATCGGTCCACACGGACGCGGTGAGGCCGTACCGGCTGTCGTTCATCAACGCGATGGCCTGGGCGTCGTCGTCCACCGCCATCACCCCGACCACCGGCCCGAAGGTCTCCTCGGTCATCAGCGCCATGGAGTGATCCACATCGACCAGCACCTGGGGGGCCACCCACATCGGCCGGAGTGCGCCCCACCTCGAGGGATCCACCAGGGGGCGAGCGCCGGCCGCCACCCCCGCCGCGACCTGGGCGCGGATCGCATCCGCGCTGCGCTCCCGGACCACCGGGCCGAGGGTCGTGGACGGATCCAGCGGATCGCCGAGCACGTACGCCTCCGCTGCGGCGACCATCGCGTCCACCACCTCGGCGTACACGTCCCGGTGCACGTACACCCGCTCCACCGCACAGCAGGACTGCCCCGAGTTGTAGAACGCGCCGTCGGCCACCGCGGCCGCCACCTTCGCCACGTCCACATCCGGGCGGATGTAGGCGGGATCCTTGCCGCCGAGCTCGAGGCCCACCGCCTTGTAGGTGCCGGCGGCCGCCGCGTGCACCGCGCGACCGCCCTCCACCGAGCCGGTGAACGCGACGAAGTCCACCCTGGGGTCGGCGACCACCCGGGAGACCTGAGGATGATCGAGGTGGAGGAAAGCGAACACGCCCGCCGGGAGCCCCGCCTCTTCCGCCGCCTGCCCGAGCCGCTCGGCCACCAGCGGGGTCTGATCGGAGTGCTTGAGCAGCACCGCATTGCCCGCCACCAGGGCCGGCACGATGGCATTCACCGCCGTGAGCCAGGGGTAGTTCCACGGCGCGAGCACCAGCACCACGCCGAGGGGCTCCCGGCGAACGAATCGCTCGAACCCCGGCTTCGGCGGCGGACGCACATCGGCCAGCGCGGACGGGCCGAGGGCGAGCATCGTGCGGGCCCGATCCGCGAACCCGGCGATCTCGCCCGGGGTCTGGGCGATGGGCCGACCCATCTGCAGCGTGAGCTCGTGGGCGAGGAGGCGCGACCGGCCCGTGACCGCATCCACGAACGCGCCCACCAGGCGGATCCGCTCGGCGAGGGGTACCCGGCGCCAGGACGCAGCACCCGCCGCAGCGGCGGTGAGGGTGGCGTCGATTGCGGCGTGGGAGGCGAGCGGACGCTCGAACACCTGGCCGGTGACCGGGGAGACAGTGCGCTGCATGTGGACTCCGGCCGCCCCTCTACCCGACGCCGTGCTGCGCGGCACTGGCGACCCACCCGACCGAGCGCCGCGCCCGCTGCGCGCACCGGTCAACGCTGTTCGCGGGGGCCCCGGGATCCGCGCGGAACACGCGTGTACGTGCTGCGCTCGCACAGAACCGGCACATCGGGTAGACTCCCGCTGGCTGAATCCCATCGGAGGCTCAATGCGGTACATTCTCGGGCTCGCACTACTCGCCCCAGGCTTGGCGGTCGCTGCGCCGTCGCTCTCCGTGAGCGGCAGCTGCCCCGGCGCCATCAACATCGACATCGCCGGGCTCACCCCAGGCGCCAACTACTCGCTGATGTACGGCAGCGGTCTGGGCGGCGACATCGTGCCCTACGGCCCGTGCACGGGCACCCGCACCGGCCTCGACGGCGGCCGCGTGGGCATGGTGATGTCGGATGCCGATGGCTCCGTCAGCTTCAGCCCGACCGTCCCCGGCGGCGTGTGCGGCATGTACATCCAGGTGATGGACAACAGCACCTGTGGGCTGTCCAGCGCCGAAGTCGTCGGCGATGGCGGCGGCCCGCCCGGCGACGTGATCTACGCGGCCGACGGCAGCGACGGGGTAGGCGGCTTCTGGGCCATCGACCTCGCCACGGGCACCGCAGACATGGTGAGCGATGGCGGCGGCATCACCGGCCTCGCCTTCGGCGGCGACGGCGTGCTCTACGGCATCGGGAGCGCCGCCGGCATCAACTCGGGCACCATCGTCAGCATCGACCCCGCGTCGGGCACCGAGACCTTCCACACCGACACCGGCCTCTTCGGCGAGGTGTACATCGGAATGGCCTCCACCGGCTCGCTGGTGTTCGGCGACTACCCGAACGTGGCCTTCGAGTTCGATCCAGTCGGCGGCATCACCCCGCTGCCCGACACTGACGGCCTCTGCGAAGCGTGCTGGGGTCCCGCGCTCGTGAGCGACGGAGCCACCGACTACTACGTCGGATACGGCAGCTTCAGCTCGGTCGACCTCAGCACCGGCGTCCAGACCTCAGGCCCCGCGTACAGCGGCGACGTTGGCTACGGCTATGGTCGAGGTGGGGCCGCGACGTTCCACAACGGCCAGCTCGTCACCGCGTGGAGCCTCGATGCCTACAGCACGGGAATCTACACTCTGGATCCCGCCACCGGCGTGGCCACCAACACCGGCATCGTGATCCCCAGTGGCAGCATCGACGCCATCGCCAGCCCCACTCCCTGATCCTTCCTGCTTGCGCAGGTCCGGCCGCCGCATCTCCGTCGGGGATGCGGCGGTTCGACGTCGTGGGCGGGCCGCTGTCATCGTGGAAGGCGCATCGACCCGGCGCCACTCCGCGCACTTCCGCGCCGGATTGCCAAGTCGCCGACGAACAGGGATTCGGCCTACCACACGCCAGCAACACGATCCGCGCTTGCGGCGCAAGTCTGCTGGGAGCACCGTGGACCATCCCCTTCGGAGGTCTCATGCGCATGTTCGCCCTCGCGGCTCTGGCCCTTCCGGCCCTCGCCACCGCCGCCCCGGTGCTCACCATCTCAGGCGACTGCCCGGGCGCCATCGACATCGACATCACCGGGCTCACCCCCGGCGGGAACATGACGCTGCTGTTCTCCGGCGGTGAGGGCGCCGACGCGCTGCCCGCCGGCGCCTGCCGCGGCGTCGCCACCGGCCTGTCCCCCGTCCGCTGGGGCATGACCGCGCCCGACTCCGATGGCGACGGCAACATGAGCTTCAGCCCCACCGTGCCCGACAGCGCGTGCGGCAAGCACGTGCAGATCCTCGATTCCTCCACCTGCGAGCTGTCCTCCGTGCAGACCATCGGCGGCGGCGGCGGCGGCGACCCAGGCTGGTACTTCGGCGGCTACGAGGGCATCCCCACCGTGCCAGACCCGAGCGTGTACTACGGCGGCGTGAGCGACTTCGCCTGCGCTGATGTGTGTGACTACTGGGGCGGCGCCGCAGTCGGCGCGCGCTGGGTCTGCAACCACTACGACGGTCTCGAGAGCGAGGGCTGCGGCCCCGACAACCACTTCGAGTGGACTGACATCCAGTGCACCGAGCAGGTGATCGACGGCGTGTACGTGCCAGGGCCGAGCGCAGCGTGCGGAGGCGAGGGCCAGCTCCGAGGCTACATCGATGGTGTAGGATCCGAGGGCTACACTTGGCACGCCATCGAGTGCCAGTGCGGCTGATCGGCGATCGCTCAGGTTGACCCCCCGCGATGCCTGAGCAGGCATCATGGGATCTCCGTTGGTTCGCGGCGCGCCACTGATGTGGTACGGTCGCCGCGCAACAATGGAGACCCCTATGCGCTACCTCGTCTTGGCAGCCCTCGCGCTGCCAGCAGCTGCCTTGGCCGCCCCGGTCCTGAGCATCTCGGGCGACTGCCCGGGCGCCATCAACATCGACGTCACCGGGCTCACCCCCGGCGGGAACATGACGCTGCTGTTCTCCGGTGGTGAGGGTGCAGACGCACTTCCCGCCGGCGCCTGCCGCGGCGCGGTCACCGGCCTGTCCCCGGTCCGCTGGGGCATGACCGCGCCCGACGGCGATGGCGACGGCACCATGAGCTTCAGCCCCACCGTGCCCGACAGCGCCTGCGGCAAGCACGTGCAGATCCTCGACGCTGCGAGCTGTGAGCTGTCCTCCGTCGAGACCATCGGCGGCGGCGGCGGCGGCGGCGACGGCTGGTACTTCGGCGGCTACGAGGGCATCCCGACGATCCCCGACCCGAGCGTGTACTACGGCGGCGCGAGCGCCTTTGCCTGCGCCGACGTGTGCGCCTACTGGGGCGGCGCCGCGGTCGGCGCCCGCTGGGTCTGCAACCACTACGACGGGGGCGAGAGCGAGGGCTGCGGCCCCCTCAACCACTTCGAGTGGACCGACATCCAGTGCACCGAGCAGGTGATCGACGGCGTGTACGTGCCAGGCCCGAGCCCAGCCTGCGGTGGCGAGGGCCAGCTCCGGGGCTACATCGATGGCGTCGGATCCGAGGGCTACACCTGGCACGCCATCGAGTGCCAGTGCGGCTGATGCTGCGCTGACCTCAGAGGCGGCCGCTCGATGGCGGGGCCTCACTCCGCCCGCATGACATGACCGGTCGCCGCCTCGAGCCCCTCGAGTGCGGCGACCGCGCGGTCTTGGGCCTCTCCCGGCGGGCAATGGCGCGGGATACACTCAGCCGGCATCAACCCGGGGCCCACGATGCGCTACATCGTCCTCGCGGCCCTCAGCCTGCCCGCAGCGGCCCTGGCCGCACCGACCCTCACCCTCTCTGGCGCCTGCCCCGGTGTCATCGACATCGACATCGCGGGCCTCACCCCCGGTGGCGAGATGACCCTGCTGTTCTCTGGCGGCGAGGGCGCCGATGTCCTGCCCGCTGGGGCATGTAGCGGCCTTGCGACCGGCCTGTCTCCGATCCGCTTTGGTCTGCGGGCGCCAGACGTGGACGGCGACGGCACCATGAGCTTCGGCCCCTCAGTGCCTGAGGGCGCCTGCGGCACGCACGTGCAGATCCTCGACCCCGCCACCTGCGAGCTGTCCCCGGTCCGCACCTTGGGCGAGGCCGACGCGCCAGGCGATCTGATCTACGGAGCCGTGGGAGAGTGCAGCGGAGGCAACCTGTACAGCCTCGACACCACCACCGGCGAAGAGACCGTCGTATGCGGCCTCTCCAACGGCTACTCCGGCCTCGCGTTCGATGACGCCGGCAACCTGTTCGGTGCGGCCGACACCTGCTCGGGCGGCGACCTGTGGTCCATCGACATCGACACCTGCACCGAGACCCTCCACACGGCGTTGGCCCTGGGAGAGACCGGCCTCGCCTTCGCGAATGGGCTGCTGTACTTCGTCGACACCAGCACAACCACCCATGAGATCGACCCCGTCAGCGGCGCGTCGGTGGACCTCGGCTTCAGCTCGGCGAGCTGCTGCGCCGCCGACATCGCCGGGGACGCAGACGGCACGATGTGGTACGCCGACAGCGGCATCGTCATTGGGTTCGTCGATCTCGCGTCCGGCGCCAAGGCCGACCTGTGGTCCTTCGCCGAGGCTCGCCAAGGCATCACGTTCCACAACGGGATGCTCGTGGGCTTGAACGGCGGCTGCGCGGAGCTGTTTGGGATGAACACCGTCGATGGCTCGACCACCCCGCTCGGCGTGGCGTTTAGCGACTGCAGCCTCGACGCCATCGCCAGCCCCACGCCGTAGTCGCCTGGCTTTCGGCGGCGTGGGTCCATCGGATCTGCGCCGCCGACCAACGCTGCACAGCCTCCACCGGTGTGCGCGGTGACTGCGCGCCTAGCATCACTGCACGCTGGAGCGCAGGGGTGCCCGACGGCTTGTGGCCTCTCCACGCGCTCCTGATCGAGATTCGACCGATGGGAGGCGACGGAGGCCGAGTCAAAGCCCAGGTCTCCTGGGCTAAAATCTCGGCCGACCGAGCCGACCGAGCGTCGACTTGACGGGAGATTCGGTGTCCATCACTGCCTCCGTGGCGTACACCGCGGTGTGCGTGTGTTGCTGCTGACCGCCATCTGGGCGCTTGGGATCGCCCAGGCGGCTGAGCCGACCCTGCCGGAGCTCCTCCAGGACGCTCCCGCCGTGTACCCGTCCGGCCCCCTGCAGCGGGGTGTCGGCGCGGTGGTGTTGCTCGAGCTCGAGATCGACTCCACGGGGTCGGTGGTCGCAGCGCAGGTGGTGAGTCCGGCCGGCGAGGGCTTCGACGAGGCCGCCCTCGCCGCGGTGACGGCGTTCACGTTCCGACCCGCCCTGGGAACAGACGGACAGCCGGTGTCTGCCGTGATCCAGTACCGCTACGTGTTCAAGCCCGACACCGCGGCGGTGGTCGCGGTGGAGGGGTTGCTGCGCCAGGCCGGCGAGCGCACGGCCCTGGCCGACCTGCGCGTGTCCGCGGTGGGGCCGGATGGCGCCCGCGCGGCGGCGATCACCGGGCCCGATGGCCGGTTCGAACTCGCCGGGCTGGCCGCCGGCGAGTGGACCCTCACCGCTTCGGGGCCGGGGCTCGAGCCGTCGCAGGCGGTGATCGCCACGGGCCCTGGCAAGGTGGTGACGATCACGATGTATGCCCGCGCCTTGTCCGAGGGGTTCGGCGGAGCGTCCGAGGTCATCGACGTGGTCGGCTACCGTCAGGCGCCCGAGATCAGCGAGCGGCGCATCGAGCAGGACGAGCTGCGGGTGCTTCCCGGGTCCTCCGGCGACCTGGTGCGCACGATCCAGAACCTCCCCGGCGTGGGGCGCCCGTCGTTCAACCTGGGCCAGCTCCTCGTGCGGGGCACCGGCCCCGACGAATCGGTGTTCACCCTCGACGGCGTAGAGTTGCCGTTGGTGTTCCACTTCGGCGGCCTCACCACGGTGCTGTCCACCCGGCTGGTCGACGAGGTAGTGTTCCTGCCCGGCACCCAGAGCGTGCGGTATGGCCGGGTCACCGGCGGCGTGGTCGACCTGCGCACCGTGCACGCGCCGCCCGATCGGAGTCGCGGCGCCATCGGACTCGACCTGTTCCAGGCCTCGGTGGAGGTGGAGCAGCCCTTCGGCCGGTCTGGCCTGCGCCTGTCGGGGCGTCGATCCTGGGTAGACGCGGTGGTGTCGCCCCTGGCCAAGGCGTCGAACACCCCCCTCCGGGCCCCTCGCTACTACGACGGTCAGGTCCAGTTCGTGCACCGGGGGCCGGACGGCGTGGAGGTGGACGCCATGGCGCTCCTGGCCGACGACCGGTTCGCCGTGCTCGCGGTGGACGAAGACGATCCGCCGGTGGTCGACATCGTCTCCACCTTCCAGAAGCTCAAGTTCGGGGCGAGGATCCCTACCGGCCGCGGCGTGATCTCCGAGACCTCGATCCTCGGTGGCCCCGACCGGCAGACGGTGTCCATCGGCGACGACGGCGAGGCCGAGGAGACCGCGCTCACGGCACATCTGCGGCACGAGTGGGCCCGGCCGATCGGTGAGGATCGCCTGGGCTGGCGCGCGGGCATGGAGATCCTCGGCGGTCGCCGTGGCTACCGGTTCCAGGTGCCCACCTTCGACACTGACGAGACGGTGCAGGCCCTCACCGTGGAGCCTGCGCTGTATGCCGAGCCCTCGGTCCGCATCGGACCCATGGTCGCCACCCCGGGCGTGCGAGCCGACTGGATGATTCTCGACAGCGGCTACGGCGGGTTCGTAGTCGACCCCCGGCTCACCGTGCAGTTCGAGCTGTCGGACTCGGTGCAGCTCGAGGCGGCCACCGGTCGGTGGTCGCGCCTGCCCGCCTCCCGCAAGCTGGTGGAGCCGCTCGGCACACCGGCGCTCACCGCGCAGCACAGCCAGCAGAACGCGCTCGGCCTGATCTGGCTGCCGAGCTCGTCATGGGAGTGGCGCAGCACGGTGTACCTGAACCGGCTCACCGACCTGGTGATCGGCCAGGAGAACGCCTTCTCGTTCACCGACCCCGTGGTGCTGGGCCCGCAGGACACCGACCCCTGGCGCAACGGGGGGGATGGCCTGATCTTCGGCGCCGAGTCGATGCTCAAGTGGCGCAACCGACGCACCTTCGCCTGGTTCACCGCGACGGTCTCCCGCTCCCTCCGGCGCGACGACGACACCGACTGGTACCCCTACCGGTACGACCAGCCCTTGAACCTCATCGCCCTGGTCTCCCACGCGCTGCCACGGGACTGGCGTGTGGGGAGCCGGGCGCGGTTCGGACTCGGCAACCCGTACACCAAGGCGGTCCAGCATGGCTTCGACCTGGACAACCGGCGGTGGGTGCCGGTGTTCGACGACCTGAACTCCTCGCGCCTGCCGCCCGCATTCCAGCTCGACCTGCGGTTCGACAAGACCTGGACCTACGAGCGCTGGCGCCTCGTGGGCTACCTCGACATCGCCAACATCACGAACACCCGCAGCGTGGACCTGATGGCCTGGACCTACGACTACCGGCAGGAGACGCCGATTCGCGGCATGCCCATCCTGCCGGTGTTCGGCCTGCGGGGGGAGTGGTAGCGGCTCAATAGTCGATGATCGACAGCCCCTGGAGCTGCTGGTCTTCCGCCTTGGTCCATGCGCCGTTCTCGAGCCGGAGCACGCCGCGGGGGCACACGTGGGCGCACATGCCGCAGCCCACGCAGCTCGACCGGACGAAGTCCTGGTTGCGCTGGGCATAGGCCCGCACGTCGATGCCCATCTCGCAGTAGGTGGTGCAGTTGCCGCAGCTGATGCACATGTCGCGCTTCACGCGGATGCGGAACCGGCCGATTTTCTGGGATGCGCCGAGCAAGGCCGCCATCGGGCAGAAGTTGCGGCACCAGATGCGGGGCCCGAGCACCGGATACACCGCGGTGCCGATCACGCCGGAGAGGATCGACCCGACGATGAACCCGTACCAGATCTTGGTCTGCTGGGCGATGGGCACGAGGATGGTGCCTTCGCCCATGCCCACCTGCTGCATGCCGATCAGGCCGGTGCTGATCACGGCGAGCGCGAGCACCGCGTGGATGGCGTATTTCTCGAACCGCCACGAGGCGGTGGAGCTGCTGGTGAGGTGCCGCCAGGGGTCGCCGAAGGTGTTGGCCAGTCCGCCGCAGCCGCACACCCAGCTGCAATACCACCGCTTGCCGAAGAACACGGCCAGCAGCGGCGCTGAGAATACGGCCATCACCACGCCGTACAGCGCGAGGTACCACGGCAGAGACCACAGGGTGCTCGGATACAGATAGTCGTACTTCAACGGCCAGAAATAGCTGAAGTAGTACTCCGAGCCGCCGAACAGTGGCATCACGAACGGCAGGGTGAAGCCGAGCACCACCTGCACGCCCACGTTCACCGCGATGCGCACCTGGTTGTACCGGCTGTTGCCGTGCTGCCGGAGGTACCAGGTGCCGCCGGCCACCATCCACACCGTGTACACCAGGCCGTACAGGAACCACTTGCTCCGCAGCCCCGCGACCTCGGCCAGCGGCTGCCACAGGTCGGGCAGGCCGTACTGCCCGCCGAAGTACATCGTGATGTAGAACGCGAACAGGCCGAGGGAGAGCACGTAGGCCACGAGGCCGCGGGAGCGCCAGTCCGACCGGAACGTGGTCATCAGCCCTTCTTGGGCTTGCAGGTGCATGCAACTCCTCAGCGAGCGGTGGTGGGGACGACGAGGGGCGGGACGAACTCGGTGTCGAACCGGGCCTCGTTCAGGTGTGCGAGCACCCACGGCAGTGACCGGCGCTCGTTGATCCACCGGATCAGGGGCTCGGTGTCCCACCGGCGGCCGAGGAAGTTGAACCCGATGACAGCGCCCTCGCGGTGCACGATGCGGGTGGTGCTGCGCACGGCCCCGGTCTCTTCGTGGAACCACTCGCTCTGGCCCGGCAGATCGAAGCCGACCAGACCCGCCGTGGTGTACTCGATATCCATCAGCTTGGCCGAGTTGTACCAGGTGGAGCGGCGGTAGCGCACCTCGTCGCCGAGCAGGGCCTGGGCCGCGATCCGCCCCTGGTCGCGGCCCGTGTACCACAGCTGCTCGGGGCGCTGCTGGCCGTCGAACCACCGCACCGAGGCGCAGTCACCGGCTGCGAACACGCCGGGCACGCTGGTCTGCAGACCGTCGTCCACCACGATGCCGCCGCCCCGTGCGCGCTCCACCGCATCGCCGAGCCACGCCGTGTTCGGCACCACCCCGATCGCGATGACCACGCAGTCCGACTCGAGCGGCCCCTTGTCGGTGATCACCCGATCCACGTTGCCGCTCCCGTCCCCCACCAGCGACTCCACCTCGGTGTCGAGGTGCACCTGCGCGCCGTGGCTGCGGAGCGCGGAGGCCACCCACGCCGACTCGACGGCGTCGATGGGGTCTGGCCAGAACCGATCCTCCCGGATGATGAAGTGCGGCGACAGGCCCGCCACGAGCATGGTCTCCACGGCCTCGATGCCGATGAGGCCTCCGCCGATCACGGACGGCGCCCGACAGGTGCGGCCCCGGGCCTCTGCGGCCGACTCGCGGCGGCGGTAGGGCGAATCGCGCACCGTGGCGGACAGGTGGGCCCACTCGTTGGACGGGCGGGGCTCGGTCTGGCGGCCGTGCACCTCGGCCTCGAGCCAGGTGAGGTCCTGCAGCGTGACGAAGTGCCCCACGCCGCGGAGCTCGGAGCCGGGCCAGGGTCCGGGCCGGGCGTGGCTGCCGCACGCGATCAGGAGCCGGTCGAACGGCAAGCGGCGCCCGTCGGCGAGCTGCAGGGTGCGGCCCTCGGCGTCGAGACCCGTGGCCCGCGCGCGCACCCGGTGCAGATCGAGCCGCTCATACACGTCACGTTCGAGGGGCTCGATGCAGGTGTGGGAGAGCTGACCGGCGAGCACATACATCAGGGCCGTGCGCGAGAAGAAGTGGTCCGACTCTTCCGACACGATCGTCAGGTGCACGTCGGGGTCTCGGCGCCGCACGGCCAGCGCAGCCTCCATGCCCGCGACGCCGTTGCCCACGATCACGATCTTCATGCGGACTCCCCGAGCGCAGGATGCCTCACGCGGCGACCGCGCGCATGCCCTCCGGTCCCATGCTCTGCCGCACCTTCGCCCGACCCCGGTGCAGCAGCACCCGCTGGTTCGCCTCGCTGATGCTCAGGTGGTCGCACACCTCGGCGCTGGTCCAGCCCTCCACATCGCGCATGCGCAGCACGTGGCGCTGGCGAGGCGGCAGCCGCTCGATGGCACCGCTCAGCTCCTGCGACACCTCGGCCCGCACCATCGACTTCTCGGGATCATCCTGCCAGCCCAGGCGCGGGCGCAGCCAGAACCCGTCCTTCGCGATGCGGTTCAGGTCCACCCCTTCGTCATCGCCAGCCCCGCCGAGCGCCGACACGGGCACGGTCCTGGACTCACGGATCCCGCGGGTCTTCGACCGGTTCGTGAGGATGCGGAACATCCAGTTCTTCAGCGACGAGCGGCCCTCGAATCGTCCGATGCCCCGCATGACCGACAGCCACGTCTCCTGGACCACCTCTTGCGCCACCGCCATGGTGCGCACATGGCGAAGCGCCACCCGGATCATCGCGCGCTCGTAGCGCCGCACAACCCAGGTGAAGACCTCGGCGTCGTTGCGCACGAGGCACGCCACGAGCTCGGAGTCGGTGAGCAGCTCGATGCGGCGAGGGGCGGGCATGGGGACTCTCCTGCAGGCGATGCCCCGATCGGCCGGGGTGACGCCTGTGGATACGCCCGAAACGACCGGACGGTTACATGCCATCGGCAGATTATTTGGCGGCGGAAACCCTGCGCTTCCGCCCAGTTGTGCAACACCGGTGGCGCCGCTTGCACGATTTTGACAGACTGGAAGCACGCAGACGCGAGGCGACGCCTGCTCGTGCGAGATGATGGCCGCCACCTCGGAACGTATCGTGACCACTCCGACGAGCACCGGCACCGTACCCATCGAGCAGCTCCGCGCTCAGCTGTACAAGACCCTCCTTCAGCGGTCAGACGACCCGGAGGTGCGTCGTCGCCTCGACGCGGTGCTCCTCGAACTCCGCTTGCTCGAAGGCGTCGGCGAGCGTCCCGTGGGCAGCGCCCGGGCCCAGGATCCGGTGGTGGACCTGTTCCTCCGCCTGCTGGGCATCGGCGACGACACCAGCAAGCCGGCGAAGCTGGCCGAGCCGCTGACCACGGCCCAGGAGCGTGCGGCCTGGGTCGCCACCCGCGTGTTCGTCGAGCCCGAGGTGGAGGGAGAGGAGCCCGCGCCCGAGTGGGCAGTCACCACCGCCCAGAAGGAGAAGGAGCGCACCATCATCGGGTGGCAGCCCGACGAAGCCGAGCTCAGCGACATCGATCCCGATGCGGCACTCGAAGAGCTGGAGCAGTCGGTGAAGGAGTTCGCCGACGGGCCGTCATCGGACTTCGAGGACGCGCTCCCAACGCGGGTCGACATCGCCTCCCAGCAGCTCGAGCCGCCGAAGCCCGTCGACGGCAGCCTGGTCAGCTTCGGCGACTCCGCCGAGTTCGACGAGGCGATGAAGGGCGAGTTCTATGACGTGAACGCGCGGTTCCAGACCCTGGCCGACCCCCCCGAGGCCGAGCTGCCGTACCAGCCTGCGGCCGACGCCAACCTCGCCGAGGTGGACGTGGCGGACGGGTGGGACAGCGATCCGGAGGCCGACGCCGCCGCGGTGGAGGCCGCACTGGCAGCGGCAGCAGCTATGAGCGGCCAGCCCGCGCCCACCCCTGCGCCCACGCCCCGCCGGTCCACTGCCACGCCCGCGCCCGCGCCCGCGCCCGCGCCCGCAGACGACACCGAGGATGGCCGCAGGCGCGCCATCTTCGAGGCGGCCGACCAGCGGATCAGCAAGCGCCCCGCAGCACCTCGCCAGACCCTCCCCCACGCCACACCCCGCCCGCCCGAGGAGCGCACCGCCGAGGAGGTGGCGGACGAAGCGAACAAGGTCCGCCTCGTGCGGCAGCGCAACCTCGGGTTGGTCGCCGCCCTCGCGGGCGTGCTCGTGCTCCTGTTCACCTCCGGCGTGGGCTTTGCGGCGTTCCAGGGCAGCCGCGGCGTGAACATCGCCGCGACCACCGCCGACAGCGCCCGCTCGTCGCTGTACAACGCCATCGCATCCGACCCATCACTGGTGGAATCCGTGGGCGACCTGGGCGGCGACGAGGCTGCGCTGCGCGAAAGGTGGCTCGCGTACAGCGAGTCCAACGACGACGACCGTGCGCGTAGAGCGCTGGCGTTCGCGGCGGAGCTCCAGGACCAGTGGCGACAGATCCGCCCGGGCGGCAGCCGTTACCTCCGCGCAGAGCAGCCGGTGAAGCGCATCCTGCGGTCGCAGGAGGCCTACCAGGAGACCGTGCAGGCGTGGGCGGCCAGCACCCGGTCGCCCCTCGGAGCGCTCGCCACCACGGTCGGCCTCGCTCGGTCTCCGTCGGCAGAGGCCCTGGTACCGCTGGAGTAGGCCACCCCCGGCGACTGGCGCGCGATCTGCGGCTTGCGGTCGGCACAGAGGCGCCCCGACCAAGTATGATGCGCCTCGGGTGAGGTCTGTGATGGTGCGCTGTCTACCGCTGCTGTTCGCGCTCGGCTGCGCGACCTCTGGCCTCGGTGAGCTCCGGTACGGCGAAGACTGCGCCAACGAGGTCGACGACGACGGAGATGGCCACGTCGACTGTGCGGATCAGGACTGCGCTTCGGAGTGCGCGGACGGTCCGACCGTCCCCGGCACCGCCACGGGCGGCGGGGGAACCGGCGGCGGAACTGGCGGCGGGAGCGGAACCGCCGGCGGAACCGGCACGGGCTCGACCCCCGCCGACACCGGCGACACCGGGAGCACGCTCCCCGCGGTCGAAGACTGCGCCAACGGCGTGGATGACGACGCCGACGGCCAGGTGGACTGCTTCGACAGCGACTGCGAGGGAGATGGCGCGTGCCCCGAGGCCTGCGCCAACGGCGTGGACGACGACGCCGACGCTCTGGTGGACTGCGACGACCCCGACTGCGACGGCGGCTGCGACGAGCGGTGCAATGACGATCGGGACAACGACGGAGACGGGCTGTTCGACCTGGGCGACCCCGACTGCGACGCGGACGGCGATGGCTGGCCGCCGCCCGAAAAGGGCGGGCTCGACTGCGACGACACCGAGGCCAGGATTCACCCCGGCGCAGACGACGTGTGCGAAGACGGCATCGACCAGGACTGTGACGGCGAAGATGCGCCCTGCTCCGCGCCCAATCCCGAGTGCAGCGCCTACAGCACCCTCACCGAGTCGTGGCGACACGTGAGCCAGATCGGCGCGGTGTACTGCGATCGCGACGTGCTCGCGCTGGAGGGGTGGTTCCGGTACGACGGCGCCGCAGGCACCCAGATGCCGGAGTCGTCCCCCGGCGAGAACTACTGTTCGACCCACGCCCCGGGCTGGCTCGATGGCGTTCACCCAGCCGTGGTGGGCGACACCCGATCGGTGCGAACCTGCTTCCACTGGTCGGGCGACACGTGCTTGTGGGAGACGATGGTGGACGTGACCCATTGCGGCGCATTCTTCGTGTACTACCTGCCAACACTCCCGTTCGGGTGCAACGGCGTGTACTGCGGCGAGTAGACCCGCGCGCGGGCTGCTACACTGCGGCCCTGCACGAGGTCCCCTGACATGCGCCTGCTCACCCTGTTCCTCCTCGGCCTCACCGCCTGCGAGTCCTCCAAGCCGGGCGATGACAAGCCGCCGGCCGAGATCTGCGACAACCTCGAGGACGACGACCTCGACGAGCTCGCAGACTGCGCGGATCCCGACTGTGCCGCGGTCTGTGGCGAGGTGTGCACCAACGGCACCGATGACGACCTCGACGGGCTCATCGACTGCCTCGATGACGACTGCGACGGGTTGTGCCCCGAGAACTGCGGTGACGGCCGCGACAACGACGCCGACGGCGCCATCGACTGCGACGACCGCGACTGCTTCGGCAGCTGCCCGGAGGTGTGCGGCGACGGGTTCGACAACGACGGTGACGGCAAGGTGGACTGCCTCGACGAGGAGTGCGTCGATCCGAGCTGTGCCGAGGTGTGCACCGACGGCCGCGACAACGACGCGGATGGGCTGGTGGACTGCGCCGACGATGACTGCAACGATCCCGCCTGCGACGAGGCCTGCGCCGACGGACGCGACAACGACGCCGACGGCCGCGTCGACTGCGATGATTCCGACTGCGACGGCGACTGCCCGGAGATCTGCACCGACGGCCGCGACAACGACGCCGATGGCCGGGTGGACTGCGACGATGATGAGTGCAGTGCCGAGTGCGACGCTGACGGGGATGGCTTCTACAACGCCGACTATGGCGGCGATGACTGCGACGACACCCGCGCCGACATCAACCCCGCCCGCCCCGAGATCTGCAACGGCGAAGACTCCTTCGATGACGACTGCGACGGCCTGTTCGACGAAGACGACCCCGACATCGACGTGTTCACCCTGATCGCGTTCGGGCCCGACCGTGACGGCGACGGGTTCGGCACCGACGACGACATCCTGTTCGCGTGCCAGGTGCGTGAGGGCTGGGGCTTCGCGAACATGGACTGCGACGACACCCGCCCCGACATCAACCCCGACATGCCGGAGATCTGCAACCCCGACATGCCGGTCGACGACGACTGCGACGGCCTGATCGACGACGACGACCCGGACGTGTCGGAGGACAGCTACCTCGAGTGGTACGCCGACCGCGACGGCGACGGCTACGGCTCGGGCGTGGACTTCGAGTATGGCTGCAGCCGCCCCGAGGGCACCGCACCCAACGATGACGACTGCAACGATGTCGACCCCACCATCGGCCCGCCCAGCCTCTGGTACGCCGACGGCGACCGGGACGGCTTCGGCGCCGGCGACCCGGTCGACCCCACCCCCACCTGCGACCCGCCCGAGCCGGGCCTGCGACCGGACTGGGTTGGCCTGGACTGCGACGACGCAGAGCCACGGATCAACCCCGGCGCGCCTGAGGTGTGCGAGGACGGCATCGACCAGGACTGCGACGGCGAAGACATGCTCTGCATCGCGCCCAACCCCGAGTGCAGCGCCTACACGGTGCTCTCGGACGGCCTGCGCCACGTGGACGCTGTGGGCCCGGTGTACTGCGACCGCGACATCATCTCGCTCGAGAACTGGTTCCGGTTCGAGGGCGACGCGGGCACCCGGATGCCCGAGTGGGCCGTGGACACCTACCAGTGCTCCACCCACGCGCCGGGCTGGCTGGACGGCGTGCACCCGGTGGGCCTCGGCGAGACGGCCGACGTGCACACCTGCTTCCACTGGTCGGGCAACATCTGCCTGTGGGAGACCACCGTGCAGGTCACCTTCTGCGGGGGCTACGACGACTTCTACGTCTACTACCTGCCCACTCTGCCGTTCGGCTGCAACGGTGTGTACTGCGGCGAGTGAGTCGCGGTCGGTTCGAACGACAGAGCCCCGGAGCGCGTTGCTCCGGGGCTCTCGTGCGATCAGACCAACAGGATCAGCTGTTCGCGGGCGCGGCATCGACGAGCAGGAAGTACTTCGTGCCATCAACCTCGAGGAGCTTGCCGTCCATTGCCAGGCGGGCGTCGACGGCGCTGAGGGTGTCGAGCACGCCGTTGGCGATGACGTGGATGTCACCCTTGATGGTGAACGGAGCCGCCACGTGGGACTCCAGCTTGTTCTCCGACTTGTCCATGGAGCCGGTGTAGGTGAACGACGTGCCCTGCTCCATGACCTTCTGGGCCATCATGTTGGTGCTGTAGGAGCAGTTGCCGCCGATGAACTCGGCCTTCTTCGCACAGTCGGCGGCATCGGCCTTGGCGAGCTGCACCTCGGCCTGGGGAGCCGAGGCCGCAGCCATCTCGGTCTTGGCACCGGGGCATGCGAGGGCGAGAGCGGGCAGGGACAGACCGGCGAAGATGACAGCGATGCGCATGGAGGGCCTCCGTGGTGACAGGAGCACCCTACTCCGAGTTTGACCCGCGAGGATCGTCCCACTGACGTTTCGTGACCGTCTCTCGCCTGTGCTGTCGGGTCGGTCACAATCTGCGACCCGCGAGCACCGACGGCGACCGCTCAGCGGGCCCGGTCGAAGGTCTCGGTGAGAGTGGCCGTGACACAGGCCGTGTCGGCGCATCCGGTGGGGTCGAGCGGCGTGTCTGCGTGGGCCCTGCCCAGCGCCCGCACCACCAACCGGGCCGCGGAATCGCCCAGCACCTCGTCCCGCAGCAGCTCAGCCACCGACGCCTTGGTCATCGGCCGCAGCAGCTCCACCAGCCGGGCCTTGCGGTCGAAGGTGGTGAGGCCGAGGTCGAGGTCGGTGAACAGATCCCGGGTGCGGTCGTAGAGATCGGTGGGCGACTCCTCGAGCGTGGCCACCAGGCCCGCCTTCACGGTCTCGAACTCCTCGTCGGACATCGCGTCTAGCGTGTCGCCGTAGCCGAGGAGGAAGGCGTCGATGCGCTCGAGGAGCTCAGTGGGCTCGGCCACGCTGGACTGGATGCCGAGGCCCAGGCCCGCCACCCGATCGCGGCGGTCATACCCGCCCCACACGATGTAGCCGAGCTGCTGCTCGGTGCGCAGCTGGGTGAACGCGGGGGTCTTGATCAGGTTGCCCAGCATGAGCCAGGTGGCCTGGGTGGACAGCTCGGTGTCCGCCCCCTGGTACAGCACCCGGATCGCCGAGTCGGCGTGCTCCACGACCACGTCGCGCACGACGGTGGCGCCATCCGGGATCCGGCGCACCTGCGCGGCGCGACGGTCTGCGGACCCGGCGTCGGCGAGCTTCGCGGTCACGCTCCGACCGATGGCCTCCGCTTCGGCGGCGGTGTGGTTGCCATGCACCACCACCTCGACCGCGGCGTTCGCGAACAGGTCGGTCCGCCACGCCTCCAGGGTCTCCGGGGTGAGCGATTCGAGGTGATCCGCGCCGGACTGGTAGTCCCAGTCCGCCGGGTCGAGGGCCTCGGCCAGCGCCCAGCCCACCTGGTTCACCGACCGGCTCTTCTTCAGGTTGCGCCACTGGCGCACGAGGTTGTCGCGCAGCACGGCGAACCGATCCGGGTCGATCCGCTGGGCCAGGGCGGCATCGAGGTAGGCCGACACCACCTCCTGCTGCTTGTCGTCATACCCGCGAACCGTGAGCCGCAGGCCATCGGCGGAGGTGCCGAAGCTCGGGTTCAGGCCGGCGCTGCCCAGCTGGTCGCGCATCGGCGACAGCGCATCGTCGACCAGGTCGGTGAACAGCAGGGCGTTCACCTTCGCCTGCATGCTGCCGGTGGCGGCGGGCAGCGCGAGGGTGACCCGCACCGTGGACCGCGGCACCTCGAACGAGGGGTCCTGCAGGTGCCACACCGACAACCCGGGCTCGTCCACGTGGTGCGTCGGCACTCCCACCTCGCCCTGGACCGGCTTCAGCGCGATGGCCTCCGCCACATAGGGGTTGGTGTCGGGCAGGCGAAGTGCGGGGTCGATGGGGCTCGTGGACCACTGCTTCATGACCGCCGGGTCGAGCGGCAGGATGGACCACGGCACGTCGTAGCGAGGCTCCACCTGATCGGTCTCGAGGCCGGGCCCAGTGACCAGCACCCGCGCATTGTCGGGGGTGAGGCGGTCAAGGTAGGTGCGCTCCAGCTCGGCGTCATAGGCCGAGAAGGTGGCCCAGAAGTCGAGCACATGCTCGGGCGGGTACAGCGGCAGCGCAGACGAGGCGCGCTGCACGGCCGAGGTGGGCGAGGGCGGCTCGGCGAACTGGAAGTCGAGGCTGCGCAGGCTGCGCTGCTCCTCCCACCACGGCGAGAGATCTTCGGCATCTTGGAGAACGCGCACGTACTGGAACAGCACGCCCACGGCGTCATCCACGTGGGCGAAGCCCTCCTCGGTGAGCTCGAGCTGAACGGTGAGCAGCCCGTGGTCTTCCGCACCCGACGAACCCGAGCGCAGTGAGGTGATCCAGCCCCTCTCGGACAGCAGCGCATGGGGCGAGCCCTCGCCTTCCTGGCCGAGGAGCGCCGAGAGCAGCCCGAGGGGGTGCTCGGCGAAGTGGGGCAGCTCCGACGGCACGAGGAACTCGAGGTCCACCCGACGAATGTCGTTCAGCGGCGTGATGTTCACCCGCGCCCCGAGCTGCTCGGGCAGGTAGGGGTCGACGCCGGAGGATGGCGGCCCCTCGCCCGTGGTGGGCACCTCGGAGAACCGGGACCGCACCCACGCTTCCAGGGTGTCGAGGTCCTGCCGACCGATGACGGACAGCGTCATGCGGCTGGCGCTGTACTCCGCATCGTAGAACGCCCTGAGGGAGTCCCACACGGGCGCCCCGTCGCGGTCGGCCAGCGTGTCCAGGTTGCCCACGGAGAACTTGGCGAACCCGTGCGCCGGGTTCGCCGTGGCGCGCCGCACCTCGCGGTACCGTCGGGCTTCGTCCTGCACCTTGAGCGAATACTCCGAGTTCACCGCCTCGCGCTCCCGGGTGACGTACTCGGGGTCGAGGGTGGGTGCGACGAAGAACCGGGAGAACCGGTCGAGCGCCTCCTCGAGGTAGGGGTGCTCGATGTCGAAGTGGTACCGCGTGTGCTCCTGGCTGGTGCTCGCGTTCGTGCCGCCGCCGTGGGCCTGCACGAAGTCGCGATAGCCGTCCACCGAGGGGTACTTGTCGGTGCCCATGAACAGCATGTGCTCGAGGAAGTGCGCGAGGCCCTCCCGATCGGCCGGGTCCGAGAACTGGCCCACGTGCACGTCGAGCGCCGCGGCCGCCATGTCGGTGTCGTCGTCGGAGATGAGCAGCGCGCGCAGACCGTTGTCGAGCTGCACCAGGCGGTACTCACGGTCGTCCAAGGGCGGCTTGGTGAGCTGCACAGCACTCAGCAGATCAGCCGCCCCCATCGGGGAAGGCGTGGACTTGACGCAGCTCGCCAGGAGCAGGGGCAGGACGACGACGGACCAGGAACGCACGGACACCTCGCACCGGCGCGCTGTAACGCTGTGCGGCGCCGTTCGGGCCTCGTCGTCCCGCGGTACCCCAGCGGGCGACTGTGTCGTTTTCGCACATCGATGGTCGTTTCCGACCCATGGTTCGTGCAAAAACGCCTTGAGGGTCACGCCAACACCAAGCACTCTCGGGTCAGGAGGTGCCCATGCGATGGACTGTCGTGGCCGCAGCCGCGCTGATGGCGTGCGGAGTTGGCCAGAAGAACGCGATCACGGACACGGCCGGGTTCGCGAGCCCCGCAGATGCCCACGGGACCGGCACGGGGGGCGGTGGAGGCAGCACGTCTGGCACCTGGTCGGACGCGGACGCCGACGCGGACTCCGACGCGGACACCGACTCCGATGCGGACACCGACTCCGACACAGACACGGACACCGAGACCGACACCGACACCGAGACGACGGACACGGGCACCCCGGACGAGGAGTGCGACACGCACCTCCCGGTCGCGCTGTTCCTGTCGCCCGACGACTCCAACTCGATGTCGTCGGCGGTGCTCGCCCGGGAGTCCGTGATCCAGTATGGCTCCGGCCGCATTCCGCCGATCCGTACCTACGAGCTGTTCAACTACTACACCTTCGACTACCCGGCGGCGCTGCCGGGCGACCTGTCCGTGACCCTGGAGCTGGCGCAGGATCCTGACATGGGGGACGACGAGTACGTGCTCCAGGTGGCCATCGCATCGGAGCGACGCACCAACGGAGAGCGCGACCCGCTGGACATCACGCTGGTGGTCGACACCTCGTGCTCGATGGGCGGGACCGCCATCGAGCTCACCCGCGACGTGTGCCGCGCGGTCGCCGGGCAGCTGCAGGCCGGCGACATCGTGAACATGGTGACCTGGAGCACCGACCAGAGCCTGGCCCTCGAGAACCACGAGGTGCGGGGCCCCGGTGATGCCACCGTGCTCGACAAGTGCGACAGCTTCACCGCGGACGGCGGCACGGACCTGAACGCCGGCCTGATCGCCGGCTACCGTCTGGCGGACGCCCACGCATCACCGGACAGGGTGGACCGCATCCTGCTGATCAGCGACGGCGGCGCGAACCTCGGCGTGACCGACGCCGAGCTCATCGCGGAGAAGGCCGACGACGGCAACCAGGGCGGCATCTACATGGCCGGCGCGGGCGTTGGCCACCCCGGGGTGTACAACGACAAGCTGATGAACGCGGTGACCGACGCCGGCAAGGGCGCTGCTGTGTACCTGCCGCACTCCGAGGAGGTGTCGCGGGTGTTCGGCGACGGCTTCGTGAACCTGTTCGACGTGGCGGCGCGCAACGTCCAGCTGGAGCTGCAGCTGCCCGGCGGGTTCGAGATCGTGCGGTTCTCCGCCGAAGAGATCGGCACCAAGGCGCGCGACGTAGAGCCCCAGCACCTGGCGCCGAACGACGCGATGGTGTTCTACCAACACCTGTCCACCTGCGCGCCCGAAGAGGTGACGGCAGACACCGAGGTGGTGGCGACGGTGCGCTGGCAGGACGTGCGCACGGGCGAGCTGCACGAGCGGGTGCAGGCGTCCACATTCGGCGAGATGCTGGGCGGCAACACGGCCAACCTGCGCAAGGGGACCGCGGTATTCGCCATCGCGGAGGCGCTCAAGGCCGTACGGAGCGGCTCGGCTCAGGGCGCCGATGCCATTGCCCGGGCGTTCGATGCGCTGCGCACCGCCGAGGCCGTGCTGCCACGGGACCCCGAGCTGGCCGAGCTGCGCACGCTGCTCGAGGGGCTGTAGAATCGGGCAGGTCACGCGGGTGTCACCAGCCGCGTGTCGCCCCCGACCCCGCCCGAGCCGCGCGCCGAGGCGCCCGTCGATCGCCCGCCACGTCTCTGACTGCAGGCCAGCCCCACTCCGCGCCGTCACTGCGGTAGGCTGGCCGTCCAGCCGATCGATCGTGGAGGACCGTTGGACTTCGCCGCCCTGGCCATCGCCGCTGTCGGTGGCCTGATGTTCCTCATCGCCATCGTGGTGATCGCCGTGACCGGCGTGCTCCGCCGCCCGCAAGCACCCGCCGAGTTCGCCGGCGAGGACGGGGAGGTCGCAGTCGACCCCAACGCCCAGTACCAGTCGATGTCGGCCGACAACCCGCAGTGGAGCTTCGGCTTTGGCCCGCTCCGGGGCCTGATGCAGGACGAGACGGTCACCGAGGTGATGGTCAACGGGTACGACCGGATCTTCGTCGAGCGAAACGGTCGGATCGAGCTCACGAACATCCGGTTCTCCGACGACAAGCACGTGGTGGAGACCATCCGCCGGATCATCGTGGGTGCGCGGCGCCGGATCGACGACTCCAGCCCGATGGTGGACGCCCGCCTCGCCGACGGATCCCGGGTCAATGCCGTGCTCGCCCCGCTGTCCACCCAGGGGCCGTGCCTCACGATCCGGAAGTTCACCCGGGATCTCCTGAGCCTCGACGACCTGATGGACCTGGGCACCCTCGACGCTGGGATGGCCGACTTCCTGTACCAGGCCGTGGCCGAGCGCAAGAACATCTGCGTGTCGGGCGGCAGCGGGTCGGGCAAGACCACACTGCTCAATGTGCTCGCCTCGCTGGTGCCGGAAGACGAGCGGGTGATCACCATCGAAGACGCCGCCGAGCTGCGCCTGGTCCAGCCCAACGTGATCTCGCTCGAGAGCCGCCCGCCGAACATGGAGGGCCAGGGCGAGATCGACATCCGGCGATTGGTGGTGAACGCCCTACGGATGCGCCCCGACCGCATCATCGTGGGCGAGGTGCGCGGGTCGGAGACCCTCGACATGCTGCAGGCGATGAACACCGGCCACGACGGCTGCCTCACCAGCCTGCACGCCAACAGCACCCGCGACGCGGTGGCACGGCTCGAGACCCTCACCCTGATGGCGGGCATGGATCTGCCGTCCAGCGCGGTCCGTCAGCAGATCGTGGCCGCGATCGACATGATCATCCAGACCTCGCGCATGGCCGACGGATCGCGGAAGATCGTGGAGATCGCAGACGTGTCGGGCATCGAGAACGGCGACATCGTGCTCCGCGACATCTTCCGCTACCGGTCGGACGGCGCGGATGGGCAGGGCGTGATCCAAGGGGCCTTCCTCCCGGTCAACCCCGGGCCCGCCCAGTTCATGGCCACACCGGTCATCTCGCCGGCGAGGGCGTCGCGGCCGCCCGCCGCAGTGTCCCCCCGCAAGCCCTGACGCGCGTCTGAGCTGCCGCCGAGGCGTGGTATCGTCACGCCATCGGAGGTTCAGATGCTGCTCTGGCTCGCCTTGTCCGCCCCGTCCCACGCGGTGGACCTCACTCTCTCTGGGTCTTGCCCCGGCGAGTTCCGCGTCAACGTGACCGACGCCACGGTCAGCGGCATGGTGGCCGTGCTCGTGGGCACCGACGGCGCGGGCTCCGACCCCGTGCCCGCCGGCCCCTGCGCGGGGCTCGCCACCGAGCTGGCGGGCATCCGCCTGGTGGGGGGCCTCCAGGTGGACTGGGACTTCGACGGCGCACACCAGCTCGACCTCGACGTGAGCGGCCCGCGCTGCGGCGCGGTGCTGCAGGCGCTCGACCTGGGCACATGCACCCTCTCGCCGGCCCGTGGGTTCGTCGAAGCACCGATCGACCTGGGCGGCGTGTACGCCAGCTACGAGTCGGAGTCCCGCATGGTGCACGTGTGGCAGTCCGACCCCAGCGCGCCGCTGGACGGCTACGACACGTTCTGCGAAGACCGCGGGCTGGGCTGGTTCGAGCCGGTCTCGGCGCCGGACGCCCAGCGCCTGATCGACGAGGCCTACGGCTACGACGAGTGGCACACCTGGATCATCACGAAGACCCCCACCCACGGCGCCGAGAGCACCTTCGGCGGCTACCCGGTGGTGGTGAATGGCCCGGGCGGCGACGAAGACGCGGACGGGTTCACCGCGATCCGCAGGTGGTCCTCGTCGTTCTGCGACCCGGACGACTACGGCGTCACCCGCTGCTGGGACGCCGACCACGCGTATGACTGGCTGGTGTGCCAGGAGTGAGCGCTACTCCGGCGCCCAGGTGGCCTCGACGAGGGCCGACCAGGTGCCATCGTCGACCCGGGCTCGCGCGAGCACACTCACCTCGGCGTCCACCACCAACGGGCCCGAGACGGCGCTCGGCGACACAGCTCCGCCAGGCTGGCGGGGATCGCTGCCGTCGGTGGTGTGCCACACCGGGGCCTCCGCGCTGAACAGCACCTCGGCCCCGACCGGAACCATGCCGGGCGGCAGGTCCGGCGCGGGGGCCGCGAGGGACGGGTACAGGCCGCCATCGCGCAGCTGGTCCATGAACACGCTGTGGCGGTCCTGGATGAAGCCGTCGGTGAGCCGGACGAACTCGGGCACCCAGTGGTCGTCGACGGTGTACAGATCCCCTTCGGGGTCAGCGCGGTCATCCCGCCAGTGGTCGCCCCAGCGGGCAGAGGCGGCGTGCAGCGCCGGCAACACCTCGAGGGACAGGGAGCGCCACCTGGCTACCTGCGCCTCCGCGGTGAGCTGGCCACCGTCGGCGAGCATGTGCCGATGGGCGAGGTCCCCGAACCGCACCACGAACTCAGGATTCTGCCGCAGCTGCTGGAACAGCCACCCCGGCGACCCCTCGGGCGCCTCGTCGATCAGGTTGTCGTCGTCGTCGCGGAAGATCAGCTCCGTGTCCCAGCTGAAGAACCGGAACGGGCCGTCTTCGAGGCGGTTCCGACCGGCCCAGTAGTTCTTGATCGGCCAGTCCGCGTTCCCGAGCGCGAAGTTGAGCAGCATGTACTCGATGTACAGGTCGCGATCGAGGAGGGTGAGCACCTCGGCATAGTGGTCGTCGTCGGTCAGGTCTTCCGCCGCCAACGCGAACAGCCGGTCCCAGCCCTCGCTGTCGCCGTCCACCACCTCGCCCGAGTTCAGGGCGTCGTAGTCCTCCCTGGCGCCGCCCAGGTGCTCGGCCTGCATCGCCGCGTCCGGCCGCTCCTGAACCAGGTAGATCCCCCAGTACAGGCCGTCGAGGTACAGGTGCACGTACCGGGCCCGAGAGACCAGGTGGCCCATGTCGCGGAGCAGATCCCCGGCGAACCGCTCGCGCATGTACTGCGACCGGTTGCGCTGACCCGACTGCCAGTTGTTCCACACGCGGTTGTAGCCAGCGCGCAGTACCAGGGTGTTGAACCGGTCGACGGGCTCGTCGGGGTACAGCGGGTGGACGAACTCGGTGGGCCCGTACTCCGACTTGAACACCAGGCGGAAGCTCTTCTTCGGCGACCGGTCCGGGCGACGACCGGCGCCGCCGTGGATGCGCACGCCGCAGTCGACAGCCACCGACTCCGCACCGTCTGCAGTGAACAGCTCGACCGTCGCGGGCCGCTCGAACTCGACCCCGTGCTCCTCGGGGTTCTCATGGATCCCGTCGGGCCCGAACAGGTCGTCGGGGTCGACCACCAGGGACAGCGTGGGCAGGAACCGGAGCGCTGCCGGCAGGTCCACTACGGGGGCGTCGACAATCTCCCGATCCATCCCATAGTCCGCCACATAGGGCCCGAACTCATGGTAGCCCCACCACTCGGAGGGCCAGTCCGGTGGCGCCGCTTGCGTGCCGACGGTCTCGGGCAACACGAAGGTGCGGGTGAGCGGACCGATAGCCGCCACCCCGCCCGGTCCCACGACCGTGGCGCGCACCACGACCGTGTGGTCGATCTGCAGCTCGACGCAGGGCGGGCCCGCCGGGTCGGGCGCAGAGCCGTCGAGGGAGCAGACCACGGTGGCGCCGTCGAAGGCCGGGGTCAGTGAGAGGTCGAAGGGGGCGTCGTAGACCCCCGACCGATGGGAGAACACGTCGCGGAGCTCGGGCACGGTCTCGGGGGGATCGTCGCCGAGACCCGCGGTGTCACCCGTCTCGGTGGCGGTCGTGCCGGCAGGAGTGCTGCCGCTGGACGTACTCCCGCTCGGAGTGCTGCCGGCAGGCGTGTTGCCGGACGAGGTGGTCGCCGCCGCGGTGTCGCCGTCGGGTCCGCCGGAGGTGGGAGAACAGGCGAACAGCACGAACAGGAGGGGGGTCATGCGCACGAGGATAGCCGTGTGCGGGGCCCAGACGCTATCCTGCCCGCATGGAGAGCATGTGACCTTCTGCCTTTGGCTGCTGGCCGGGTGTAGCGCGACCCCAGGGGGTGGCAGCGACAGTGGAGCCTCCACCCTCATCACCGACACCACCCCGCTCACCTCCACCGGCACCACTCCCACGGGAACGACCGCGGCCGGCAGCACTGCGACGGGCACGCCGCGCACCGACACCGGGCGCGCGCCGATCACCCTGGCCGTGCGGGTGAACGAGTTCATGGCGAGCAATGTCACCGCCTTCCCGGTGGGTCTCGAGGCCGCTACGCCGGACTGGATCGAGCTGTACAACGCCGACGTGGTCGAGGTGGACCTGGCGGGCTGGTCTGTCGCCGACTCAGGCGACGGAACCCCCTCGGTGTTGCCGGCAATGGTGTTGCCCGCCGGCGGCTTCGTGTTGCTGCTGGCGGACGGCGATCCCGACGCCGGCCCGGAGCACCTGGACTTCAAGCTCGCGGCCGAGGGCGAGGCGGTGGTGCTGCGCACGCCCCGCGGTCGGGTGGCAGACCAGGTGAACTTCGGGATGCAGGCGCCGGACGTCTCCGCCGCCCGGATCGTGGACGGCGACGAGGCCGCGGGGTGGAGCTACCGCGTCGGGGGCACGCCGGGCCGCACCAACGCGCCCTGACCGCGGAGCAGGCGCGAGAGCGCGTCTGGCACCGCGGGGAGCTGGGCCGGGTCGCGGCCGATGGTGTCGACGAGCTCGACCACAGCGTGCAGCTCCTCGGCCGACGCCTCCCAGTCGAGCACGACGCGGCCCGTGTCGGTGGTGACCACGAGCCGCGCGGGCTCGCCCTCGACCGTGACGCCGTGCAGGCGATCCCACGGCACGGTGACGGCCCGGGAGCGGCCGAACACCGGCAGGATGAGGCGGAGGCCAGACGGGCCCACCTCGAGGACGCCTGACGATGGAGGCGGGCGGGTGAGCCAGACCACCCCCGCGATCGGGATGGCCACCGCGAGCACCGCACCCCACCCGAGCGTCGCGGCCACCAGCGCCACGCCGCCGAGCAGCAGCAAGGTCGGCCCCACGGTGTCGCGGTACAGCTGCACATCGAGGCGCACGCCGTGCAGGCCCGGGGCCGCTCCGGGCGGGAGGGAGGCCGTCACGCCTCCTCCTGGTGGCCGGTGCCATAGGCGTCATCCCATGGGTCGGGTGGGGGCTTGGGCGCCTGGCTCGACCCCGTGAACAGCGCGTGGGGGTCATAGGACGGGCGGAGCGCGACGCCACCGGGGCGGGTGGCCTGACCGCGGTAGTCGTCCCGATGCTCCCGCGCCCACGCCTCGGCCCCGGACGACCGGCCCGGCATCCGCGGGAATCGGAGCACCCGCTGTGCGACCGGCCCGAGGGCGGCGCCGATCAAGGCTGCGGGAATCCCCCACAGACCGGCGCCCAGCCCAGCAGCGACCGCGCCCACCACGAGCGTGCCCGGAGCCGCCTCGGCGAGCGCGCGCGCCAGCGGACGCACCTGAAAGTCGGGGTCGGCGAACGCCCACGGCACCCACCGCGACGTGGCCCATGCCACGCCCAGACCGACACCCAGTGGAGGCCCACCGACAGCCGCGATCGGCAGTGCGATCACCGCCTGGGCGAGCACCAACCGACCGAGAGCCCACGCGCGGTCGGCCGGGGTGAGTGCGTCCATGGGGTCATGGTACCGTCTTCGCCGACCGGAGGCCCCCTGCGCCTGCTCCCCACGGCGATTGACCTCGCCGACGCCCACCACCGCGGACGCTGACATGCTCACGCCGTTCATCGTGGTGGAGGGCTTCCACGACGCCACCGCCGTGCGGCGCGCGGTGGACGCCGACATGGTGATCACCAACGGCCACGCCTTCGGCGCCGACGTCGAGGCCCGCCTGCGCACGGCCCACGGCCACCGCGGACTGATCGTGCTCACCGACCCCGATCCCGCCGGGGAGCACATCCGCCGGCGGGTGGAGAGCCTGGTGGGGGCGTGCAGCCACGCGCACGTCGCCCGCGACCTGTGCACCCGCAACGGCGACATCGGCATCGAGCACGCCAGCGCCGCCGTGATCCGCGCCGCGCTGGACCGGGTGCACGCCAGCCAGTCCGCCCCCCGCACCGAGTTCTCCGTGCGCGACCTGACCGCGCGGGGGCTCGCCGGCGAAGGCGGTGCGAAGGCCCGGCGCATCGCCATCGGCGCACACCTCGGCATCGGCTACGGCAACGCCCGCCAGCTGCTGCGCCGCCTGAACAGCTACGGCGTGAGCCGCGAGGCGTTCGAGGCGGCGGTGGCTACCCTCGACTGACCGCTGCCGCGCAGTGCGCCACATGGTCGTCGATCACGCTCGCCACGAAGTGATACCCGTGGTCATACCCAGGCTGTCGTCGGTAGGTGACCGGGTGCCCAGCGGCCCTGCACTCCGCGAGGAATCGCTCGGAGAGGAGCTGCGACGCCAGGAAGGGGTCTGCATCACCCTGATCGATCAGCAGCGGTAGCCGCTCGGTGGCGCCCGCGATGAGGCTCGCGGCATCCCATCGCGCCCACTCCGCCCGATCCTCGCCCAGGTAGGCAGAGAATACCTTGTGGCCCCACGGCACGTCCAGCGGCTGCAGGATCGGCGCGAGGGCCGACACGCTGCGGAACCGTCCGGGGTTGCGCAGCGCCAGCACCAGCGCACCATGCCCGCCCATGCTGTGCCCGGCGATGCCCCACGCGCCGCTCTCGGTGTACGGCCGCACCACCGCCGGCAGCTCGTCGAGCACGTAGCGGTCCATCCGGTAGTGCGCAGACCAGGGTGGCTGGGTGGCGGTGAGGTAGAACCCCGCCCCCTGGCCCAGATCCCACGCCGGGTCATCCGCCACCTCCGGGCCGCGGGGCGAGGTGTCGGGGCACACCAGCACCAGCCCATGGGCCGCGCATGCGCGCTGGGCGCCGGCCTTGGTGATGACGTTCTGCTCCGTACACGTGAGTCCCGACAGGAACAACAGCACAGGTGAGTCGGGCGTGACCCCGGGTGGGGTGTACACCGCCACCCGCATGTCGCACCCGAGCACCTCAGACCGGTGGGAGACCACCCGCTGAACGCCACCGAAGCAGGCGCTCTGGCTCACCACCTCCATCAGAAGTGCACCACAGAGCGGATGGCCTTGCCCTCGTGCATCAGGTGGAACGCCTGGTTGATCTCGGCGAGCGGAAGGTTGAAGCTGATCATCGGGTCGATGATGATCTCGCCGCGCATCGCCTGCTCCACCATGCCGGGCAGCTCCGTACGGCCCTTCACGCCGCCGAAGGCGCTGCCCCGCCACACCCGCCCCGTGACCAGCTGGAACGGACGCGTAGCGATTTCTTCTCCGGCCCCTGCAACGCCGATGATCACCGACTCGCCCCAGCCCTTGTGCGCGCACTCGAGGGCGGCCCGCATCAGGTGCACATTGCCGACGCATTCGAAGCTGTAGTCCACGCCGCCACCGGTCATGTCCACGATGACCTGCTGGATCGGCGTGTCTGGCGTGTCGTTCGGGTTGACGCAGTCGGTGGCGCCGAGCTGACGTGCGAGCTCGAACTTTGCCGGGTTGATGTCGACCGCGATGATCCGACCCGCGTTGGCCATCACCGCGCCCTGCACCACCGACAGGCCGATGCCGCCCAGACCGAACACGGCGATGGTGGCGCCGGGCTCGACCTTGGCTGTATTCAGCACAGCGCCGATGCCTGTGGTGATGCCGCACCCGAGCAGGCACACCTTCTCCAGCGGGGCCTCCTTGTTGATCTTCGCGACTGAGACCTCGGGCACCACGGTGTACTCGGAGAAGGTGCTGGTGCCCATGTAGTGGTAAATTGGACGCCCATTCTTCGAGAATCGAGTGGTGCCGTCCGGCATCAGGCCCTTGCCCTGGGTGAGGCGGATCGACTGGCAGAGGTTGGTCTTGCCCGACGTGCAGAAGTTGCAGCTGCCGCACTCGGGGATGTACAGCGGGATGACGTGGTCGCCCGGCTTGACGGTGGTGACGCCGGGGCCCACCTCGACCACCACGCCGCCGCCCTCGTGCCCCAGCACGGCCGGGAACAGGCCCTCGGGATCGATGCCCGACAAGGTGTAGGCGTCGGTGTGGCACACGCCGGTGGCCACGATCCGGATCAACACCTCGCCGGCCCGCGGGCCGCCGATGTCGATCTCCTCGATCTCCAGATCCTTGCCCGCTTCCCATGCCACTGCCGCGCGTGTCTTCATCGGTGATCCTGAGCTGACGGTCAACCTACGCCACGGGACGGCACCCAACCAGCGGGCGGCCGGGTACTCGTCAGAACCGGTAGCGCAGGGGGTAGGTGAAGCTGACGCCGCCGGGCCGCGCATGGGCCGAGAAGCTGGCCGCTCGCAGCACCGTGGTCAGACAGGCCGTAACGGGCGCAGGCACGGGCCCTCGGTCGAGGCTGAGCGACATGACCCGGCCGTCACAGCCCGCGACCACCTCGGCGGTGACGACGAACTCGCCCCGGGTGCCATCCGGGAAACAGGGCAGGCTGCGCCGAGCCGCCCCGAGCATTCCCAGCTGCACCTGGTCCACGGTGAGGCCCTTGGCCTCGGCCATTCCATCCTCTGCGAGCGCCACGTCGGCCGACGCGGTGAGGCAGCGCTTGGCGGAGGGAGATCGCACCGACGGTGTGGACACGGGAGCATCGGGGATATGTACACCCGGCGTGGGGTCGGGATCCCGCGACCGCCGCACCGGCCCGATGGGCGGGCCGCTCTCGATGCGCCCGAGGCTCGACAGCGCGCCGGACCGATTCGCCAGGCTGGTGCCCGGCACGTGGCCATCCACGGTGACGCTCGCGCCACCGATGAGGCCGTCGGCCATACTCCCTCCGCTCAGCGCGTCGTCGGTGAGCGCTCGCAGCAGCGCCAGGTGGGCCTCGGTCTCCTCCGCATCCGGCGCCCCCTCGGCGCGCTGCGCCCGACGCCGGCGCGGGGCGATCTCAGCCGCTGCGACGGGCACCTCGCCGGTGTCCACGGTCTCGAACGGCGGCGCATCGGGCGGGCGCCACACCACCAGCTCCATGTCCGCCGGAATGCGGCCCGCGTCCAGGTCATTCCACGACTTCAGGTCGTCGGTGTCGACATGCAGACGCCGCGCCAGCGCCGACACCCGGGCTCCAGCCTTCACGTGGATCCGCTCGGGCACGGCGAAGTCCACATCCGGCTCCGAGCCGAACGGTAGTCCTCCGCAGGCCAGCCCGAGGCCGAGCCCAGTCAGTCCCAACAGTGACCAGCGTCTCACCGCTCCCCCGGGTCGGGGGAGCCTACCGCAGGTCAGGTGCTGCGGACGATGGAGCGGTGGCTGCCCGACAGCACCCGCTTGCGCAGACGGATGTTGCTCGGCGTGACCTCGACCCACTCGTCATCGTCGATGAACTCGAGGGCCCACTCGAGGGTGACATCGCGCGGCGGCGTGATCACGGTCTTCTCATCGGCCCCGGCCGACCGGAAGTTCGTGAGCTGCTTGCCGCGCACGGCGTTCACGTTGAGGTCGTTGGACCGCACGTGCAAGCCGACAATGGAGCCCTCGTACACCTCGGCGCCCACGTTGACGAACAGCTCGCCGCGGGGCTGAAGGTGGAACAGGGAGTAGGCGGTGGTCTTGCCGGCGCGGTCGGACACGAGCGCGCCACGGGGGCGACGCGGCAGGCCGGTGACCTTCACATCCCACCCATCGAACAGCGCGTTCATCACGGCCGTGCCGCGGGTCTCGGTGAGGGCCTGGCTGCGGAACCCGATCAGGGCGCGGGTGGCGGCGCGGTACATCAGGCGCGTGCGGCCCTTGCCGTTGCTCACCATGTCGCGCAGCTCGCCCTTTCGGGACGCCATCTGCTGCGTGATGCTGCCGACGAACTCATCGGGCACGTTGACCGTGATCTCCTCGAACGGCTCGAGGATGTCCTCGCCCCGCTCCTTGAACACGACCTCGGGCCGACTGACCGACAGCTCGAACCCCTCGCGGCGCATCTGCTCGATGAGGATGGCGAGCTGCAGCTCACCACGACCGAACAGCTTGAAGGTCTCGGCGCGCGCGCTCTCGGCCTCGAGCCGGAGGCTGACGTTGTGCAGCATCTCCTTCTCGAGCCGGTTGCGGATCTGGCGCGACGTGACGAACTTGCCCTCGCGACCGGCCAGCGGGCTGGTGTTGATCGTGATCGTCATCCCGATGGTGGGCTCGTCGACCGACAGGCGGGGGAGCGGCTTGGGGTCGGGGCCCACGGCGACCGTGTCGCCGACGGTGAGGCCGTCGATGCCGGCGATGGCCACGATGTCGCCGGGCTCGGCGAACTCGACCTCGCTGCGCGCCAGGCCAGACCAGGTGTAGATCAGCTGCACCTTGACGTTCTTCTCGTCTTCTTCGCCGAACAGCCGGCCCTGGGCGCCGCGCTTCAGCGGCGCGCCGAACAGGCGGCCGAGGCCGAGGCGGCCCACGTAGGAGTCGTAGTCGAGGCTGGTGATCAGCAGCTGGGAACCCTCGCCTTCGATCTCGGCGGGCGGCGCCGGCACGTGCTCGATGATCGCGTCGAGCAGCGGGAACAGGTCGTCGTTGCCGTCGTCGCGGTCCATGCGGGCGAAGCCGAGCTTTGCCGACGCGAACAGCACCGGGAACTCGAGCTGCTCCTCGGTGGCGTCGAGGTCGATGAACAGGTCGTAGATCTCGTCGAGCACCTCGTCGATCCGCGCATCTGGCCGATCGATCTTGTTGATGCACACGAGGATCGCGAGCCCGCGCTCCATCGCCTTCTTCAGCACGAAGCGGGTCTGGGGGAGCGGCCCCTCCGAGGCGTCGACGAGCAGCATGGCGCCCTCGACCATCGTGAGCACGCGCTCGACCTCACCGCCGAAGTCGGCGTGGCCCGGGGTGTCGCAGATGTTGATCTTGTGGCCCTCGTAGAACACGGCCGTGTTCTTCGCGGCGATGGTGATGCCACGCTCGCGCTCGAGGTCCATCGAGTCCATCACGCGGTCGACCAGGCGCTCGTGGTCCTGGAACGCCTTGCACTGGCGAAGCATGCCGTCGACCAACGTTGTCTTGCCGTGGTCGACGTGTGCGATGATGGCGATGTTGCGGAATTCCATCTTGGGCGGCTCCCCAGCTCGGGCGCCGGGGTAACCGGCCGCGGCGCACCGGGCCGTCAGCCGCACGCAACGTGGCGGTGCGCCCGACGAAAGACGCGGCCAGACGCCGTGACCCAGCGAGGCATCCGATAGCGACCCACCCCGAGGTACGAGGGGTACGCTCGCGAAAGGACGCCGAGCGGCTGAAGCCGTAGGCTTGAGTCCGGCTACTGACGCCGAAACACCCTGCGCGGCCGCTCGCTACCGCAGCACGAACGGGAACGTGATGCGCTGCCCCGAACCGCTGGACTGCGGGAACTGGATCGCCATCACGGATCGCTGCATGCACTGCTCGAAGCTCGTGCCTGCGAGGTTCGATTGCACGATGTTCACGTTGCTCGCGTCGCCCGACGCGAGCAGGTCGAACCGCACGTCGACCCGCGGCGGCAGGTTGCCGGCCTTGACCAGGGGCACGAAGCACATCTTGATGCCGCGGTTGTTCTGGAGGATCGCGGTGATCACGTCGAACGGGACGTTCGCGGGGGCCGACGGAGACGGGGCGGGAGCCGGCGCTGGAGCAGGCGCGGGGGCCGCGGCAGGAGCCGGAGCGGGTGACGGTGACGGGCTCGGGGACGGGCGCGGAGACGGGCTCGGGCTCGGACGTGGCGCCACGGCGGCGGCGGCAGCGGCGGCCTCCTCTTCATCGTCCGGGGCCTCCTCTTCTTCCTCCTCCTCCTCCTCGGCGTCAGCGACGGCATCGCCTTCGGTGTCGCCCTCCTCCTCGGCATCGGCATCGGCGCCTTCTGGGGCCTCCTCCTCAGCCTCGGGCCCGGCCTCGGGCGCCAGCGGCTCCACCTCGACATCGGCGGCCGACAGGCCCTCATCGACACCCTCGAAGTCCAGCCCACCGATGATCTGCTCGGCGTTCTCGGCCACGAACACACCGACTTCCTTGGTGCCGACGAGCGACGACGCCATGACAACCGCGACCAGAAACCCGACGATCACGCTGGTGAGCGTCCACGCAGGGCGACGGCCACGGTTGCCCGTGACGAGCACCATCAGCGTGAGGACCGACCCACCGAACGCCAGGGCCAGACCGGTCCACATGACGTAGGGGTTGTTGAAGATCGACAGGAATGCGAGAAAGAAGGCCCCGAGCAAGCTGGCAAACGTACCAAGCGCGGCCCAGGCGAGGTCTGCCGCCGGGTCATAGTGGGAGCCACCTGCGGCGTAGGCCATCGGCGCGGGGGTCTGACGGGAGGCCGGCGCCGGCGTCGGGGCGCGCCCACCCGGGACCACCGCAGTGTCCTGCTCTTCGACCGGGCCGGGCAGCATCGGCCGACCGGGCGCGGTGTGCTCGGGCTCGTCGTCCTGGATCGGCATGGTCTGACGATCGCGGGTCTCGATCGCCCGTTCGGAGTCGCCGAGGGGCAGCGGCGGCACCGAAGTGACGAGGGTCTGATCGTCGGGGTCGGCCTCAGGCTTCGGCCGCGGGATCAGCATTCGGTGCCCGCAAGCTCGACAAGTAGCCTTGTTCACGGGCTTGACGAGCTTGTCGTCCGGCACGTTGTAGACCGCCGCACAGTTGTCGCACTGGACCTTCATGGACGCTCCGGCACGCTCGCACCCCGGGGAGAAACCCTCTGGCGCCGCGAGCATCGTCACTTACCGGCAAGGTGCGCTCCGCGTCAACCCCCACTCGACAGCGAGCGTGACGCAGAGTCCCCTTGCGGCCTCACCCGAACCTTGGCCCAGCCGCGCTCAGACCGTCGACGCCGCGAGGGCACGCCGGAGCATCCGGCGTGCGATCCGAAGCCACCCCCCCTCCATAGTAGACCTCTGGAGCGCCTCCGCTGCGGCGTCTGCCGACCCGCCCGACCGGTACGTGACGTGGGCCGTCCACAGCAACCTGAGCGCCGGCAGGCACTCGTGGGCCACCAGGGAATCGGTGCAGGCGAGCGCCAGGGTGCGCGAGGCCTCGGCGGCATCCCCGCGATCCGCGCACGCTACCGCGGCGAACCCGTATCGGACCGCATCCCACCGCCGCGAGGTCGCATAGGGCCAGTCGAGGAGCGCCGAGGGATCGCCCGTGGTCTCCACCTCGAACAGCGCCGCCCACGCCGGGATCCAGGTCGCTCCCCGCCGCACCGGATCGGGCACACAGGCTGCTGCAGCGGCCAGACGATCCCGGGCGAGCTCCAGGTCGCTACGCTCCCACACCAACCTGGCGAGGGTGAGCGCG
Organism: Myxococcota bacterium; assembly: GCA_047609825.1. Taxonomy (GTDB): domain Bacteria; phylum Myxococcota_A; class UBA796; order UBA796. Next base: position 55,837 of record JBLFXJ010000007.1, read on the forward strand.
CGATCGTGCACATGCGGCGCTGGCAGGTGGGTCGCGCTCGCAATGGCGGCATCTGCGGCGTCCAACCAACCGAGCTCGGTGAACGCGATGGCCCGGTACAGGGCGAACAGGGACATGTGCCGCCGGCTGCCGAGAGCGGCGGATTCCCGCCCGGCCTCCGCTGCCCAGCGCTCGGCCGCGCCGTACAGTCCGCGCAGGAGCAGCTGGCGCACGGCCGCATGCCGTGCGGCGTGGCGCTCTCGCGGGAATCCCGCGAGTTCTTCCACAGCCCCGTGCGCCTGCGCCAACGCCAATGCGGGATCGGCGTCGCTCTGCAGGCCGAAGTTGCCGACGTAGGATCGCACCATCGCCGCGGTGCACTCGTCGGCACCCGCCGCCGCCGCCAGGGCCGCGTGGAAGTGGGGTCGCGCGGCAGCGTACTCGCCCACCCCGGCGTGCCATCGACCGAGCAACGCCGACGCCAGCGCCCGCGCCAGAGGGGTGTGGGCGACCGCCGCCGCCCGGTCGAAGGCCGCCAGCGCCTCCGCCTGGTGTCCGCCGAGGATCGCCACCATGCCCACCTCGCGGTGCGACACCGTCTGCATCCGGGGACCCGGGTTCAGGGCCAGCGCCGCCTCCGCGCTGGTCCTCGCCGCGTCGAGATCGGCCCGAGCGCGCAGGGCCTGACACCGCTGGTTCAGGAGCCAGGCGTGCCGATGGGGCGCAATGCCGCGGGCAGTGGCCCGGCGCAGGATGTCATCGATCCGTTCCAGCGGCTGGGCGGCGCCCTCGGACTCGGCGTGGAGCATGGCGGCGCCCACGAGCAGGTCTCCGCCGACGTCCCGCTCGGTGATCGCTCGCAGATCGTCTCGGTGGAGGAGGATCGCCAACCGCCGTGCCCGACCGCCGGGCAGGCCGAGAGCGGCGAGCCGGCCCTCGGCGTCGCGGGCGAACCACGCCGCATGGGCGGCGATGGCGGCATCCAGATCGCCGCTCTCCTCGAGACGGGCCCGGGCATGCCCGCGCACCGCGAGCAGCATGCGCAGCCGGTCTCCCTCCGGCACGAGCAGGCTGTGGGCGACCAGCCGATCTGCGGTGTCCGAGCGCCCGGTGAGAGCGGCCGCGGCGTCCCGGGTGAACGGCGCCTCCACCAACGCCAGCCGGGCCAGCGCCGCTCGCTCGTCGGCCTGCAGCAGCTCCCAGGAGGTTGCGATGGCGTCGTCGAGCACGGTGCGAGGCGTTCGCAGCACGCCAGGTCGGCTGGCGAGGCGCTCCAGCAGCTGCTCGGGACGCATGATGCGCAGCCGCGCAGCCGCGAGCTCGAGCGCGA
>JBLFXJ010000008.1:0-55034 GCA_047609825.1 Myxococcota bacterium
TGAACATGAGCCGGTTGTAGTGACCCCTCAAGTGGTACATGATCGGCACGCCGGCGAGCTTGGGTGCCGGGAATTCGCTCACGGCGTCCTTGGCCGCCTGCGAGTTGCAGTCGGGGTTGGTGCCGGGGTCGCAGCCTTCCTGGCCCTCGGCGGCCCCCTCCGCGTTCGGCGGCGTGTAGGTCGCACCGCTGAAGATCAACCCCGTGCCGACGGTCATCGCGAACCGAACGGGGAACCCGCCAGTGTCGTCCTGCACCTTCATCAGCTGCCCCGCGACCGGGTCCCACCGCCACAGCAGGATCTTGTTCGGCGCAATGGAGCCGCCGACGGCCAAGGCGATGTACACCTCGGCGTCGGGGTGCAGCTTCTGATAGATGGACAAGTAGGTGAGGATCTCGCCATCAACCGGCGGAATGCACTCGTTCGGATGCTCCATCAGCTGGTCCTTGAAGTCCAACCCCATTCGCTTCCGCGCCACATCGCGCACGAAGTAGATCTTGTCGGACAGCTTGTCGAGCTCGATGCGGTCGGACAGCGAGTGGCCATCGTCGCGGGAGAAGTACACATCCACCCGCCCGGGTGAAGCCAGCCAGAGACCGTTCGGATCTTCGACCACCACCTCGATGCCGTTGATGTACACCTGGTACTCGGTGGCGAAGCTCTTCGCCTGGAACGGCATGGCCTCGATCTCGAAGGACAGAGTCATCGGCGGAAACTCTCCGCGGTCCAGCATATCCTTGAAGTAGCCGATGCTCGCGTTGAGGTCCTTCTCCGTGAGCTTGGACATGAGCTCTGGGGTCTGGTGCGCCATCGCGCCGCCCAGGTACCAGTAGTAGTTGACCGTTCGGTCACCGACCTGCTCATAGAACGGGGGTGACCCGTCGCCGCTGGCGTCCGCCGCGCGACCGATCTGGGCATACAGCAGGAACAGCGGCTCACGAAGCTCGGGACGGTCGATGAACCAGAGCTCCTTCGCGAGTTCTCGCATGCTGTACGCCTTGAGGCGCCAGTCCTGCTCGGTCAGAGCGTTCCATGGCACCGCCGAGATCTCGTCCACCGTCGCCATGATCCGATCGATGGCGTCGTCCGGCACCATCGCCCGCTGGTCGGTGTGGCGGATCTCGCGGTCGGGCTCGCGACGGCCAGCCTGGTACAGGTCGATCTCCGGGTAGAACTTCGCGTCCACCCTGGCGATCCGAGCCTTGATGTTCCGTTGCAGGGCCTCGTTGTGGTAGTCGGCGTCCGAATCCGGCCACTTGATGATCACGACCCGAGACGCACGGCCCTTGGAGGCCGCCTCGACCTGAGCGAGCCTGGCTTGGGCAGCCAGCTCCTTCTCGGACTTCTTCTCCTTCATGTCGTCTTCGATGGTCTCGACGGGACCACGTCCATCCCCGAACGGGCCTGAGGCGGCCAGAGGCGCCTCGATCGGGATGCCAGAAGATTCAGCGCCCAGGTCGGGAGAGGAGCCCCGATCAGCAGCGTGCGCGGGTGCGACGACCAGGCCCATGGTGAGGACCAACCACTTCCACATCTGCCAACTCCCCTCTCGGCGATTCACTGACGATCGGACGCGTGGACGGTGTCGCCCAGCAGCGAACGGTGCGAGTCGGCACGAGTGATACCAGATTCGGTCCGCGGGCGCCGCGCCCTCGGACGAGATCGGCGGGGATGGCCAGACCGAGCGGCCCCGACACCAGCACCGCCACTATTTGCGGGGGCGCGCTCGCCGGAAGATCGCGCGCCGGACGTTGAACGAAGCGGGTCCGACGAACATCAGCGTGACCAGCGCGCCGAGCAATGGGACCAGCAGGGCCAGCGACCGTCGGAGCGGCGTGGGCACCACCCATTCCGCGCCCGGGAGGCGAGTGCCTGGCGGGGCATCCATCCACGGATGGGGGTGGATGGTCACCGATGTGAGCGCGCGCGCGATGGTCTCGAGCCGGAGCTGCACCTCGAAACTCTTGCGGTGATAGAAGCTGTCTGGAACGCGATAACGCACTTCATACCAACGATGTCGGACTGCGCTCGTCTCCTTGAACACGTCGGCCAGGCCGCGCGGGTCGCGCTTCACGAACGACCTGCCGCCCCCCATCTCGGCCATCCACGCCAACGAGATGTGGTCGATGCCGTAGTCTTCGAGCCCCTTTCCCGACCCGGCATCGATCAGGTAGTCACCGTAGGTGCCGCACAGGCCCGGGATGGTCACCTTCTGGTTCGGCCCATCCGGCTTCTCATGTTTCGTCGGATAGGGCCGCCCGAGGCCGACTCCATACACGGTCGGGGGAATCGTGGTGCCGCCCCGGCGAACTTCCCGCACCACGTCCAACGCCTCCTGCAGCCGCGGCGCATTGGTCGCACACGTGTCGTCCGCCGCCTCGTTGTTGAACCCATCGGTGAGCAACACCACGGTGGGTTCAGCGGACTTCACCACGAGGAACCGCTTGATCTCAGGCACGCTGAGGAGCTCGGTCACGGAGAACTTGAGCGCGTCGTACAGGTGGGTGTAGCCGCCCGTCTCCTTGAGGAGGTGGGTCTTCACCATCTGCCGATAGTCCTTGGCACTCTTCAGGATCCGTGGGGCCCCCCCGTCGAGCCCGGTCACCTTCGCCGAGAACCGCAGCAGCACGACACCCGTGTTCGCGTTGCCCTCGGGAAAGAAGCCGTTGATGACGCCGGGGTCGATCAGCGCCTTGTAGACGTTGTCGATCCGCTTGCGCCCCCGCTCGTCCACCTCTTGCATGGACCCGCTGCCGTCGATGACGAGGATGAACAGCTGACCGGCATTCATGGGCTCGTGCGGGATGAAGGCCATGTCCTCCTGCCCTCGCCCATCGTGGGTGAGCTTGATCTGCGGAGCGTCCAGCGCGCGGTAGATCGTCTCTGATGTAGCCGGGTCGCGGAGTTCGAACGCGAGCCTGACCTCCCCGGCAGCGCGGTCGACGAACGGCACGCAGTCCTCGACGCCCTGCACCTTCGCGTTGATGCACTCATCCAACGTGGTGAGAATGTCGATGGTCACCTCGGAGTCGCCCGCCGGCTCGTCCTTCGAGATGCGGTAGGTCGTGCCAGTGATCGGTGCGGGAAACGGCTCGCTCTGGCAGCCGAAGACGAACAGGGCCGCGAGCCACGCCGACCTCATTGCTCCTCCTTCGGCAGGAGGAGGAATTCGACCTCGGTCTCCCCTCCGGGCCCGATCCGGATGCGATCCTCCATTTTCAGCTCGGTCTCCAGCGGTGCAGGTCGGCGCTGGTCGTACCGCAGGTCGATCTTCTCGAGGAACCGACTCACCACGGTAGGCACGACAGACAACCCACGAACCGTGTACCGGCTCTCGGAGTCGACCACGAACGATGTGTGGAGTTCTGCCACTCCACGCGTCGACGGCAGGAAGATGTCCAGGCCGCGAGGGAAGTGCCCGAGGAACCGCTCCGCCTCGCTGTCGTCCACGTGATTCAGGGGGATTCGCCTGCCGAACCGCTCCGCACTCAGCACCCTGACCCAGCCTGCGTAGAGGTTGTCGGGGATCGCCCACACCAAGCCGCCGTGGAGCATGCCCCAAGCCAGCGGGCCGAGCGCGGCGGACAGGTACAGGTCGCCTGCGATGACGTCGTAGTGACCCAATGTGTGCCACACCGACGCGCCTACCATCGATGCCGCCAGCCCACCCCCGAAGTGGTGAAACGCGTCGAGCCCGAACTCCGGCCAAGTCGGCGGGCGACGGGGTTCGTAGCCGTCCACGCCGTAGCCGCGCCGCGCGAGCCAGGCCTGGGCGCGACGGGCGAGGAACGGCCCAACACCGGACAACACGCCGGCCCACGCCCACACGATGATCCGGTAGCGCAAGGTGACGAGGGAGGGATCCTCGAGCAGCGGACGGACCCGCTCGCTTCCCAGGTACGGCACGATGAGCCCGTACAGGCTGATGAAGATCACGGTCCCGAAGAACGCCAGCCCGCCTGCCAAGCCGACGTAGAAGATCTGCCATCGCAGCCTGCGCCGCCGGATCATCCCCTCGGCGAGCAACGAACCAGCGGCGACGGTCCCGGCCAGAGAGGCCACGAACAGCCCTCCCTCGAAGCCCTGCGACCACCACATGCCCGAGGCGTGCATCCACGGGCCAACGACCACAACCAACACCAGGTTGATCCACCAGGTCAGCAGCGCAGCGGCTCCGAGGAACAGCGACACCACGACGTGGCGGGACCAGTTGTAGGGGATCAGGTAGATATTCACGTCTGCGAGACCTGGTGCTGGCCCGATCCTGCGGGCGGCGACCGGAGCTGACGCGCCGGGCGGCCGCGAGGATACCTCACCACCACCGTCGCCGCATGACCGGGTGCCAGCCCCTATCCTCCGGTGCGAATTGCCCCGCCTGCCCGGGTCCGCCATGATGGGCCCCGCTGGAGCCCGCGATGTCGAAGACATTCACCTTCCTGCAGTTGTCCTCCGAGTTCGGCGGCACGCGCTTCGGACCGTTCACCGGGTTCGAGATCCGACTGGGGTCCGATCCGGGTCGGAACGACATCACGCTGCCCGAGCAGCTGGGCGTCGCGCCGGAGCACGTGAAGATCCTGCGCCAGCAGGACGGCAGCTTCATCCTCGCCCCGGTGGATCGCACCGCGTCGGTGTTCTACTGGCGAGCAAACAGCACCAAGCCCCGACAGATCTCGGCGCCCCTCGCGATCCAGAACGGCGACGGGTTCAGCCTGGTCACCGCCGAAGGACCACGGTTTTACGTGATTCTGGAGGAGGATCAGGCCGCAGCCGTCGCGAAAGCGGAGGACAGTCAGGGCCCCGGCCTGGCGCAGGGGATGGGGCAGAACCTCAACGCAGGCGGAATCTTCGGCGAGATCAAGCGGCGCGGCCTCGCCAAGGTGCTCACCACGGGGCTCGGCAACACGGGGATGAAGGCCTGGACCTTCATCCGCACCGGCCAGTTCCTCTCACCCCTGTACATCGTCGCGTTCATGATGATGGCGAGCGGGTGGTTGATGGCGGGCGGTGTGAGCTGCGCCGCGCTGTCGTTCCGCAGCTCGGGCAATGAGCTGCAAGGCCAACTCACCAACTGCAAGGATCAGTTGGGTGTAGGCGACGAAGCGGAGGGCGGGCCCACGGTGCCCGGCCTCACCAAGAAGATCCTCGTCGATCGCACCTGGAAGGCGACGATCGAGAACGACAAGGATCTCGCGACCGCCTACGCGAACGAGCTGAAGAAGATCTTCGCGGAGCCGAGCCGGTACGAGTGGGTGTACAAGAACCGGGGATCCGACTTCGTCCGATTCAAGAAGGCCCTGGATGCCACATTCCCAGAGAATCTCGTGCGGGTGTTGGCCTACGCGGCCGCGCAACCGCAGGTGGATCGGGAGTGGTATCTGGTGGGCGACTCGGACGGCGAAGAGGTGTGCGGCCGCGGCCCCCTCGCCCTCACCTACCGCCAAGGGTACCGGCTGAACCTGCTCGATCTGCAGCCCGATGCGCTGGTGGACCGTCGCCTCGCGGCCGGCAACAACCTCGCGGAGCAGAAGTCTGCCATCGAGGCCACGGTCTCCGGTGCCGACTCCACCGTCACCATCGATGAGGGGTCGATCCGGTCCGCCGGGGCCCAGCTGATGGGCGGCAGTGAGTGCCTGTACATGGACGGCCCAGACGACCGCAACGATCCCAGCCGACTGGCGGAGGCACTCGGGGAGAAGCTCGGAACGAGCGTAGGAAATCTCCCGCGAGAGTCCGATGATTACTGGATCTCGTCCCGCCTGATGATGCTCTACGCCACGGACTTCAGGCGCGGCTTCGAGGAACTCGACTTCCGCGATCGCAAGGCGCCATCGATGGTCATGGAGCTCAAGGGCATCAAGGAAGCGCGGAAGAAGTACGCGATCGACCAAGCAGGAGCGATCCTCGCTCGCGCCGTCGCCGTGCCCTGCCTCGCCACCCTGGACAAGGAGATCCAGAACGCTCCCCCACCCTTCATGGGCGAGCTGCCGAACCTCGGCAACTGCGCCATCGTCAAGGTGTTCGTGGAGTACGGCCGCATTTGAGCGCCACTCGACGCCCGGTCGCGCAGAGGTTCAGCCGCGACGACGTTCAGTCACGCCGAGACGTTCAGTCGCGCCGAGACGTTCAGTCGCGCCGGCGGCGGGCCGCGACGAGGAGCCCGACGAGCAGGATTCCGGACTTGCCGCCCTCGGAGCATGCGCCGTCCCACGCGTTGCCACCGGGCTCGCCCGCAAGATCCGCTGACGAGTAGCCACCCGACCAGCCGTATTCGTCACCGGAATCGATCCCGGTTGCCGAACCTGTGGGAGCCGTTCCAGTGTCTTCGCCGGGGTTCAATGTGGTGCCGGCGAGGCCAGACGTGTCGAATCCGCTATCGCCAGAAGTGACGGCGAACGCCGAATTCGAGAGCAGGATTGCCAGGGGGAACAACCAGCGCACCAGACCTCCACCAGCGGCGCCGGCCGCCGCGAACGCCAGGGTAACGCGCCCAGGAGGGCCCCCGCCTGTTGAACGTCGGCGGCCTTCGCATTAGCTGCGCAGGTCGAATGAACCGACCCCAAAGGGGTCCCAACGAGGAGTCATCCGCATGACGAAGGTCGCGACGATCGCGAGCCTGGTTCGCAACGCTGCCCGTAGCGAGCAGGACTTCCTCGACACCGTAGTCGAGGTCTTCGAGGAGGATGATGTCGATCGCACGTGGGAGTTCTTCGACCGGCTGAACATCCCTCGGAGCGTCGGCGCCGAAGGTGGACTGCACGAGCCGCTGCCCACCATCGAGAACGTCGCCTGCCTCAAGATCTGGGACTACGCCGCCGAGGACAAGATCTCCAAGGGCGTCCAGCGCTTCCTCGATCGCCACGAGCGCAAGATCCGGTGGCATGCCGGCCACCCGTCGCTGGAGGGCTCCCAGAACGTCCTCCTGCTGTTCCGGGCGTCGATGATGATCACCAACCTTCGGCTCCGGCGGCTTCGGCGGCTGATGCGCTCCAAGGATGAGCTCAACCCGAGAGAGTGGTCGATCGCCCGCACCCTGATGAACCGTTCCTATCTGTCGTTCAGGAACTTCCTCGGGTACGTGGCCAATGACTGGATCGACGCCATGCAAGGTGCCGTCGCCCCGGCCCAGCTCGCGACGGTGCTCGGCACCTTCTACGAGCTCGTCGACAACGAGGTCCGCCAGCTCGAAGAGATCCGTGACGCGCTCGAAGAGCGGCGCCTCGAGATGACGGTGTTGCCCGAGGGCTACCCGCCGGTGAAGCCTCCGAACTACTTCGGCGGCGACCTGCTCGGACGCGGGCCGTGGAAGCAGTACTGGCAGGCGGTCAACACCCGCGCACACCACTTCCGCGAGTCGGTGGGCTGAAGAAATTCGGGCCCCGCTCTGCTGCGGGGTCCGAATCATCATCGTGTACACTGCGCCTCACGCCCCGCGGGGGGTGGCTGGAGGTGGTTTTGGTGCGCCCGATCGCAGCGCTGCTGTTCCTCGTGTGCCTTGGTTGTGGCGACAACTTCCAGCAGGTGCAGCGCGTCGACACCATCGAGGCGTACGAGCAGTACTTGGTGGAGTACCCCGACGGCCGCTTCGTGCTGCAGGCGAACTCGCGCCTCGAGTCGCTGTACCTGGACAAGGCGCGCGCCGAGAAGAACCTCGAGGCGTACGACGCCTACCTGGAGCGGTTTCCGGAAGGCGACCTGCGCACGAAGGCGCTCGGAGAACGTGAGGAGTTCTTGTTCGACTGGGCGCGGAGTGAGAACACCGCGGAGTCGTGGGACACGTTCCTCGCCGAGTACCCCAAGGCCCAGAAGGACCGTCGCTCACGCGCCAAGCGGATGGTCTCGGTGCACGAGTACCAGCCGAAGCTCGACATCGAGGCGCCGACCATGGAGCAGATCAACCTCGCGGAGGACCCCGAGGGACCGCTCAACGGGTGGCGCTTCGAGGTGCTGGTGACGAACAATGGCGACAAGACTATCGAGTCATTGAGCATGACGATGGAGTACCTGGACGGCGATGCCCGTCCACTGGAGTCGAAGGAGTGGCCTCTCGTCGCGCCCTACTGGCCCACGCCGATCGAGCAAGAGCGCAAGGTGCCCATGAAGCCCGGCGAGACGCGGCCCTGGGAGTGGTCCACCGGGAGCGTGCCCGAGGGGTGGGCCCGGCGCGTTCGCGTCTACCCCTCTCGCATCGCCTTCTACGACCCGAGCGCCGAATAGGGGTCGCAGCGCTCCTCTGTCTGACGGCCTGTCAGCCCCTCGACGCGCCCAGCTCCCCGGAGTGCACACCCGATCCCCCGCCAGCGGGAGAGGTCCGGGTGACGCGCATCGTCTGTTCCGACATGCGAATGCCCAGCGGAGTGGGTGGCCTCACCGACTACCTGATGGCCAATGCGCTGTTCCGGGCGGTGATCCGCAACCCACAGGACAGCTTGACGGTGCCCGGCGTCGGCGGCGGCACCGTGATCGACGCGGCTCCTTGGCCCGACCCCGACCGGCTGCATGAGGCGATCCCGCTGGTCGGTGGAGGCTGGCTGGATGTCGACGCCATGGAGACAGGGCCGGACCGGGTCACACTCACCGGGACCATCCGCTCTCTCCGGGATCGAGTCGCGGCCCGGGCAGGAGACGCGGCTGTGGTCAGCTGGGTGATCGCGCCAGACGATCCATGGCTGTATCTCGAAGGCGCCGACGGGTTGTGGATCCACCCCACAGGCGAGTTCGACCTCCTCGACGGGCAGCTGGTGCACGACGGGATCGTCTACGGCCACGACGGCGTGGTCGAGGTCGATCTCGGCGGCGCCATCCGTGTGACTGGCACTCGGGGGCTGCTGCCTGCTGCACCTGCAGACGCATACTCCGAGCTCAACCCACTGGAGGTCTCGGGCACCGCCGTCGGCGCATCTCGTGTGGTGTTCCTCTCCGGTGACCGCTCGCTGGGGCGGGTTCCCGTGGTCGACGACCGGTTCGAGACGCGCGCACCCGCCGGGACCGACGCCATCGTCTCCGAGGGTGGAGCCAACGCGCGATCCCAGCGCCGCCCGCCGAGCGTGAACATGGACTTACCGCTTGGCGAACGTGGGTGGATCGACCTTCAACCATCGTGGGGCGACACGCCACCCAGGCCGCTCGGCGTCGCGTATCGTACGGATGACGGGCGCTCGGGGAGGGTGTTGAGCGCGCCGGACGGGGGACGCCTGGTGATCGGCGCCGGCGGCGTCGACCTCGAGTTCTTCGGCGGTCCGGACCTCGCCCCTGTCACCGCCCGGGTCGTTGTCCCCGACGGCGAGGTCACCAGCTTGGGGATCGAACTACACCAGCGGTTCGACCCCGGAGACCGGGTGCTCGCCGCGCTCGGCTGGCCCGGCGACGGATCACGCACTTGGCGCGGCACCGATGTCGCCGCGATCAACGACGCGTGGAGAGCCGGCCTGGGCTTCGTGATCACGGCACCTGAAGATGAGATTGGCACCGCGAACGGCACGATCCTGGGGCTCCCGACGCTGCTCCAGATCGACGGCAGCCGCTCGATCTCGGACGCCGGCTGGAGTGTGGTCAGCTGGCCGTGGTCGCCCAACGCGGCGCTGGCAGCCCACGGCGCCGTGGATCCAGCGGGCCTGTCTGCCGCCGACCTCCTGGCTGCGGCGCGCGGCGGCCCGAACACGAACCGTCGCACGGTTGTAGACCTGCCTTGGTTCAGCGAAGCGCCGCCGCCATGGGACGCCGATCCGCACCCCACCTATGTGCGGCTGTCCCACCCCGGAGCGGACGATCCCCAGTCTGCGTGGGCATCGTGGATCAGCTGGCTCGACGCCGGCATCGCAGTACCCCCAGTGGGCGACCTCACCTGGGTCGAGGTGGACGATGCCAGCGCCCCCGCCGACCCAGACGTGCTGGCAGGCCTGGCCGCAGGCGCCACCGTGGCTACCACAGGGCCGTTGTTGGTGCTGCGCTGGGCTGGGGCGACCCATGGCGAGGTGGTGGCCCCAGGGCGGTTGTCGGATACCGATGTACGACTCACCGGCGTGGGGCTGGGCGCGCTGGACGAGCTTGTGGTGTTCGGCAGCGACGGCGCCGTGTACGAAGGGCCACTGTCCAGCGACCACATCTCGATACGATTCGAACTCGGCGGAGACCCAGGCTGGCTGATGGCTGCCGCCTGGGACACCGAGGGGAGCGAGTGGGTCGCCACGTCACCGATCTGGCGCGACGCTCCCGTCGGCAACGTCAGCCCGACCGCTCCTTGACGGCCGCGATCATGGCCTCTACCCCCGTGATCGGGGTCGAGGGATGCACTCCGTGGCCCAGGTTGAACACGTGTCCCGTCGGCCCCGCCGCATCGCAGATCTGGTGCACCCGCCGTCGGATCTCCTCCGGAGGCGCATACAGCGCGACCGGGTCCATGTTGCCCTGCACCGGCGTACCGCCGAGCACGCGCCTTCCCTCGGCCATGTCCACCCGCCAATCCAGGCCGATCACATCAGCGCCTGTCTCCGGGAGCATCCGGAGGAATGGACTGCTGTCGCGGGTGAAGTAGATCCGGGGCGCGCCGGAGACTCTGGCCATCGCCCTCTGAGCGGCCGGCAAGGCCCACTGCCGCCAGTCCGCCGGCGACAGGATGCCGGCCCAGGTGTCGAACATCTGCACCGCGGCCGCGCCAGCATCTACCTGGCTCTGCAGGTAGTCGCCTACGGCATCTGCGAGCCGGTTCAGCAGCTCTCGCGCCACGTCAGGCTGGCGGAACAGGAGCTGCTTCACGTGAAGCCAGTTCTTCGAGCCGCTGCCCTCGACCATGTAGCAGAGGAGGGTGAACGGCGCGCCGGCGAACCCGAGGATGGGGACCTCGGGCCGGGCCGCCCGAAACAGCCGCAGCGTCTCGGGCACATACGGGAGCGCCGCACGGATGTCTGGCTCCACCAAGGCAGCGAGATCGGCTGCGGACCGGATGGGGTTGGGCAACACGGGGCCCTTGCCCGGGTGGAACTCGACAGGGCATCCCATCGCCTCCGGCACCGTGAGGATGTCGGAAAACACAATCGCGGCGTCGACCCCGAACCGGTCCACGGGTTGGCAAGTCACCTCGCACGCGAGCGCGGGGTCGCGACATAAATCGAGGAAGCTGACTCGCTTCCTGACCTCCCGGTACTCAGACATGTATCGACCAGCCTGGCGCATGAACCAGACGGGGGGGCGGTCGACGGGCTCTCCTCGCAGAGCGGCTGCTAGTCGCGCATGACGGTCCATGAACACCTCTGCGGCTCCTATCGCGTTGCCATGGGGTTACGTCGCAACGATGCTCCTGCTCGTACTCGCGACCCTCAGCTCGTCATGGGCCATCACCAACGACCACAGCGGATACTACGCGTCCATCGGCGGTGGAATCGGCCTCGGCGACGCCCCGATACGGCCAGGCCCTGGGTGGCTCGGCGCCGCGGGAATCTGGTGGGGCCAGTATGACGATGCGTACGCGATCGGTCGGTTCACGTCTCTCGGCGTGACCCTGCGTCAAGACCTCCCCACGACCGGCCTGCGCACCGCGCCGATGCTCGAGGTCAGGCGCGGGTGGGACCTCATCGTGACACAGGTACACGGCTTCGTGGCCGGTGGACCGGTGCTGGCTCCCACTGCGCGCCAAGGCACAGCCACGGGCGCCACCGCACGCGCCGGCTTCGGTGCGCGCTACCGATTCCACCGGTTCTGGGGGCTGTCGCTCCGACTCGAGGGCGGGGCGGACTTCATCGGGGGCGGCGTCGGGGCCACCTGCGCCGCGCTGCTCACACTCGACCGCTCCCGACCCTTCGGCCCCGTCGAGTAGCTACCGTACGGACTTCACATCGCCCGGCGTCACGACCCCGTCGGCGTTGCCCCAGGAGTTCCGCACGTAGGTGGCGACCGCTGCGAGTTCGTAGTCGCTCATGTAGCCCTGCGCCGGCATCGCACCGTTGTAGCTCTTGCCGAGTACGACGATCTCACCGTTGAGGCCATGCACCAGGATGCGCGCATGGTTCTTCGGCGACCCGTAGTACTCACCCGCGCCGGCCAGAGGCGGGTACATCTCAGCCTGACCCTTGCCATCGGCCTGGTGGCATGCGGCGCAGACGTTGCCGTACACCGTCTCGCCAGCCGCCATCATGGAGTCCTTGTCGGTCTTGGACTCATCGAACTGCGGACCGTCTGCCGCCGCCTCGAAGTGAGGCCGCGCCGTGAACGGAGGCGACGCACAGTACCGAACGCCGGAACTCTGACTGAACAACCACGACGAGCACTCGCCGCTGTAGTTCAGGTCCCACCGCTTCATCACCGTCGTGTGGTCGATGCCCTCGGTGGCGATGCATCCGGAACCCAAGAAGAGGGCCGTGACGACAGCCGCGAGGCTGCGGTTCGGGCTCGACTGCATGCAAGCTCTCCTTCGGCGACATTGTCCGTTCACGAGGGGATCAATGTATGCTGGGAGGCCCCAACACCGCCACCCGCTGCCGCCACCCTCCATGCGACTAAGGCTGAACACCTACCCCCGAATCACCTGTTCCCTGGCCGTCTCTCGTTGTGCGCAGCCGCGAGCGCACGCCCGATGTTGCCGCAGTTCGCTGCACCCGCGCCGGACGCTACGTTGGGCTGCACACCCCGCACCGTAGGGGACGCTAAATCACCACATGGAAGAAGACTCCCGGTTCGTGGCGTGGCTGAAGGAGCGCCCGTATGTGGTGTTCCTCTGGATGGGGTTCATTCTTGCGGGACCGGTCATCGGTGTGGCCTTCCTGCAAGATGCCTACGGCTTCGTGCTGGCGCTCGCAGCCGGCCTGGTCGGCGGAGCGGGCTCGGCGATGATCGTCACCGTGAACCGGATCCTGGACTCCTAGATGACCTCGGCGGAGATGCCGAGCCGGTGATCGCGCGTCCAAGTGGTGTGCTCGTGCGGGTGAGGACCGAAGGAATATCGAGCATATCTGCCCGGTCCGACGCCCGCGCGAGGGCGCCGCATGGGCGTGCGAGGACGGCTTGGAATCTGCGTCGAGGGCATCTAGATCCATGCCTCTGGCAGCGCGACCACGGTCAGGGGAAGTCCACGGTCACCGGCAGCGCCGCCGCCGCCGCCTCCACGAACCAGGCGGGGCGCAGGCCCCCCACCAGGCAGTGCTCGAACGCCGACCACGCAGCGCCCTCGCGATCAGTCGCATGGACCGCACTCACATGGCGCTCGCTCACGTCCAGCGTCAGCTGCACCGCCCCTGACACACCGGTCTTGGCACGCTTGGCGCACAGCTCGACCGACACTGCGTAGGCGGCCACCAGCTCCGCTGCGCCCGTGGGGTCAACGCTCAGCGGCGAGACCGTCGTCCCCACTCGACGGTGGGCCTCGATGTCTCGCGGGGGCGGATTCTCCAGTCGCGATGGGAGCCCGAACCGGTCTTCGCGGGCCGCACGAATGGCGGCCTCCTCCAGCGTCAGGCGTGGCACACCCGCTTCGATAGCCTGCCGATCTGCTGCCTCCACCACCAGGTGGCCGGCGTACCAGATCCCGACTGCGAGAACGACCACCGAGATGAGCAGTCCCGCCACCACCCGTCGTCCGTCCACGTCAGCCTCCTTCGCGCCTTGTTCACACGGGCTACCCTGCGGTGATGAAGCTGGCCCCCCGCGCAGTGCCCACAATCGCAGCCCTGGCCGCGTTCCTGCTCACCGCCCGGCTCGGCGTCTGGCAGGTGGACCGATACTACGAGTCCCTGTCGATCGCTGACCGGATCCACGAGCGTTGGGAGCAGCCTCCGCTGACCTCCATCGGGGGCGAGCCAGCGGCCATCGAGCA
This sequence comes from Myxococcota bacterium, assembly GCA_047609825.1. Taxonomy (GTDB): domain Bacteria; phylum Myxococcota_A; class UBA796; order UBA796. Next base: position 13,802 of record JBLFXJ010000008.1, read on the forward strand.
TCGGCGGACGACCGTGCGCGGCCAGTTCATCCCAGCGCCGTACGCCCTCTCTGCCGGCGGCCTCGTCGGTGGCACGCCCGGGTACCGTCTGATCTCACCGTTCCAGATCGACGGCGGTCCGACGCTGCTCGTGGACCGCGGCTGGGTTCCGGTCGACGTGACTCTGGAGCAGCTGCGGAGCATGGACCCTGGGGGAGAGATCTCGCTGGAGGGCATCCTCGCCGTAGCCGAGGGGGGTGGCGATCTACGCGCCCAGGTGGACGGCGAGGTGGAGCGGTGGCCGCTGGCAGGAGACCGACTCTGGGGCGTGCTGCCCCGCGTGCTCGGGCCGCCCTATGGCGCTGTGGCGACCGCTCGAGGGGTTGACCTGGCGGTCGTGCTCCGGGCCGGGGAGCTGCGGGAGGCCGAACGCCTCGGACCAGCCACCCCACCGATCGGGGGCTACACGCTGCCTCTCCCGAAGGTTCACCACCGCAGCTATGCAGCGCAGTGGTTCGCGATCGCGGGGGTGGTGTTGCTGCTCTGGCTCTGGTCAAGCCTGCGAGGAAGCGTCCGACCCCAGCGCTGATGCCTCGCGCATCTTCCACCAGAAGAAGAACGCCACGCTGCCCAGCATCAGCAGAGGAAGCGCGCTCAAGAACACCATCGTGTCGATGTAGGCCTGCTGGTTCGGCCCACCGCCGCCGCACACAGGGCAGGCCAGCGCGGCGGACGCCATCAACAGCAGCGGGGAGAGGCCGACCATTCGGATCATAGGTAGACCGTCCAGTAGAGCGCGGGCCACACCAGCACCACGAAGTACCAGAACAGGCGCGCGGCGGCGAATGCGTCAGACTTGAGCTCTCCCCGACCCAGGGCCAGGCGCTGCCGCACGAGGATCAGAATTGCCGGGATCGCATGCATCGCGTGCGCGCCGACAATCACGTAGAAGAAGCCACCGAAGCTGCTCGAGGTGAGCGTGAGCCCCTCCCCAATGAGCCGCGCCCACTCTACGCCTTGGATACCGACGAACAACGAGCCCAGCAGCACAGCGAGACCCATCGGCCTGGCCGCGGCCTCCGGCGACTCGGCAAATCTCCGGCCGGCCCACCAGAGTAGCAGCCCACTCGCCAAGAGCATGGTGGTCGTTGCGGCGGTGACCTCGACTGGCAACCGAGGTTGGTCTGGCGGAGGCCACATCCCAGGCGGATAGTTCGCCGCTACCACGATGTAGCCGGAGATGAACCCAGCGAAGAGCATCGCCTCAGCGATGATGAAGAACAGCGTCCCCAGCACAGCGTTCGGCAGGATCGGTGTCGTCTTCTCCGGTTCTCGAACCAGGCGCAGCGACGACATCAGTGCTCCCCTGCAGGCTTCTCCTCACCAGGACTTGGCTCGGCGTGGCCCGCATCGGCATGACCAGCTTCATCGCCGTGCTCGCCGTGCCCACCACCATGGTCGCCCGCTGCCAAGCCATCGATGATCGCCTGCTTGGCCGCGATGTTCTCCCAGCGTGCGCCGTTGTGGTTGAGTACATCGGGTGCGACCGCCGCGAAGAACAGCAGCATGAACATCAAGCTGGTCACCAGCATATACCTGATGATCGGACGCTCGGTGTTGATATGCATGAAGTGCTTTGCCACAAGGTACGCCTTGACAAAGGCGATGCCGAACGCGGTCAACAGCGTGACGATCGGGATGCCGGCTTCCGGCCCCAGCACACTGATGACCAGCAGGACGCACAGCACTGCCCAGATCTTCACGTAGTGCCGCGGTGAGTGACCACCCAAGAGGGCCTCCAGCTACTTGGCGATGTACAGAAGAGGGAACAGGAAGATCCACACCAAGTCGACGAAGTGCCAGTACAGCCCAACGTTCTCGACGCGATGTAGGTCTTGGTTCTTTCGGGCGCTATTCGCGACCCAGAGCATGATCAACATGCCGGCGATGACGTGGGACGCGTGGATGCCCGCGGCCGTGTAGTAGAAGCTCCAGAACCGCGACGCCGTGATGGTGTAGCCGTGGGAGATCTCGAAGCTCCACTCGACGCTCTTGATGATCAGGAACAGTAGCCCGCCGCCGAACGTCATCATGATGTACCGCGCAGCCTTGGGGCCATCCTTCTGCTCTGCCGCATGGTGCGCGAGCACCGCGAACAGACTCGACGTGAGCAGCACGAACGTGTTGACGCTCCCGGCCAACGTGTTTGTGTGTGCCGCGTCAAACGCCCATTCCGGGTGGGTGATGCGGAACATCAGGTACGACGCCAGCACCCCACCGAAGATGACGATCTCGGAGCACAGCAGCCAATACAGCGCGAGCTTTGAGGTAGAGATTCCCGTCGCGGACCGTTGGTGCGCGACGGTGTAGTTCGAAGCCATCGAGGAGAACTCCGTCAGGCTGGGTGGTGCTGCGGCCAGAAGTCGCTCTCGCGGTCTGGCGTGCTGTATTCGTAGGGACCCCGGTAGACATTCGGGAACTCAGTGAAGTTGCCGTGGCCTGGGGGAGAGGGCGTGGCCCACTCGAGGGTGTTCGCGTTCCAGGGGTTCTCGGTGGCCTTCTCACCGCGGAACATACTCACGATGAAGTTGTACAGGAAGACGAACTGGAAACCGAGCAACACGATGAGTGAGACAGTGCAGAACACGCGAATGTCCTGGAGGAACGGGTCAGCCAGCTCGGGGAAGTTCGAGAAGTCGTAGATCCGACGATGCTGACCCGCCAACCCGAGCACGAACATGGGGATGAACACAGCGTGGAAGCTGATCATCGTGCCCCAGAAGTGGATCTTGCCAAGCAGCTCGCTCTGCATCCTGCCGAACATCTTCGGATACCAGTAGCTCAGCCCGGCGAAGGTACCGATGAACGCGATCGGGAAGAACGTGAAGTGGAAGTGGGCAACCACGAAGTAGCTGTCGTGGAAGTAGATGTCGGCCCCACTGGCCCCGAGCGGAATCCCGGTCACGCCACCGATGAGGAAGGCGAAGATGAACCCGAGGGCCCACAGCATCGGCGTCTGCAGCCGGATGGACCCACCATAGAGAGTCGCGATGTACAGGAACATCATCTCCGCAATCGGAATGGAGATGAGCACCGTGGTGACCGTGAACACGTTCGCCATGCGCGGGTCGATGCCAGCGATGAACTGGTGGTGCGCCCACACGAAGAACGACAGCACGCCGGTGGCGATCGCCGTGAACAGGATGGTCTTGTACCCGAACAGCTTCTTCCGCGAGAAGGTCGGGATGATCTCGGCGACCATGCCCGTGGCGGGCAGGAGCACGACGTAGACCTCGGGGTGGCCGAAGAACCAGAACAGGTGCTGCCAGAGGATCGGGTCGCCGCCGCGGGCCGGGTCGAAGAAACCGGTTCCGAGCGTCTGGTCGAACAGCAGCATCACGGCGCCCGCGATGAGGGGCCCGACAGACGCCATGAACAAGAGGCTGGCGATGCAGATCATCCACACCACCATTGGCACCCTGTCCCAGGTCATGCCGGGAGCTCGAGCGTTCATCGCTGTGGTGATGAAGTTGATTCCCCCGATGAGGAACGCAACGAACTCCAGCGCCACCGCCAGCAACCACATCGTGGAGCCCGCCGGCGTGAGGTTGTACGCCGAGACCGCAGACAGCGGTGGGTAGGCCGTCCAAGCACCACCGAAGCCGCCGCCGGGCACGAACAGCGACGCGATGATGATGATGACGCTGACCAGGAAGATCTGGTAGGACAGACGATTCAGGCGTGGGAACACCATGTCGTCAGCGCCGACCATCAGCGGGATCAGGAAGTTCCCGAACGCCGCGATGAGCACCGGCATCGCGACCCAGAAGATCATGATGGTGCCGTGATTCGTGACGGCCGCGTTGTACTCGGCCGGCGACATGTGGCCGAACAGCGGGATGTCGGACCCTGGCCAGGCGAGCTGGCTGCGGAACGCGTACGCCAGGAAGCCACCGATCAGGGCCATGAACATGCCCGTGAACAGATACTGCTTGCCGATGTACTTGTGATCGAGCGGGATGATCCACTTCTCCACGAACGTTGGCTCGTGGTGATGGTGGTTATCGTGCCCCTCGTGCGGGTGGACGGCGGGCTCACTCATCGCAGATCCTCTCGGACAGTTGCGGCCGCCACCTCGGTGACGGACATGTCACGAATCCAGGAGCTGTGCTGCTCCGGAGACTCGACGTACAGCTTGGCGCCCATGATGCCATGGCCGATGCCACACATCTCGGCACACTGGATGTCGTACTCGCCAGTGACCTCAGCCTTGAACCAGCCCAGGATGCGCCGACCCGGCACCGCATCCTGACGAAGCCGGAACGCCGGAACGCTGAAGTTGTGCAGCACGTCCTTCGACTCAAGCATGAAGTGGTAGGTCACACCCGACTCGATGTGCAGCTCGTCGATCAGCGAGATGTCGTCATCCGTGTCGAGCTCGCCGTCCGGGCCCGGGTGCTGGAAGGTCCATGCCCACTGCTGACCCACGACACGGATGGTCTGTTGGGCCTCGGGCATGAACTGCTTGACGTTGTACCAGACCCGCACGGCGCCGAAGATCAGGAAGACATCACACAGGATGATGACGAGGTGGGGAATCGTGACCCACCGCTTGAGGTGCTTCTCCTTGCCGGTGATGTACTCCGCCTTGACCCCTGGCTTCTCACGAAACCGGAAGATCAGGTAGAAGAACATGCCCTTGGTCAGCAAATACCAGAAGCCGACCATCACCGTGACGAACAGGATCAGCGAGTCGATTTCGCCTGCAAAGGACGAGACCTGTGGCTGGAACATCTCAATCATGGGTAGCCCGTCAAAGCAGGATGAAGAAGGCGGCAGCCGAGAACAGCAAGACGCCGATGGTGGTGATCCAGAAGGTCTGAGCAGCGGCGTGCTCCCCCTCTGACAACTCGATGCGCTCAGGCTCGTGCCCCATGTCGTTCTCCGGATTCACAGGGTTCCGATGTACGCGACTACGTCGTTGACCGCGGCGTCGTCCGCGAGCATCATGGCCATCGGACGCATCTGCGCACCGGTGGTGTCATCCGGGTTCGCTCCGCGCACGCCGCTCTTGAAGTTGTGGAGCTGCGTGGCCATGTACCAGTCGTCAAGCTGGGTGATCGGCGGAGCGGACATCGCCTCGTTGCCCTCACCCGCTGCCCCATGGCAGGCCGCGCAGGTGGCGTAGGCCGCCTTTCCCTTCTCGGCATCGCCGTGCACCGTGGACCGGCCAGGCTCCTGAGCGGGCATGGTGGCAACGTGGGCCGCGAGGCGAGGCACATCATCCACCTCGAGCGTGCGTGACATGGGCCGCATCCGGAGGCCCGGGGCGTCATCTGCATGTGCTCCCCGCACGCCGTCGCGGAACTTGTGGAGCTGAGCGAGGACGTACCACTCGGGCAGGCCTGCGATGGCAGGCGCTGCGATGCTGGCGTTGCCCTGGCCAGCGCCGCCGTGGCACGGCGCGCAGTTGTCGCCGAACAGGACCGGCCCGCGGGCGTCACCTTGGCCAGCCGCCGAACCGCAGGCGGAGATGATGAGCAAGAACGGTAGGAGTCGTGCCGCGATCATGAAAGCCTCGGGAGGGTTCGCGCGTGACGCTGCGCTCTTTCACCACATCCACGCGTGCGGCGCAACCCGGCACACGTGCAAGACGCCATATCCGTGGGTCGGCCCAGGACTGGGCTCCGTGCATCGTTTGACTGCACGTGCAGACGCAGGACGGGCGGGGTGATGACCTGGGCTGCGGGCGTGGACATCACGCCACCCCAGCAGCGAGAAGGTCGACGAACATCACCAGGAAAAGCACGCTTAGGTACAGGATGGAACCACGGAAGACGCGGTAGTCGTACGATGGCCGTTGCTCGACCAGCGAGCGCCCCACCAAGTAGACGAACCCGATCCCGAGCAGCGCCGCAGAGATCGTGTACATCGTGCTCAGGTAGCCCAGCCAGCCTGGGGCGAGCGTGACGGGCACGAGCGCCAGCGTGTAGGCGAGCGAACGCCAACGGGTGCCTTGGTCGCCGACCACACTCGGCATCATCGGAAAGCCCGCTGCCTCGTACTCGGCCTTGCGGTAGATTGCGACGCCCCAGAAGTGCGGCGGGGTCCACAGGAAGATGATCAGGAACAGGATCCACGCGCCCACGCTGACCTCGCCGGACATCGCCGCCGAAGCGATCAGCGGCGCAGTGCCGCCGGCGGCCCCTCCGATGACGATGTTCTGCGGCGTGCGGGGCTTGAGCCACAGAGTGTAGACGCAGACGTAGAATCCGATGGTCGCCAAGCCGATTCCCGCTGCCCCGAACCCGCCGACGACACCCAGGATGATCGTGGATGTGACCATGAGGACGACGCCGTAGCCGAGCACGACGGTCGGCATCAGCGCCGCAGCCGGCAATGGCCGCCTGCGCGTACGCGCCATCCGAGCATCGAGATCCCGCTCGATGTAGGCGTTGAACGCAGAGCTCGCACCGCCTGCGAACGCCGTGCCCAGGAGGATCCAGAACGCCTCGACCAGCGTGGGCCAGCGCGCCTGCCCCAGCAGCAACGCGGGCAGCCCGGTGAACACCACGAGGGCCATGACCCGTGGGCGCGTGATGTCGACGTAGACGCGGAGTGAATCCGTCCAGTTGGTCATCGGAGCGCTGACGAGTGGCTCGGGCATGTGGCTCATCGTGCGGTCTCCACGTCGACCAGCGAAGGGGTGAGCTGTGTGGTGGCGACGGGTGCCATCCACACCTCATAGTTCAGCCAGGTCGTGCACAGCACCACGGCAGCGGCCCCTGCGGAGTGGGCCAGGGTGACCTCCACCGGGAGGTAGAGCAGTACGTTGGCGACGCCCAACACGGCCTGCAGCACGACGAGCCCCACCAGCGTTCGCGCGGCCGTCGCCGCGCGGCCCGACCGGACGACCACGGCCACGCCGAGGGCGACGAGGACCAGCACATACGCCACCAGACGGTGCATGACTTGAAGCCCGACCAGACCCGAAAAGGTGGGGAACCAGACGTCGCCGTTGCAGGCGGGCCAGGTGCCGCACACGAGCCCGGCGTGGCTCGACGACACCAGCCCACCGAGCGCGAGCTGCGCGGGCACCACCAACGCGAGCAACACCACCAACGCCCGCTCCCCTGTGCCGGCGGCAGCCCGGTTGACGGGGTTGTCGACTTCGCGGAGCGCCAGGGCGAGCACCAGGAGCAACAAGCAGAAGGTGTTTCCGGTGAGCAAGTGCGAGGTGACGGTCCACTCGGCGAGCAGCTCCAGCACGGTGAGGCCGCCCAGGATGATCTGCACCGTGAGAGCGATGGCTCCGAGCGCGGCGAGCACTGGGATCCGCCTGGGCAGGCTGGCTCTGGCCGCCGCAATGCCACCCACCAGGCCGACGAAGCCAAGCGAGATCAGGCCTGCGAGTACGCGGTGGCCCCACTCGAGACCCACCTCGAAGTTCAGCGTCGGGACCACTTCGCCGAAGCACAACGGCCAATCGGGACACGCCAGTCCAGCTCCGTGCACCCGGACAGACGCGCCGAACACGAGCAGGCCCCACGTCACGACGACGAGCCCGGATGCCAGGTGCGTGAGCGACCGCGTTGACACTGTTCAGCCTCCCCCTCGACTCTGGGCGAGAACAGCATCTAGCCGGTGAACGTACCCCCGCGCCCCATGCGGGCTGCGACACTGTGCGATCCCACCGGTGCCGAGCGGTGGATGGCCCGGAGCAGCCTATCGTTGCACGGACTCACGGCAGAGCCGCTCACCCGTCGGTCGTGGTGCCAACCTCAGGCTCGTACTCGGACGGGTCGGCGGGCGGCCGCTCGCACAGGAGGTGGGCGCGGGTGAGCGAATACCCGTTGCCGCCGTCTCCACCGATCTGGTCGGGCAGGCCCAGGCACCAGCCCCCAGCGTCGTTCAGGATCAGAGCGAGCCGCAGCTGATCCAGCTCATCGAGGATGAGTTCGCGGTGCTCGGGATCATTGATGTACATGTTGGGGAAGAAGTCCTCCGGCCGGACCGCTTCTCCAGTGCAGAACCCCAGGTCGTCGATCAGGCCGTCGCTGGAATCGTCTTCCCAGCTCCATCCGCCCGACTCCAGATCGCCCTCCCACTGCACACCGATCCAGGCGGCGAAGGTGCCGCCTCCTGGGGTGTCGATGATGCTCTCGACGATCGCCTGCTGGACCTCGGTGAGCGAGTCGGTGGAGGGGTCGAAGGTCGCGAGCCCGAACTGGGCGTTATCGTTGGCCGGGAACGGGTGCTGGGCCCACTTCTCGCACGCGTCACGTGCCTCTTGGTAGGTGCGCGTGGGAGTGGAGCCATACACCCAGACGAACTCGCCCTCGCCTGCAACCGCAGCGCCGAACTCGACGTCCGAGCCGTCGGCGGAGGCCACCAGCTGCCCGGGGCAGATCGCGCCCACGCGACCGGTGATCGACGCATCATCATCGTCGCAGTCGCGCTGGTTGGTGGCGGTGAGGTCGCCCTCGGGCTCACACCGTTGGCGGCCCGTTGTCGCCGGATCTCCCCAGCCGTCGCCGTCGACGTCCAGGTAGTAGAACCGCTCGTCCAGGCAGTCGACGACCAGCTCGTCATTCAGCCCGATGTTCCAGTTCGACCCGCAAGCGGCGAGGCCGAGGACCAGTGGGACGAGACAGCGCGACACGAGCCCTCCGAGACTGACTGCGGCGAGTCTACCTCACAGCCCCGACGCTGTCGCGCGCGCCCGCCGTCTGCCCTCCCGGCACCGCGGACGTTACGTTGGACCGTCCAGGAGGGTGAATGGGCATCGAGTCGAAGTGGATCTGGATGGACGGCGCTCTCGTGCCCTTCGAGGACGCCACGACGCATGTGTTGTCCCACACGCTCCACTACGGGCTGGGCGCATTCGAGGGCATCCGGGCCTACGAACAGCCCGATGGCCGCGCGGGCGTCTGGCGGCTGGATGAGCACCTGGAGCGCCTGCTCAACTCAGTCGCCGTGATCCGCCACACGCTCGACTACTCCCTCGCCGATCTCCGCGCGGCGTGCCTCGAGGTGCTCCGGGCGAACGAGTTCTCCTCTGCGTACATCCGCCCGCTCGTGTTCCTCGGCGCGGGGCAGATGGGGCTCGGCGCACGGGGGAACAAGGTGCACGTCGTGATCGCGGCGTGGAGTTGGGGCGCGTATCTGGGCGAAGAGGGACTGCGGCGCGGGGTGAACCTGAAGACCAGCAGCTTCACCCGCAGCCACCCCAACGCGTCGATGCCGCGCGCCAAGGTCGTGGGCCACTACGTGAACTCGATCCTCGCGCGCTACGAGGCCAACGAAGATGGCTACGACGAAGCGCTGATGCTCGACCACACCGGCCTCGTGGCCGAGGGCACGGGCGAGAACATCTTCATGGTCGAGGGCAACCTCGTGACCACGCCGCCGCCGACGAACATCCTGCCCGGGCTCACCCGGAAGACGGTCATGGAGATCGTCGACCATCTTCCCGATCTCAGGGTGGTGGAGCAGTCGCTCGGCCGCGACGGCCTGTACATGGCCGATGAGGCGTTCATGGTCGGCACGGCCGCAGAGGTCACCCCCATCGCCACCTTGGACCACCGCGCCATCGGAAACGGCGCACGGGGACCAGTGACGGAGCGGATCCAGTCGATCTACCAGAACGCCGTGGCCGGCCGTGTCGACTGGTTGGCCCGGCACATCACGCCGGCCTGACCCAGGGCAACAGCGGGGTGACGCGGTCGCGGAGGTGCTTGGGCAGCCGAGCGTCCAACGCCTCGACGATCTGGTCGGCGGAGTACCGCGCCGAGAAGTGCGTCAGGACCACGGCTTCGTTCTCGAACAGGTCGGCGCGCTCCGCGATCTGGTCCAGCTGTACGTGCCCGGTCCGGCGTGCGCGCTCCAGCGAGTCCCCTCCGGGCAAGAACGTGCACTCCAACACGAGCACCTTCGCGGTCCGGACCAGCGGCTCCCGCTCCACCACGTCGATCGTGGTGTCGCCGCAGAACGCCAGCTCGGTGCACTGATGCTCCTCCATGATGGCAACACCCCGCGCCCTTGCCGCACCGATCTCGGGACCCGGCCGCCCTTGCCACTCGGGACGCAGCCGGCTTCGATGGGACTGGATAGCGTAGCCGACCGCCGCAACGCGGTGGATCGCCCGGAACACATGCGCGTGCCGCCCTCCGCCGAGCGGCACCACATCCCCGGGCCGCACGCCCACCACGTCGCACGCGAGCTCACCGCCATCCAGCCGGCGCCATGCGTCCATCAGCGTGCCGAAGTTCGCATGGTGCTCCTGCGGCAGCAGGTAGCGAGGAGCCGACATGCCCTGCAGTGCCCGAAGGCTCGTGTGGTGGGCCACCCCACCCATGTGGTCGACGTGGGAGTGCGTGAACAGCACCTGACGGGCGCGAACCGCGGTGGGCGGGCACCTCCCGATGTCGAACGCCAGGCGCCACGCCGGCACCTCGATGCACGTCTCCTTCCCTCCGACCGAGACCGCCCGGAGACCGATTCCCGCCACCTCGAGATCTTGGCTCTGCATGACCCCTCCGACAGACCGTGACGCCGGACGCGTTGACGCGTCTGGCTCGGTAGCACAAGGATCAGAGGGAGGTCCAATGCCGCTCGTGATGTTGATGGCAGCGGCGCTCGCCGCGGACCCCGCGCCTCTCCGCGCGCCGGCCGACTACAGCCCGATGCGATCTCTCGCGCCGCTGGTCGATGCCGTCATGCCAGCCGTGCTGGTGCTCGAAGTCGACGAACAGCCGGTGGACGTCCCGGAGGCGTTCCGCGACTTCCTGTCGCTGCCGGAAGCGCGCCGGGGCGAGGGCAGCGGGTTCCTCATCTCGACGGACGGTCTGGCGGTCACCAATGCCCACGTCGTGGCCGACGCACAGACGATCCACGCCAGGCTGTCGGACGGCTCTCGGGTCCCGGTCACGGTGCTCGGGATGGACGAAGCGACGGACGTGGCCCTCCTGTCGTTGGGAGCCGACAGGGCTTGGCCATACCTGGAGTTCGGCAGCTCGTCGGAAGTCCGCGTGGGCGACTGGGTGGTGGCCATCGGCAACCCGCTCGGCCTCGGGCACACGGTGACGGCCGGGATCGTGTCCGGCAAAGGTCGGGTGCTGGGCCAGGATGTGTTCGGCTCCGACGACTACATCCAGACCGATGCCGCGATCAACCAAGGCAACAGCGGCGGCCCTGTCTTCGACCTGAGCGGGCGGGTCGTCGGCGTCGCCAACGCGATCATCGCCGGAGCGAACACCGTCGGGTTCGCCATCCCGGCCGACCTCGTGGGCGAGGTCGTTCGCGACCTGCAGGCACATGGCAAGGTGGTTCGTGGCTTCATCGGGGTGCGCCCGGAGCCACTCACGAACGAGCTGGCCGCAACGCTGGGCGTTCGTGAAGGACCCGGCGCGGTGATCGGGACCGTGTTTGCGGGAACACCCGCAGACCGGGGCGGGCTGCGCGCCGGCGACGTGGTGGTGGCCGTGGACGACGCTGCCATCGCGGGCCCGAGTGACCTTATCGCCGCGATCGGCGGTCACCGGCCAGGCGAGACGGTGCGACTCACAGTGCTCCGCGGAGCCCGCGAGCGAACCGTGTCGGTTCAGCTAGGAGAACGCCCCAGCGACGAGGAACCGCCCGAGCCAGTGCCGCCGACTCTCGGGCTCGACCTGAGACTCGTTGATGGCGAGGTGGTCGTGCGCGCCATCGCCGACGGAACGCCGGCCGCCGATCGACTCGAGCCGGGAGATGTGGTGCTCGAGATCGGCGGCAAGGCAATCACGAGCCCTGCGGAGGTTCAACGCCAGGTGAACCGGGCGAACGGCACCCTGTTCTTCCTCGTTCGCCGCGATGGTGAGCAGCGGTCGGTGGCCGTGCCGATGGAGCCGTAGCGTCGCGAGGCTGGTCGCTGGTTACGAGGGCCGCTCAGGGGGCGGAACGTGTTCGATCACTACCTCATCCTCGGCGGCGCCGGCCTTGTCGGACTTCAGGTGTGCCGTCGCATCTGCCGTGATCTCTCACCGACCCGCATTGTGGTCGCGTCCCTGCTCGAGGGCGAGGCACGCGCCGCAGTCGCTCGCCTCGAGCAAGAGTTCGACTCGGTGGAGTTCGTTCCGGAGTGGGGCAACCTGTTCGTCCCCACCGACCTCGCGAACGCGTCCCGCAATGCGGCGATGGCGGACCGGGCCACCCGCCTGCGACTCCTGGAGACGGTGTTCGGACCGTTCGAAGACGCCTATGCGGAGAACCACCTGGTGCGGCTGATCGCCGAGCACACGCCCCAGGTCGTGGTCGACTGTGTGAACACGGCGACCGGGCTGTCCTACCAGGACGTGTTCACAGGCGCGAACCGGGTGCGACACTGGCTGGGGGAAGACGGGTTCTCCGAGGAAGGGACCCCTGACCTCGAGCGCTTCCTGCTGTCCCAGTCCGTGCCCCAGCTGATCCGACACGTCCGATTCCTCCACCGGGCCACCACTGACCACCGCACGCGGGTGTACCTGAAGGTCGGCACCACGGGCACCGGCGGAATGGGCATGAACATCCCCTACACGCACAGCGAAGACAAGCCTAGCAAGGTGCTTCTCGCCAAGACTGAAGCCGCCTTCGGGCACACCGGACTGCTGTTCCTGCTCGCCCGGACGCCGCACGCCCCCATCGTCAAAGAGGTCAAGCCGGCCGCGATGATCGGGTACCGCGCCGTCACCACCAAACGGGTCAGCGACAAGCACGGCAACAGCCACTTGTTCGAGCCTCGCACCGTGCTGCTCGGCGCAGGCCGCCTCGACACCCATGAGGACTCCGAGGGGTACACCACCGTGGGCGATCTGGACGTGTCGGTGGTGGACACTGGTGAGAACGGCGTGTTCACCAGGGGTGAGTTCGCAGCGATCACCGCCCTCGGGCAGATGGAGTACATCACGCCGGAGGAGATCGCGCGCACCGTGGTCCATGAGATCCGGGGCGCGAACACGGGGCGAGACATCATCTCGGCCCTCGACAGCGCGGTGCTGGATCCGTCCTACAAAGCCGGTCTGGTCCGGTCCGTGGCGCTCCAGGACCTGGCGCAAGCAGAGGCCGGAGCTGCCGTACCCAGCATCGCGCTCGGGAGGCTCGGCCCGCCAGAGCTCAGCAAGCTGCTGTTCGAGGCGTGGTTGCTTCGTGATGCATTCGGCACTCTCGAGGGCGTTCTGGAGCATGACGGCCAGCGACGGACCGCGGCCGGCCTGAGCGCCGCGGTCGAAGCCCGCCTGGACGACAGCCCGGTCCGACACCTGGCCCCGAGCATCGGAATCCCGATCCTCCGTGCCAGCGGAGACCGGATCATCCGTGGGCCCCGGATCAACGTGCCCGAGGCCCGCGGCCACGACACGACCGTTCCGATGGACGATCCCGCCCGCGTGGACCGGTGGGCGAAGAAGGGTTGGGTCGATCTGCGACCTGAGAACATGGAGGCCTGGCTCAGCCGGGTTGCCACGATGATCGAAGCTCGAATCGAGCTGCGAGACGAAGGGAGCGTGGCCGCCAGCATCGCGAGCTACCTGCCGGTCGGGTTCGAGATCGGCGAGGTCGTCGCCTGGATCTTCAACAACGAGCTGGACGGGTACCGGATCAAGTAGCGCCGATCCCGCCTCGAGCGGGCTCCGCGAGAGTTCGGGCGCATGTCCACAGTCTGGTGTAGATTGCGCCCGGAATGGTCACCTCCCCACCCGCCTTCCTCGTGCTCGAGATCAGCGCGATCGGGACCTTCGGCACAGTGTGCGTGGCGGAGGATCTCCGCGACGGGCGGCTCGTGGCGCTCAAGGTGATCAAGTCCGAGCACCTCGGCCGGGAACGGATCCTCGCGCGGGCGCGCGACGAAGCCCGGATGATGATGGAGTTCGACCATCCCGGGATCGTGCGTGTGTACGATCTCGTCTACGTCGCCGCTCGCCCCATGGTGGTGATGGAGTGGGTCCGCGGAACGAGCCTCTCCCGACTGCTGCGCACCCACCCGCGCGGCGTCGCACCTGCGGTGGCCGCACACCTGGTGAAACAGGCCTGCAGCGCGCTCCAGGCGGCATGGGAGGCAACGCCGCGCTCCGGTGGCGCGCCGATGCGGGTGATCCATCGCGACATCAAGCCATCCAACCTGCTGGTGACGGTCGATGGCGACCTCAAGCTGGTCGACTTCGGGATCGCGAAGACCCAGATGTCCAAGAAGGAGGCCGAGACCCTCTCCATGGTGCTCGGCGCCCGAGGCTATCTCGCGCCAGAGCGCCTCGACGGAGGAGACGACGCGCCGAGCGTGGACGTGTATGCGATGGGCATCGTGCTCCACGAGCTGTTGTGTGGCGAGCACATCGAGATGTCGCTGCACCCCGGGGTGCATGCCAAGTCCGTCGCAACGGCGATCCGCTACCTCAAGCCACCCGGCGTGGACGACAACACGCGCGCCGCGCTGCGCAGCCTGATCGGCCAGATGTGTGCGTATCGAGGGGAGGATCGACCCAGCCACGCCGACGTGGTGAGCCGACTGGACGCGCTGTCCCCCCAGCTCGGCGATGCCGACGACATTCGGCAGTGGACCGAGACCCACCTCTGGCCGTTGTTCCTCAGCCGGCCCACGGCGCCGCCCGAATCGCACCCGGCCTGGGAAGAGCTCGCGTTCCTCGACGCGCATGCGTTCGCCATCGGCCGCTCCAAGCCGCCGCAGATCGACACCCGCGTCGCCGAGTTCATCCGCACCCCGGACTGGACCGGCCGACAGACGGAGCTGGACCGCCTGCTCTCGCTCCACCCGAACTGGACTCCGGAGCCCCTTCTCCACCACATCTCGACGGCCCGTCAGCCGTGGTGGAAGATCTGGCAGAAGGAGCCCGACCCCTCCGAGATTGTGGCGGTGTTGGACCTGCTGCGAAACCGAGCTGAAGTGGACGCCGTGCAGCAACGCGCTCGGAGCCTCCTCGATCACGCCGACCCGCACGTGTGCCGCGCGGCGCAGGCCGTGATCGTCCTCGCGCCGGCCTGAGCGGTTACGCCGCGGGACCCTCAGACCCCCGGGAGCGGCGATGCGCATCGCCACATGGAACGTGAACAGCCTGCGCGCTCGGAAGGAGCACCTGCTCCGCTGGCTGGCCGAGAGCGATATCGATGCGGTGTGCCTCCAAGAGCTGAAGCACACCGACGACCAGTTCCCCGCCGACGCCATCGCCGCAGCCGGCTACCCCCACTGCGCCTGGCATGGCGAGCCGACCTACAACGGCGTGGCCATCGTCTCTCGGCTACCGCTCGCTGACGTTCAGCGCGGCATGGCAGACGACTGTGACGACCCCCAGCGGCGCGTGATCGCGGCGACCATCGAGGGCGTGCGCGTCTACGGGCTGTACGTGCCGAACGGCCAGCGGGTGGGCTCCGACAAGTTCAGGTACAAGCTCCGCTGGCTCGACCGGTTCCGCGCTGAGCTCGACCGCTGCGATCCGGCGACTCCGGTCGTTGTGTGCGGCGACTTCAACATCGCACCCTCCGACGCCGACGTCTGGGACCCCTTCCGCCTCGACGGCACGGTGCTGTGCCATCCCGAGGAGCGACGCCGCCTGGAGGGGTGGCTCGACTGGGGACTCACCGACGCCTACCGGGCGCTGAGTCGATTCGGAACCGACTTCACCTGGTGGGACTACCGACAGATGGGCTGGGAGCGGAACCACGGCATGCGGATCGATCACGTGCTGGTCTCCGAACCGATGCGCGAGCGCCTGGTGGTCGTGGACGTGCACCGCCACGTGCGCGGATGGTCCACGCCGTCAGATCACGCACCGGTTGTCGCGACGTTCCGGTGATCCTCGTCACCGTGCGTGGTGTGCCGGACTGGGTGCCGGCGGCGCGGCTGCTCGGCCGCGGCGAGTGGGAGCTCGGACCCGAGGGCTGGACCGCACGCCTCGACCGCGACACCGCCGCAGATGTCGTGGCCCGACTCCGCAACGTGGGCTTGGGGGGTCAGCTGCTCGATGTCACCACGCGACCGCGACTGAAGCGGACGGCCGTGCGAGCTGGCAGGACACGAGACGCGCGCGCGCGTCGCACCACCACCCCGGGGTTCATCGCGCGCGACACCCGCCTCGATGATGAGGGCCGGTGGTCACTCACCCCCGAGGCCCTCGCCGTCGAGCTCGCCGCGCCGTGGGCTGGCTGTCGAGTGGTAGATGCCACCTGCGGCGCGGGCGGCAATGCCATCGCCTTCGCCCGGGCCGGGTGCACGGTCGTCGCGATCGACACAGACGCCGCCCGCCTGGCACTCGCACAGCACAACGCCGGCGTGTACCGCGTACAAGACCGCATCCAGTTCGTGCTGGGCGACGCGTTCGACCTGGTTCCGCGCCACCCGGCCGACCTGCTGTTCGTCGACCCACCATGGGGCACCGAGTGGAACCGGACGCGGACAGCCCCTGAAGACCTTCCGCCCCTACCAGCGCTGCTGGCGATGTCGGCACCTGCGCTGATCGCGAAGGTGCCGCCGTCGTTCGACCCGCGCACAGTGCCTGGCGCTGTCCCGCAGGCCTGGTTCGGACGCGCGGATGGCGACCGACACCGCATCAAGTTCGTGACCGTCTCCGTAGGAACGCCACCAGACCGAGCATCGGCCACACCCCGGTGAACCCTCCTCCGGAGGCGCAGGCACACTCGCGGGTGGGTGCAACCGGCTCGACCGTCGCCTCCGGTACCGGATCCCCTCCCCCATCCGGCGTGCCACCGGTTCCAGTCGAGCCAGGCGGGGTGCTGACCTCCGGTGCCAACCCGGCGCCAGTCAGCGCCACGCGCCACTCGGGCACACCCGGGTCGTTGGACGACAGCACCAGCTCAGCCCTGCGATCACCGGCGGAGCCAGGGAGGAACGTGACCACGACCCCGTCGGTCTGTCCCTCGAGCGCATACAGGTCTTCCGGCCACACCGCGAACGACCCGTCGCCGTCGATCTGGGCGGTCCCCTGCAGACCCAGCACGCCGAGGTTGGGAAATCCCACATTGGCGTTGACCAGTCGGCCCACCTCGATGGACCCGAAGTCGATCGCATCGGGCAACTCGCCGAGCGCGGGCAGCGGGTGTTCGACGGCCACGGTCGGATACGCCCTCTCCTCACCCGCATCCACCAGCGGTACGTCGATGGGGAACCGGATGAGGTCGAAGTCGCCGATCAGGGTGTCGAGGGAGGCCGAGGGCTCGATGACGAACGAGAACAGCGTGCCCAAGTCGGCGATATAGGTAAGTTCCATCGGCAGAGTGCCGTCGTGGTCGCCCGGAAGCGGCAGCTCGACCCCTTCACCGTCCGCGACCTGCGACCAGGCGGCATGCGGTGAGGTGGAATCGACGGATCGGCCGGCGAGGGTGGCTTCGATCGTTGGGTAGAAGTCCGCCGCGAACACCAGGTCGAGTCCGAAGATGATGTTGATCTCGAGGGCCAACGGGTCGATCAGCCCGACGCCGTCCAGACGCACCTCGGCAGGTGACTCGGCGCCCAGCAGCAGAGGGTCGAACTCGGTGATCGCGAACAGCGAGACGCTCTCTGCCCACAGGGGGATGCTGCCCGAATACAGCGGCGGGAGGTTGATGTAGACCTCGGCCTCGATCTCGACATGCGAGTCGATCGCCAGCTCCCCTGTGCCTGCCTCACCCACGAGCTCGTGGGTGAGCTCGGGCCACTCGAGGTGGCTGGTGGCGTCCATCACGGTGGTGACGCCGCCAGAGGGCGTGATGTGGAACCGCACCGACACCGGATCCGAGATGCTCGGCAGGTACCCTGTGTCGAACGCGATCACGCTGAATGCATCGGAGGTGTCAGCGAACACCACGGGCTGGGGCGTGGAGGCATACTCGGCGGCAAGCGCCACACCTGCCAGCAGTGCGATCACTCCGCCTGCCACATGAGCACGGCGGCCTCTTCGCTGGGATCGCTGGGGTCCATGAACACGTAGGCGACGCCGTTGCGTGTGATGTCGAACGTCACGATGTTGGTGGTGAGTTGCGCGATCAGGCGCATGGGACCGCCGAGGTCCTTGCGCTGCGGCGTGTCGTCACGGTGCCACCACACGGCACCGCCCCCGAGCTTGTCAATCCGGACCTCGTCGTAGGCGTCGCGGCGGGACCGCCCGGCTGACTTGGCCGCAGCGATCACCGTGCGCTCATCTCGTGCCTGATCCACTGTGAGCCGGATGCGCCGGTATACCCGCACTGTCGGCGGCCCATCGTACAGGCTGTCGTCGCGGACCCGGTGCAGCAGCACCCGGTTGGCACCCTTGAAGCCATCCCAGTCCTCGCAGCGGCCGCCGGTGGCGTGGCAGATGAACAGGCTCATCCGGGCGAAGCCGTTCAGATCCAGCCACGGCCCGGCCTCGATCTGGCCCATGTGGCACATCGGTGAGCCGCACACACGGCATCGGGGCCACTGATGGGCCCGGATGCCTCGCGGGTGGCCGCCGAAGTGCCCCACGATGCGTTCAGCCTGCGGCGCAGCCTTGCGGAGCGCGAACGAGTGCCACGGCGTGACCTCGGTAGGGTTCGACATGGCAGGCATCTTCGCACCTCTGAGCCGGATGCACCACCGCGGGATGCGTCCGCGCTGGATCCTCCCCTTGAGTCATCGAGATTGCGACACCGCTCCCACCACTAGCGTGACCCTGACACCGCCATTGCGGAACGTGCTCACGGCCTCCAGCCCGGCGAGCCCGAGGGGCCCGAGGAGCCGGCGATCGGGAACCAGCACTGCGAGGCGCCAGCCCTGCCAGCGGGTGCGCAACACGCGGCCGAAGTCTCGGAACACCTTGCTGGCGTTACCCACCTCGAGGCGCTTTCCGTACGGCGGGTTGGCCACCAGCAGTCCCGCTTTGTCTGGAGGCTGGAGGCTGCTCACGCCACACGCCTCCCATGTGAGGTCGTCGACCACACCTGCCCGCCGCGCGTTCGCCCTGGCGCTGTCCAGCGCGCGGGCGTCACGATCCGCGCCGAGGATGGTGGTACGCACATGCGGCCCGCCGGCGCGCGCAGAAGAGATCGCCCGCGCCCATTCCTTGCGGTCATGTGCCGGCCAGTGCTGGCATGCGAACGACCGATCCAGCCCCGGCGCCCGCCCCCGGGCAGCGAGCGCGGCCTCGATCACGAAGGTGCCGGAGCCACACATCGGGTCCACGAGCGGCACGCCCGGAGCCCATCCGGCCATCCGCAACACGCCCGCCGCCAGGTTCTCCCGAATCGGAGCTCTGCCCGACTCTTGTCGCCAGCCGCGCTTGTGCAGCCCCTCACCCGATGCGTCGATGGAGATGTCCACCATGTCGTCGACCAGGCGCACGATCACGAGAGCAGGCTCTCTGGGAGGGCGCGGGCCGGGCAACCGCGGGCCACGCAGTGCGTCGCCGATCGCGTGCGCCACCTTGCGCTCCACGGCGTCTCGATGGCGGAGCCGGCTGGTGTGACTGGTAGCGCGCACCTGCAAGGGCTGATTCGGGTGCACGAACTTGCTCCACGGGAGCTGTCGCACCTGCTTCGCGAGCTGATCATACTGGCTCGCACGAAACCGCCCCAGCCTGACAGTCACCCGGGCCGCGACCCGACTCTGCAGCTGAACCCCGTACAATCCAGCCTGGCTCGCTGTGAAGCGCACCCCTCCGGTCTCGGACTTGCCGGCGATGCCGATCTCGCGAAGCTCTTCGGCCAGCGCATCTTCCATGCCCGGCGTCACCGACGCGAAGCAATGCCAGGACATCGTACCCACCCACCGGCTGTGGCCGGCGTTCGTCGCCAGTCGTCGCTGGTGTATGCTGCTGGACGCCTAGCCCCCAGGAGCCCCGCGTGCCGGAGAAACCGACAGCGAGGTCGGATCGACCCGAGCGTCGGCCCCGGATCATCGCCGGCCGCTACGAGCGGGGGTCGTTGATCGCGCGGGGAGGCATGGCCTCCGTGTACAAGGCTCGGCACCTGAAGCTGAACCGGATCGTGGCGCTCAAGGTGCTCACGCCACCGCCCGATGCCGAGGAGTCCCACGCCTTCGAGGAGCGATTCCGCCGCGAGGGCGAGACCCTGGCTCAGCTCGACCATCCGAACATCGTCACGCTGTACGACTTCGACCAGGTGCCCGAGACTGGAGACTTCTACCTGGCGATGGAGTTCATCGACGGCCCGCGGTTCAGTGACCTGGTCAAGGATGGGCCGCTGGAACCTCGGCGCACGGTCGAGCTGATCCTGCAGGTGTGCCGCGGCCTGCGCTACGCCCACCGCCGAGGCGTGGTCCACCGCGATCTCAAGCCATCGAACCTGCTGATCCGCACGCTCGACGACGGTAGCGAGCAAGTGAAGGTGGTGGACTTCGGGCTTGTGAAGCTGCAGAAGGACGACCAGTCCATCACCCGCACAGGCCTGATCCTCGGCTCCCCACACTGCATGTCGCCCGAGCAGGTGCGTGGTCAGCCCGTAGATCACCGAGCCGACATCTACGCGATCGGGGTGTTGCTGTTCCGGTCCTTGATCGGCCGCTACCCGTTCCACGGCTCGAACAGCGCCGCGACGATGATCGCGCACCTGAACACCCCGATCCCCCAGTTCTCATCGGTCGCGCCCGATCACGTCGTGCCACAGGCGCTCGAGGACGTGGTGCGCAAGTGCCTCGCGAAGACGCCAGAGGCGCGATTCGCCGACACGCAGGAGCTGATGGATGCCCTGGGCGCTTCGGTGGGCATGACCGCTGATGCCTACCGATCCGTCACGATGTCCCACCACACCCTCCGCGCGCCCACGGAAGAAGCACAGAGCCCCGCGCTTGCTGCCGCGGCCCCGCAGGTGGTTCAGCCCGCCGAGGGCCCGCGGATGATGTGGCTCGCGCTGGCAGCGATCGTCTTGGTCATGCTGCTCCTGGGAACCCTGGGCGTGGGGGCCGTGCTCGGCGGCCTGCTCACACCGACGATCGGCAACCCCGCTCCCACGGTCGCACCTGCCCCGGTCGAGGTGCCTGTGGCGACGCCGGCCCCCGTAGCGCCGTCAACGGGGCCCGCTCCGGCCCCGGTGCCCGCCCCCCCGCCACCCGCAGGCGAGGCCGAGGCCGCACCGGAGCCCAGGCCAGCTCCTCGACCCGAGGCAGCCGCTGCACCCGCACCTGCACCTGCAGCGCGGCCGGCACCAGCGCCCGAGCCGGCGGCCGCACCAGAGCCCGCGGGCACGGAAGAAGAGACCCCCGACGGCTACATGGGCATGCCCGATGACCTCTTCGAGTAGGCTGTACGCCCGTTTTGCATGTTGGAGGGCCCCTTGCGGTCGTTCTCGTTGAAGCCGTGGGCCGTTGCCGCAGCATTGTTCCTGGTCGCCGCGCCGGCGCACGCAGGGCCGAAAGACGATGCGCGCCGCCACTTCGCGGCAGGCCTGGAAGCCGCGCGCGATGGGAACTTCGAGATCGCGCTCCAGCGCTTCCTCGCGGCCCAGGAGGCCTACTCCCACCCCGTCACGTTGTACAATATTGCGCGCGCATACGCCGACCTGAAAGACACGGCCAACGCCCTCACCTACTACAAGTTGTACAGAGAGGCGGCGCCCGATCGGGCCGCAGACGTAGACCCGGTCATCGCAGCCCTCGAGTCCCGCCTCGGTGGCACGAGCGCCCCGGCAGCCGACACAGGTGGACGCCCCGTGATGGTGGGCGGGCCCTCGGAGGAGGAGCTGGCCCGGCTGCGGAACATCGCGGCAGAGCTCGCCGCGCTCACCGACGCGTTCTCCGTCCGAGCCACCGAAGACGCGGCCGCCGCCGGGGATGACCCGACCGCAGAGGCGCCCCCGTCCGAGGAGCCACTGCCGAGCTTGCCCGAGAGCGACTTCCTCACCGACGCCTATGACCGAGTCGTGGTCACGGCGTCGCGGGTCGGCCAGGATCCCCTCGATTCACCCTCCACCCTGTCGGTGATCACCGCCGACGACATCCGCTTGTCGGGGGCGGTGGAGCTCGCCGACGTGCTCCGGCGCGTGGTCGGTGTCGACCTGATGCAGCTGTCGGCTGGCTACGCCGATGTCGCCATCCGTGGCTTCAACCGAAAGATGAACAACAAGGTGCTGATCCTGATCGACGGGCGCAGCACCTACATGGACTTCATCGGGGTCACCTTCATCCAGGCGCTGCCGGTGGCGTTGGAGGAGATCGAGCGGATCGAGATCGTCCGCGGCCCGGGCTCAGCCGTCTACGGCGCCAACGCGGTCACTGGCGTGATCAACATCATCACCCGCACACCCGGAGACGAGCCGGGTGGCATCGTGCACGTCGACGGCGGCACGCCGGGGCTCGGGCGCGGCGTGGTCACCACCAGCGGGCGCGCCGAAGACACCGCATGGCGCTTCGCCGCCCAATACCAGCAACATGGCCGCTGGGCGAAGGAGCCCGGCATCACCGACGCAGACGGTGAAGTCCGCGACAACCTGCCCGTCACGCCGTTCTTCGAGAACCAGAACCGAGCGCTCACCAGCGTGCGCGCCAATGGCCGGATCGACCGCTCCTTCGGCGAAGATACCTTCGCGTCCATCTCCGGCGGGTGGTCCGAGACCTCGGCCGAGTTCTACAACTTCGGCGCGCTCGAGAACTTCGGCATCAACCTCCGCCACCACTACCTCCGCGGCGACGTGTTCTGGAAGGACCTGCATCTGCGCACCTTCTGGAACAGCGACTCGGGCGAGACCGCACCCTGGCTCCAGCCCAACGCCGACCCACGCGCGCCCGACCCCGTGTTCGACAACGACGCGGTGGACGTGCTGCTCGAGTACCCGGTGGAGTTCGCCACCGGTTCGGTGGAACACCAGTTCCTGGTGGGCACCTCGCTGCGGCACAAGCGCATCCGGTTCGACTACCTGGCCGGCGGACTCGACACCGTGTTCGTCGAGAACCATGGGGCGCTGTTCCTGAACGAGCAGGCCACGATCGGCCGCCTGGGCGTGGTCGCCTCCCTGCGAGCCGACCGTCACCCGCTCATCGCCCTCGACAAGACGATCTCGCCCCGCGGCGCACTGCTCTACCGATTGTTCGACGAGACGAGCCTGCGCGCCACGGCCGGCACCGCGTTCCGCGCGCCGAACAGCCTCGAATCGTACATGGACTTCGCTCTGACGAGCAGCACCACCGGCGTGTACATCCGCGATCTCGGAGACCAGGACACCCTGCTGCCGGAGCGGATCGCGACCTTCGAACTCGGCGTGCATGACGAGTCCACCTACTTCCACCAGGCCGACGCCGTCGTGTACTACAACCGCGTGAGCAACCTGATCGACCTGCGCTCCGTCGAGCCGACGCTCGCACCGTTCGACCCCCAGCGGAACGGGTTCGAGGGCGGTGAGACGGGCTGGTACAACCGAAGCGACACCGTCTATGACGGCATCGGATTCGAACTCGAGGGCTCCGTCTTCCCCACCGACGGACTCGACCTGTTCGCGAACGTCGCCGTGGCCCAGGTGCTCGAGCGCGACACCAAATCGGGCACCACCGTGCTCGATGGTTCGTCGTCCACCGCGAAGCTCAACGCTGGCCTCGCCTGGCTCAGCCCATGGCGGACGGATCTGTCGTTGTCCACCAACTACCTCACCGCCCAGACCTGGCGTCTGCGCCAGTTCGACGACACCGGGACGATCCAGATCGCCGAGCGGCCAGTGGCCGCGCGGGTGCTCCTGAACACTCGCGTGGCCGTGCGACCGTTCGCAGACGAGCAGCTCGAGCTCGCTGTCACCGGGTGGAACCTGGTGCAACTCTTCGGCGAGGGCTTCGTCGAACACCCCGAAGGCCAGCCCGTACGCGGGCGCGCCTTCGGCTCCGCCACCTACCGGTTCTGAGGGCGACATGCGGATTCTCCTGCCCCTGCTCCTCGCCGCATGCGCCTGGGATGCGCCCGACAACACGAACGCCCAGTCGGCGCCCCCGCTGGACAACGTGCTCTCGGGAGTGATCGCGTGGCCGGGCGGCGACGACCCCGAGCACTCCTTCGTCACGGTATACGACGCCAACAACCCCGGCCCGCCCGCCGGTCTCGGCAGGCCCCTCACCTTCGCCACCATCCCCTCGTCCACATTCACCACCGACACGTCAGGGCTGAAGTCTGCGACCTGGGCGGTAGGCAACCTGCCGGATGGCGAGTTCCTCGTGAACGGCCTGATGGATCGCGACGGCGACTTCAGCCCACTCACCGGGGTGCTCGCCGGCGCCACGTGCGGCGATTGGGTCGGCACCCACGTGGCCGATCTCACGTCCACCAACCCCGGCGTGATCACCGCAGAGGGCGGTGTTGAGGTGGACAACCTGCCGGTCGTTCTCGGGGCGGAGCTGTCGACCGAGCGCCCCGTGTTCCAGTTCGTGACCGACGACGACGGCAACATGCCCGCCGTTGAACGGGCCATCGGCAAGCAGTCGGGCGCCAACCTGCTGCTGGCCACCCAGATGCGCTACCGGATCACGCCCACCGGCGTCGATTCCAATCTGACCGACGACATCGCCGTCGACCTGGGGCCCCCGTGCCAGCCCGATCCGTCGGCCAACTGCGGTGTGGACGCCGCCTGCAGCTGCGATCTGGCCACGTTCAGCGCTTGCGACACCGCGCTCTGGATGTGGACCGTCGACGCCGACGACGACGGCGACCTCGACCTGTACCCGGGAGAGACCCAGTCCGAGGCAGGGTTTCGCGATGTGTGGCCACGGATCTACATCGAGTACATCGGCGAACCGGTCGAGGTCGACGGTGAGGTGGTGTACGAGAGCGGGCTCGAGCCCGGCGAGCGTTGGGTGAGCGAGAACTTCCCGCTCGGGTTCGAGCTGACCCTGAATCCCGACCCCACGCCGTATGGGCCACTGGACGTGCCGTTCCCAGTGAACGAGCTGTCGGTGCTGTGGAGCCCGGTGTTCCGCCACTACTGGGAGGGCGGCATGGCGGGTGCCGACGCGAATGGTCCGTTCGACTACGTCGACCTGCGACAGGATGATGTGGCCGTCGAGGATGTGCCTGCCGGGCGGTACTCGGTGACCGTCGTGTCGTTCACCGGCCAGACATGGACGCTGCCGAACGACCTCGGCGGCGTGCCCAGCAATGATGCCGCGTACGACAACATCACCCAGGCCGGCTTCCTCGACGTGCTCTGACCGGCTGCGGATGCGCTCGCTATCGGCGGCGCAGCTTGAGGCCGGGCACCTTCATGCCGTCCACGTCCTGCACCGCCAGGTCGAGGCAGTACGGCTCGCCGTCTGGACAAGGCTTGCACGCGATCCCCAGCGACTCGGCATACCCGCACATGGCGGCCGGGTTGTCGGGTTCGCCGAGCTGAACGCCGAGGTTGCGGGTGTCGGCGTTGCCGGAGAGCAGACCGCCCCCGAATGACGAGCCGTCCGCCGCGAAGGTCCCCTCGACCCGGAAGCCGTAGACCGGGATGTCCAGCCCATCGAAGCTGAAGTTCACCTCGTCCACGTCCGCGCGGAAGAACGGCGCGGCGGTGAAGCTGGTGCCGTCGAAATCCCACGTCTGCTGGGTGGTGTCCTGCTGGATGCCGGCGAACGGGTCGATGATGCCGGGCGCTCCCAAGAAGTCGATGGTGTCGTTGTCAGCGCTCTGGACCCCGAGCAGCACGGGCGTGGTGAAGTACAGCTGCAGCAAGGGCCCGAGGCCCGGCGGCTGCACCCACTCTGCGCCAGCAAGATCGAGCACATAGGTGTTGTCGATCAGGCCAGCGGCGCCGGATTCCAGCGGCTCGCCATACGGCGAGGTGCGGAAGTTCACCACGCGCTCGCCTGCACAGTCGCGGATGAACATGCGGTAGCCGTGCTTGGCCTTGAGGCCCCCCACGAACTGAACGTCGAAGGCCAGGCTGCCCTCGACCCAGGCTTGCTCGGCACGCAGGCGCACGCCGTCTTCGTCTACGAGGAACACCTCGTACTTGGACTTGTCTTCATCCGTGTCGACGTAGACCCGGGGGTAGTCGCGCCAGTACCAGTCACGCACGCCGTCTTCGGGATCGGTCAGCACAACCTGGTGCAGGCAGTTCAGACCGTCGCCGGAGGCCGTGTCGACGAACCAGCCGGTGTCGAGCAGCTTGTCGACAGGCTTGTCTCCGTCTTTGTTCCCACAGCCGGCCAGCAAGCCAGCTGCGAGCACCGCTCGGATGATCACAGCGCCTCCAGGGTGAGCCCGATCCAGTACCAATAGGCAGGACCAGCGCGGCCCTCGACATCGCGGATCGTGAGGAACACCGTCTCGTTCCCGCTCGACGTGTACTCGAAGTACGGGTCGAGATCGCCGCCGCCGAGGCCGCCGGTGATCTCACACACTCGACACCCCTCGGGCAGCGCCTCGAGGCGATCGTCGTACAGCCAGACGCTGAAGTCGCCCGGTGAGCCCAGCGCATAGGCGTCGACATCCAGCGTGAGCAGGTGCCGTCCCGGTGGGACCTCGATCGCGTACCAGTCTTCGGGGCTGAACAGGTCTGCCACCTGCCCAAAGATCTCATCGCCGGAGACAACCCGGAGGGCAGCGCCAGCGTTGGTGTTCGTGCCGGGGTCGGTGACCGTCCACGTGACTGGCGCCTTGGCGGCGGTGACCAACACCTCGTACGGGAACCGATCCTCCCCCCCCTGCTGGTTCTCTTCGTTGATCAGCAGATCGTAGGTGCCGACCACCGCCGGGAACAGCAGGTCGACGTCGTTGTGCTCGGGGTTGTCGACCCGCGCCGCGCTCACGCCCACGTCGGACGAGACGATGACCTGCACATCGGCGGCCGACCCGATGCTGGCGGCGTCGACCCGGATGCCGAGCCACCCATCGCTCGGCAGCTCGAAGGTCCAGAAGTCGAGGTCGAGCGGCGCGCCGAACTCACCGCAGCCGAGACTCTCGGTGAGGAACACCGTAGACGAATCGATGCTGTTGTTCGGCTCTTCCTCCACGAAGGCGCACCTGGGTGGGGGAGCTGTGTCACCCGTGTGCTGCACGTCTTGCGACGTGTCTACAGGAGGAGGATCCTCATCCTTGTCGTTGTCGGGGGGGAGCGTGGGCGAGCACGAACATCCCGCGACCAGGCCAGAGATGAGTAGTAGCGGGATCATGAGGAACTGACGCACTATGGGCACTCCAACGTCTCCCGATGGGCACTGTACCCACGCGCAGTGGCCGCCGGCCAGGAAGTTTCGTATGACGTGAGGCGTTCGATGGTCCGGCCCTCCAACACGAGGACATCCATGCGGCATCCCTTCTCCCTCATCTCTTTCATCATGCTGTTCGCCGCGTGCGGTGGGCCCGAGACCAACTTCAGCGAGATCAACCCTGAGATCGTGGTCGTGCCCACGGACGCGTTGACCTTCGAGCCGGTGATCGTCGGCCAGACCGGCGTGGCCGAAGTATTCATCTCGAACGCCGGCAAGGCGCCGCTCGAGCTGTTCGAGGTATCGCTGCAGGACTCCGAAGGCGTGTTCGACTTCGGCATCGAGGTACCGACCGAGGTCGAGAAAGAGGGCACGATCGCGGTGCCGGTCACCTTCACGCCGAAGAACTTCCTCGACTACTCGGGCAGCATCACGATCGTGAGCGACGACGAGGACTTCCCGGAGATCGTGCTGGCGATCACCGGCACCGGCGTCGACGCCCCCAAGCCCGACATCTGCCTCGACAGCCTCGCACTCGACTTCGGTGTCGTGCCGCAGGACAGCACGGCGTTCGAGTTCATCGAGATCGAGAACTGCGGAACCGCCCCGCTCGAGCTCGGCACCCTCGGCCAGACCGGATCCGGTGCGTTCTCCATCGAGTCCAACCCGACGTTCACCACGATCGCCCCCGGCAACCGGCTGCCGGTGGTGGTGACCTACACGCCCTACTCCGATGTGGGTGACAACGGATCGATCACCATCCCGTCCAACGACCCCGACGAGCCCGAGGTCTCGGTCGTGCTGCTCGGCAACGGCGGCGGCGACCTCGAGTACCCGGTCGCCGTGGTGGAGTGCCCCGCAGTGGCCAACCCGCCGGGCTTCGCCGTTGTAGACGGCTCCGGCTCCTACGACCCGAACGAGCAGTACCCGCTCCGCTACGAGTGGACGCTCGTGGCCACGCCCGTGGGCAGCGAGGCCAGGTTCACGAACCCTACGGGCGAGGTGACCGAGCTGCAGATGGACCTCGCGGGCAGCTACGCGCCGCAGCTGGTCGTGTACAACGCCGCAGACATCCCATCTGCGCCCACCCTGTGCCCGATCGTGGGTGAGCCGGCCGATGCCATCCACATCGAGCTCACCTGGGACACCCCCTCGGCCGACCTCGATCTCCACCTCGTGGAGAACGACGGCGCGATCTTCGAGAAGCCGGGCGACTGCACGTGGTGCAACCGCACTCCATCATGGGGCGCCGGCGGCAGCAGCGACGACCCACGCCTCGATCTCGACGACGTGGGCGGATTCGGGCCCGAGAACATCAACGTGTTCTCTCCGGCCGACGGTCGCTACCACGTGAAGGTGCACTACTTCGAGGACCATGGCGACTTCGCCGTGACCGCGCGGGCCAAGATCTGGCTCGCGGGAACGGTGGCGTGGGAGGGCTCGAAGGTGCTCACGCGGAACCAGATCTGGAATGTGGGCCAGGTGAACTGGCCGGAGGCCGACTTCGCCCCCGACCCGGGGCCGCTGCAGAACGCCGGCGGCGTGCGCGAGTGCTTCACGCCGTAGTCCTCGGCAGACGGGGTGACTGGCGGATTTTCGCCAGTCACCGTCAGGTCGACCACCGGTCAGCCGAGCGGCAACGCCGCGTCGTCAAGGGAGCGGTAGTCCTTGCGGTCCTTCAGCGCGCGGGCCGCAGCGAACACATCGGCGTGAGAGGCGACCACGCGGCCGGGCCATGCCGCCGCCACGGTCGCGCGCAGGGTGGCCGACCCTGGGCGCAGGAATGGGTTGGTGGCCTGCTCCATCGCGATGGTGGACGGCACCGTGCACCCTCCGAGCGCACGGGTGGCCCAGACGGCGCGGATGCGGTCGGCCAGGACCGCGTTGTCGGGCTCGACCGACCAGGCGAATCGAAGGTTGTCGGACGTGTACTCATGGGCGCAGCACACCGCGGTCGCCCCCGGGAGGCTCGCCAGCCGCATCAGCGACGCGTGCATCACCTCGGGCGGCCCATCGAACAGGTAGCCGCAGCCGCCGGCGAACAGAGTGTCGCCGCAGAACACCACGCCATCGAACACGAATGAGATGTGCCCGTCGATGTGGCCCTCGGTCAGCCAGACGGTCCCCTCGACCTCGCCGATTCTTACCGTGTCGCCATCGGAGACCGGATGGGTGAGCCCGGGGATCTCCCCCGCGCGGGACGCCGGACCCACAACCTGCATCTCGGCCAGGAGCCCACGACGCTCGAGGTCCACGTTCACGCCGATGTGATCGCCGTGGGTGTGGGTGTTCAGGACGACCGACGGGCGGATCCCCTGGACTTTGCAGTACGCGAGCACCTCCCGGGCCGAGGGACCATCCACGATGGCCGCGATGCCCGTCTCGGTACACACGGCGAGCCACACGAGGTTGTCCGACGCCGCCGGCACGCAGTGGATCTCGAGCGCGCCGCCAGCGACGCGGAACGGTGGGCTCGGGCGAGTGACAGCGTGCATTGGATCTCCTGCTACCAGTGAGGGGGCTTGGCGTCCTCGACTGGGGGCATCATGGCCTGCTGCTGCTCCTGTAGCGACTGCACGTCGCGTTGGATCGCTTCTACCTGGCCTCGGAGCGCGCGAAGCACGTCGTCAAGCTGCAGCACGGTGTGCTCGACGAATGCGATCTTCACCTCGAGCGCCTCGATTCGGCGGGAATCTCCGGTCGGCATCAGCCCTCCTTGTGCGGTGGTGCGAACCAGTTACCATCCGCCTTTCGCCCGTGCTGGTCCGTGCGGTCGCGCCTGGAAGGCAAGATGCGCCATCCCATCGTGGACGAGGAAGAAGAACACCTCGGCCGCGTGCGAATCCTGCTGGAGGAGGAGCCCTACCAGGCTCCCCCCCGTGAGTCGGAGATCGTGGCCGAGCTGCTCCGCCTGCGCGACGATGTGCGCGACGCGAAGGAGGAGGACAAGGGCGCGATTCTTGCCCAATACAACGCCCACTATGCGCTGCTCAAGCAGCTGCGGGTGTCACGGGATCGGGAGGAGGTCGACCCCGACAGCCCCTACTTCGCACACCTCAAGCTCGAGGAGGACGGCCGCACGCGGGACATCTTCCTCGGCAAGGCCACCCGCATCCAGCGCGGCGTGCGCATCGTCGATTGGCGAAACGCCCCGATCTCCCGTCTATTCTACCGCTATCAGCAGGGTGACGAGTACGAGGAGGAGATGGGAGGCCGCGTGCGTGTGGGCGAGGTGGCCGCGCGCCGCACGATCACCATCCTCCGCGGCAAGCTGCTGCGGGTGGACGCGCCCGAAGGCAGCTTCCAGCGTCACGACGACGGCTGGATCCAGGAGCGCCTGGCGCCACCGCGCCTCGCTGGCGGGCAGGGCTCCACGGCCCACGTGTACAGCCCAGGGGATGGCAACGCCCGGCGACTCGGCACAGACCTCGGCGGCCGGCGTCGACGCGCCGACAAGCGACTTCCCGACATCGCCGGGCTGATCGACGAAGACCAGTTCTCCCTGATCACGCGGCCGAGCAGTGGATTCGTGGTCGTGCGGGGCACGGCCGGCTCCGGCAAGACCACGGTCGCACTCCACCGCATCGCGTGGCTCGCGTATAACGATCCGCGGATCGATTCGCCGGCCACCCTGTTCGTCGTGTTCTCCAGGGCACTACGGGACTATGTGTCGCACGTGCTCCCGGCACTCGGCATCCATGGCGTGTCGGTGCGGGACTACCACAGCTGGGCCAAGTCCCAGGTGCAGCGCCACTTCCCCATGCTCCCCCGCGCCATCCGGGAGGCTACGCCCGCCGTGGTGGTGCGCCTCAAGCTCCACCCCGCCTGCATGAGCGCCCTCGAGGAGCAGGTGGCCCAGGTCACCGGTCCCCCCACCTCAGATCAGGCCATCGACGACTGGCTCAGCGTCCTGTCCCACCTCGATCGGATCGAGCCCCACATCCGGCGCATCGACCCCGACGCGTTCACCACCGATGAGCTCCGCCGCGCCACCGAGTGGTGCCGTGACCGGGCCGAGGAGGTGGTGGCCTGGGTCGAGGGAGACCGGGAGGAGAAGGCCGAGCTCGACGTGGAAGACGCACCCCTGCTGCTCCGCGCGTGGCAGCTCCGGGTCGGGCCTCTCCGTGGCAAGGGCAAGCGCCCGCTCCGGTACCGGCATGTGGCGGTGGACGAAGTGCAGGACTTCTCGCCGCTCGAGGTCCGCGTGCTGCTCGACACGCTGGACGAGCGGCAGAGCATCACCCTCGCTGGCGACACTCAGCAGCACGTGATGAAGGAAGCCGGGTTCACATCGTGGTCCGGCTTCTTTCGGCACCTGGGGATCGAGGGCACCTCGGTGGACACCCTCCGCGTGGCCTACCGCTCATCGAAGCAGGTGGTGGAGTTCGCGCTCGCCCTCCTCGGCGATCTCCGCGAAGACACCGAGCCGCCGCTCGTCACCCGGGACGGGCCGCAGGTCGAGATGTTCCGGTTCACCGACCACGGCGCCTGCGTCGCGTTCCTCGCCGACGCTCTGAAGGAGCTGATGGAGACCGAGCCACTGGCCTCGGTGGTGCTCCTGTGTCCGGACGCCGCGGTGTCGAACACCTATCTCCGCGGCCTCGAAGCCAGTGATGTGCCCTCTGTGCGGCAGGTCACCACGCAGGACTTCTCGTTCGCGCCAGGCATCGAGATCACCGAAGTGGACCAGGTGAAGGGGCTCGAGTTCGACTACGTGGTGGCCGTCGAGGCGAGCGCCCGGCACTACCCCGATCACCCGATGTATCGCCGGCTGTTGCACGTGGCGGCCACCCGCGCGGTGCACCAGCTGTGGCTCACGAGCGTCGGCGCGCCCAGCCCAATCGTCCGGCAGGCACTCGACCCGGCACTCTGAGGTCTGCGACTGGGTCGCTCGTCGACTAAGGGCCCCCGGAGGGCACCGCACGACCGCAGCCCGGGCAGGAGGAGGCCAGCGTGATCGTGCTCTGCCTGGTCACCGCCGCGCTCGCCCAGGAGGCCCGGGTTGGCGACGTGTCGGGCCCCATCGAGCTCGACGGCCACCTCGACGAGGCGGACTGGGCCCAGGTGCAGCCCATCACCGACTTCCTCAAGTTCCAGCCCGTGGACGGTGAGGCTCCCGCCGGCACCACCGAGGTGCGGTTCCTGCAGGACGAACGCTACCTCTACATCGGCGTCCGGGTGCGGGATACCGACTACAGGGTGCGGGCGCGGATCAGCCCACGCGAGGCGATCAACGCCGATGATCAGGTAGGCATCTACCTCGATACGTTCCATGACCAGCGGTCTGGCTACATCTTCTACTTCAACCCGCTCGGCATCCAGCAGGACATCCGGCAGAACAACGGCAACTGGAACTTCAGCTGGAGCACGGCGTACCGATCGCGCGGCCACGCCACCGAGAACGGGTACGAGATCGAGGTCGCGATGCCGTGGCGATCCCTGAAGTACCAGCCCGGCGGAGAGCAGACCTGGGGCGCCATCATCACACGCAAGGTGCCGTCCGAGGGCGCGAAGTACGCGTGGCCGCGCCTGGAGCGAAACCACCCGGCCCTGTTCAGCCAGGCCGGCCAGCTCCACGGCGTTCGCCCCAACGCCGCGGGCAGCGGACTCGAGCTGATCCCGGCGCTCACCGCCGCGCAGACCTGGCCACGCGAGGAGGTCGGGCGACGCGAAGACCCGATGAGCGGAGTGGATCCGGTGCTCCAGGTGGTACGTCCCAGCCTCGACGCCCGGTTCGGCATCACTCCGGACCTGGGCCTGACCGCGACATTGAACCCGGACTTCAGCCAGGTGGAGTCCGATGTGTCGGACGTTCGGCTGAACGCACGGTTCGCGTTCCGGTTCCCCGAGACCCGTCCGTTCTTCCTCGACGGAAGCGAGTTCTACGACGACCGATCCGACAGCCTGTACACACGCTCGGTGAACGAGCCATTGTACGGGGCGAAAGCCAGTGGACGCGAGGGGCCTTGGTCGGTGGGCGCGCTGAACACCCTCGACCTGACCCCGCTGCCGACGTTCTCGGAGAACGAGACCCCTGGATTCGAGGCCGCGGACGTGGACGGGCGCGACGCCATGACCACGGTGTTCCGCCTTCGTCGGGACGTTGCGGACACGGGGGTGGTTGGCGCCACGGTGATCGACAAGCGGGTGCTGGGCACGCCCGAGAACCCAGGCACGGCCGGCACGCACCAGGCCGTCGCTCTGGATGCGAACCTGCCGCTCGGCGGGCGCTGGTTCATCGCCGGCTCCACCCTCCAGACCTTCACCGGCGCGGCGGATGCCGACGTGCGCTGGGGTCAGGGCAACGAGATCGCCGTGTCCCGCGCGCCCGGCGTGGGCACCGGGTTCAACGCACGCGTGTCCGACACGACGCCCGGCCTGCGCCAGGAGACCGGCTACCGACCGCAGTCCGGGGTGACCTCGGCCTCGACCCTCGTGGATCACACGTTCACGTCTGACGGTGTGGTGCAGACCTACACCCCCGAGCTGACGGCAGGGGTCTCCCAGGAGCGCAACGGCGAGCACCGGCACACGGTCGGCACGGCGCACGAGTGGGTGCTCGGCGGCGTGCACACGGTCGACATCGGTGGAGAGGGGTCCGTGCAGGCCGAGGGCACGCCCGCCGACAGCCCGGCCGATGCCGGTCGCCCGGCGGACCTCACCCAGCTGTACGGATGGGGCGCGGACCTGGGCTACGCCGGACAGATCGGCTCGGGGATCGAGGTCGCGCCCCAGGGAAGCGTGGCACGCACCCTGGACTTCGCCACGCTCACGCCTGCCACGACGACCAATCTACGACTGCAGGCCACGCTCCGGCCGACCACGTCCCTCCGCTTGGACGGCACCACCACCCTGAACCGCCACGTGCCGGATGGGGCCACGCCCGAGCGGTCCATGCTGATCCGCGGCCGGGCCACCTGGCAGTTCTCGCGCTCGCTGGGCCTGCGCCTGGTCGAGGAGCACATCTCCGGCACGCTGTTCGAGGCGCCGCAGCTGGCGAGTTCGGCGTTGCTCACGTGGCTCGACGTGCCGGGAACGGCGATCTACCTGGGCTACAGCGAGACCGCCTCTCTGACGCCGTACACGGTCAGCGAACGCACGGTGTTCGCCAAGGCGTCCATCTTGTTGCGGCCATGATCGCCGTCGTCGCCCTGTTGGCGTGCTCGCTCGACCCGAAGACCACGAGCGCAGACACCGCCGTGCGCGTCGACAGCGGCGCGTCTGCGACAACCCCGGGAGCCACCACAGAGCCCCCCACCCACACCAGCTCGGTGACGACGCCTTCCGGCACCGCGCCCGACGCGCTCGGTGACCCGCTCGGTGGGGATGGGCGCGTGGACCGGATCCACTGGACTGCCGAGGCGCTGCGGGACGGCCTCGTGGGCTCCGAGCCCGTCCCGACAGAGGCGTTCGCGCTGCCCGTGGCCGCAGCACCGCCAACCCACGACGTGTCTGGCACCTGGTCCCTCGCCACAGACCCACGGCCCGCGTGGACCACCTGGGCCGACCTGGCCGGGCTCGAGAGCTATGCGCGCTACCGGGAGCTTCCGGCGCTCACCTTCGATGTGTCGCAGCAGGGCAGCCATGTCGTCCCCCATGAACACGGCTGGCAGCGCACCGGGCACGCCGGCTACGACCTGATCCTGGCGCCAGGTCGGGCGTGGAGCGAGCAAGGGGATGCTGGAGCGACCCGGGTCGCCGTTCCATTCGCCTTGGTCGAGCACAACGGGAACTGCACCCATGATGGCCTTTTGACCTGGCTCGTAGACGACGCAGGGCCCAGCCGCGTCGGATGGCAGGTGGTGCAAGAGACCTGTCTGCACCACAAGTTCGACGCGTGGGGCGCCACGTTCGCCGAGTGGACCCCGAGCCCCGCCGAGCCCGCCGTGACCGCGGCCTGGACCGACGAGGTTCTGAACCGGATGCCCGCTGAGCCCCTCTCCGACCTGGGACTGGAACCGGACGCGCTCCGGGCCGGCGTGGACCCGACCGATCTGTCCGCGTTGTGGGTGTTGAGCGAGGGCCGGCTGTATGCCGATACGCCGGTCACACGGTGGGGTGTGCATCCGTTCCCCGAGGTGCGTCCCCTCCCGTCGTTCTCCACCGCGAAGACGCTGTTCGTCGGGATGGGCGCGTGGTGGCTCGCGGCCGAGCACGGCGATGGGTTCCGCACGACGCCGGTGTCCGAGCTGGTGCCCGGCGCCAGCGTCCTCGGCGACGCGCTCATGGTGGAGCACCTACTGGACATGAGCACCGGCCGGTACCACTCCGCCGTGCACGACGAAGACGAGGCGGGCGCGACCATGGCGGCCTTCTTCGCGGTGGAGGCTCACCGCGAGAAGCTGGCGATCGCGCTCACGTTTCCGCGCCAGGAGCCGCCTGGGAGCCGGTTCGTCTACCACACATCGGACAGCTACCTCGCGGTCGCCGCCCTGGAGGGCTGGCTCGATCGCTACGAGCCAGGCGCCGACCTGCTGGACCGCGTGTGGGAGGAGGTGTGGGCGCCATTGTCGATCTCCACCCTGTCACGGGCCTCCCTGCGCGCGACCGTCGAGGCACCCGATGATGGGCAGGCCTATGGCGGGTACGGCCTGTGGTGGACCACTGATGGGGTGGCGAGACTGGCCGCCTTCCTCGCGCAGGGTGCTCCCGGGCTCACCGGCGCGGATGCCGCTCTCCAGCGGGATCCGTCCGATCCGGGTGTGCCCGCGCTGGATGGAGAGTGGCGCTACAATGACCACACCTGGGCGGTGCGCCTCGGCCCCGACGACGGATTCCCGTGTGAGCGGTGGGTACCGCTGATGTCTGGCTACGGCGGCATCGCCATCGTGTTCCTGCCGTCGGGCGACGTGCTCGGCGTGTTCGGCGACAGCGACGCACACGACTGGCGGCCCGGCGCCCGCGCCCTCTACGACCGCACCCCATGGTGCCCCTGACCGCCCAGGCAGTCGGTGGTCTGCGGCACGGTACAACCCACGGGAAGGCCGGCTGGCACTGCCGCACCATGCAGGTTGAGCGTGAGCAACACCGCGAGCCGGTCGCCGTTGCGATGACGGTAGGCGGCGTCCACAGCGGCGTCCAGGCGGGCCTGCGCAGCGACGACGGTGACGGGGCTCGACCGCAACACCGCCCGGAGTGAACCGAGCGCTGCGGCCTGTTGAGCCACCGCGAGGCGCACCGCCACCGCAGCGTCGGCGACCTCCGACACCTGGTCGGGCGTCGGCCCCGGCGGCCAGGGAAACGAGGCGAACACGGTGCGCGTGGTGTACCGCGCAGCCACGCCGAGGGTGCTGCAGCGCGCGCGGAGCCAGGCCAGATGCCAAGCGGACTGGAGCACGCCGTAGCTGTAGTCGTCGTCCAGCGCGAACGCGACGATCACGTCGCTGGGAACGACACTCGCGTCCAACAGCACCATGTGTGGGCGCGTGGTGACCCGCGCAACCGCGATGTAGCGGTTCATCGCTTGCAAGCGGCGGAGGAGCGCGTCCCGCGGCCACGACGGTCGCCACCACCGCGCGAGGAACCGCGCATGGTGCGATGGGCCTCGCCCTCCAGTGGCCTCCTTGCGCGCGGCCTCAGCCTGGGCCGCAGCTTGGCGGTCGGGCCACACAGCCTCCCGGACCCGCGCCAGCAATGCGGGCGGCGCATCCTCGACAGCCGGCGGCAGCAGCACGACCCGACGCGGCGCACGGACGGGCCAGTGCGACAGCAGCCCGTCCGCCGTGAGCAACGGACGAAGGAACGGCGCTTCCGTCGGGTCGGCGCGGATTCGGTCGAGCGCCGCCCGCTCTGTCAGCAGCAGACCGGCATGGCCATGGGTCAGACCCTGGTGGGCGACGCCCGCATGTACCTGCAGCGCACGCGCGCTCGACACATCCACGGTGTCTGACAGGTGCGCGCCGATCCGATCCACGAGCACCGGGCCGTGAGCGCCGTGCAGCCGATGGGGGCCAGCGACGCGCCCCCCCGACCAGCACACCACCGCCACCCGGACGTCGGCGTCTCCAGGCCAGGCCAGATCGGGCCAGCAATCGGTGATCGTGTGTGCCCGGACCAGGGCGTCCAGCCCGCCTCGGCGCGACACTGTCTCGGCCGCGGTCCGGGTCACGATGATCGCCGCCGTGCCGCCCGCGGGGAGCGCGTCCACCATCCGCCGGAGGAAATACACGCAGTAGTCCGCGCCGCCAGGGACCTGGGGCCACGCCTCCCGCAGGCGCTGCACGGCTGCCAAACCGATGGCACGTTGGAGCCGATTCTTTGCGATGAACGGAGGGTTTGCGAGAAGTACGTCCGCATGCGGCCAGGACCCATGCAGCCCGTCTCGAGCCTCCAGGGTCGCGCCTCCGAGGCGGACTGCCGCGGCAGCAACC
This sequence comes from Myxococcota bacterium, assembly GCA_047609825.1. Taxonomy (GTDB): domain Bacteria; phylum Myxococcota_A; class UBA796; order UBA796. The sequence continues at coordinate 51,251 of JBLFXJ010000008.1, forward strand.
GCGGCGGGGTCCCGATCGAAACCCACCAGCTGGACCGGCCCCACCGATCGAGGCGCTGCCGCCCAACGCGCACGAATCTGCGCCTCGAGGCTTCGCAGCGCGCCCAGCGCTCCCGCGAGCAGCGCCCCGTCCCCGCACGCCGGGTCGAACACGCGGATCGCGGCGAGCTGGTCCAGAGCACTCGGCAGATCCGCGTCCGGTGTCGCTGCGATGCGAGCACTCCATGGCCGGATCAACGCCGGCCCCACGAGATGGGCTACCAGCTCGGGCGGCGTGTAGAACGCCCCGCGAGCGCGTCGCGTGCTGCGCTCGGAGTTCATGACGGATCGAACAGATCGCCCTGCGGCACCCGCGGGCGTCGCGGCCGGATCTTATCCACCAACGCCGCCTCTTCCCCACCCAGCCGGTACCCGCGGCGCTGCCCTTCGTACAGGATCTTGCGCAACAGCCGCCGCCACGCATCCTCGGTCTGCAGAGCGGCCTGGACCGAGCCCGCCTTCTGGCTCATCCGTCGGGCGAACTCCGCCGGTGTGCACTTGAGGGCACCGCGCACCCGCCAGCCCTCCGCCTCCTTGAACACCAGCACCCCCTCGAGCTTCTTCGAGAAGTAGGTGCGGATGCTGGCCTGAGCGTACCCGCTGCGCTCCGCGAGCCGGCCCACATCGACCAGTGCGTCCAGTGCCTCGAATGCCCGCAGGCCGTTGAGGAGTGCCGTCTCCTTGTCGGACAGCTCGCGCGACATGCCGCCCGCCTTTGGCGCACCGCGCTGGACGGGGCTCCAGCGCCCCCCCACTCTACGCCGCTTCGAACTGCCGCTCCACCAGTCTCTTGTACAGCCCTCCCGCAGCGACGAGCTCGTCGTGGGTGCCCTGCTCCTTCACTTGCCCCGCCTCGAGCACCACCACCCGGTCGGCGTCGCGCACCGTGGACAGACGATGGGCGATGATCAGGGTCGTGCGCCCCTCCATCAGCCGCTCCAGCGCCTCCTGAACCAGGTGTTCGCTCTCGGTGTCCAGGGCCGACGTGGCCTCGTCGAGGACGAGCAGCGCCGGGTCCTTCAGCAGCGCCCGTGCGATGGCGATCCGCTGCTTCTGCCCGCCGGACAGCCGCACTCCCCGCTCGCCCACTGCGGTGTCGAATCCCTCGGGGAACGCCTCGACGAAGGTCTCGGCGTTGGCCGCCCGTGCCGCGGCACGCACCTCTTCGTCGGTGGCCGCGGGTCGGCCGTAGCGGATGTTCTCCGCGATGCTGGTCGCGAACAGGATCGGCTCCTGCGCCACAACGCCGATCTGCCGCCTGAGCGCGCGAGGGTCGAGGCTGCGGAGGTCGGCACCGTCCAGCGTGATCGTGCCGCTGTTCGGGTCATAGAACCGGGCCAGGAGCGCTGCCACGGTGGACTTGCCCGAGCCGGAGGGCCCGACGAGTGCCACCGTGTCGCCCGGGTCGAGGTGCAGTGAGAAATCCTGCAATACCGTCACATCCGGTCGGGCCGGGTAGTTGAACTGGACCTCGTCGAACCGCACCCGTCCGAGCACTTCGTCTACTGCGGTGCCGTCGCTCTGCTCGAGGCCCCGGTCGCGATCCAGCAGCTCGAACACGCGCTTCGACGCACCCATCGCCTTCATGAAGTCAGCGTACAGGCCCGACAACGCGCCGATCGACATCGCGACGAGCATCGTGTACAGCAGAAACGCGGTCAGCTCTCCCATCGTCATCGTGCCGTCGGTGACCATGCGACCGCCGTACCAGACCACCAGCGCGATGGTGCCGTAGCCCGCGAACCCAGCCACGCCGTTGAACATGCCCATGGCCAGCGCGCGCGTCGCAGCCAGCCGGTAGGACTGATGCACCGCGCCGCGGTACCGCTCGATCTCAGCGGCCTCCTGGGCGAATGAGCGCACGGTGCGAAGGCCGGCGAAGGTCTCCTCCGCGATCTCGGTCGACGCGGCCAGGGCGTCCTGCACCTCGCCGGAGAGGCGGCGGATGATGCGGCCGTAGACGGAGGCAGCGATCGCGACCACTGGGACCACCGCCATCGCGAGCCCGGCGAGCGTGGGACTCATCCACGCGAGCATCGCGATTCCGCCGATAGCCCCGACGGTGAACCGAAGCCCCATCGACACGTTCACGGTGACGGTGTTCTGGATGACGGTGGTGTCAGACGCCAAGCGGTTGGTGAGCTCGCCGGTGCGGGAGTTGTCGAAGAACGCCATCTCCTGGCCGAGGATCGCAGCGTACAGATCGCCCCGGAGCCGCGCCACGACGCGCTCACCCGCCACCGTGAACAGCCACGCCCGGAGCATCGTGAACACCGCCTGCACGGCGAACATGATCACCAACACCAGCGCCGCAGTGTCGAAGTCGAGGAAGCTCGAATCCTCAGTGATGGCGTCGATCATCCAACGCACGGCCTGCGGATAGGCCAGCCCCATGCCCGAGCTGACGAGCAGGGCGACCGTGGCGACAGACAGGATGGGCAGCTCGGGGCGGGCCAGTGCCACCAGGCGGCCGACCGAGACCGGCGGTGGTGAGGCGGCGTCGGTCATGGTCATCTCCTGCGAACGGCGATCTAGATGACCTCAGCGGAGATGCCGAGCCGGTGATCGCGCGTCCAGGTGGTGTCCTCGTGCTGGTGAGGACCAAAGGAATATCGGGCATATCCGCCCGGTCCGACGCCTGCGCGAGGGCGCTGCATGGGCGTGCGAGGACGGTTCGGAAGCTGCGTTGAGGTCATCTAGACACGCTGTGGACCGTAGCAAGCCGTCCGATCAGAACAGTCCGAGCTGGACCGTGGGGCGGCGCCTCGGCCCGTCAGGGTCGGGCTCCAGCACCCGGCCTTTCAACGATCCCAGATCGAGCGCGAATTTCCCCGCGTCGTCCTGCAGGAAGAGCACATGCCCCACCGCCCCGACGACCTGACCCTCGATGACCGTGCCCTCCTGGATGGGGAGCGCGTTCACCCGGATCTGGCGGGATTCCACGGCGAGGGGTGGCATGCGCACGAACTCCGGAGGGTGCAGCAGCACGTGCATCGCGCGGGGGATCACGTCGCGGAGCTCTGCCGCGGCTGTGCGCACCCGCGACGTGGCCTCCTCCGCATCCATGCCACCGTCGAGCAAGGCCAGCTTCCGCGACCGGCGCATGGTCTCGGTGAACCCTGCGCGGGACAGCGTCGTCTCCATCTGCTTGATGATGCGACCGTCACCCATCGCCACCCGCGCCGCAGCAAGGGGGCCCTGCTCCACGATCCGCTGGTCCCGCCGCGGATGGATCGCCGTGCCGACCTTCAGGGCATCCGCGCCGAAACAGGCCAGGTAGAGCACCCGGGTGCGGCGACAGTGCCGCTCCACCGCGGGCGACAAGCGACCGCACCGGAAGCCGTCGCAGATCATGCACACCCGGAACGCGTCGCGGGCGGCGCAGGCGTCGCACCGGTGCCCGCCGGCCAGAGACGCGCGCTCCGGACATGGATGGAACCCATCTACGCCGCCGTAGCCGGTGCACCGGCGCCCCGGGCGCACCCGAAAACACACGCTGCCTTCGAGTCGCCACACCCCGGGCTGATCCCGCCGGATCCGGAGCACCGGCGCGCCATCCTCCCAGCTGTACCCGACCACCAGGGCGGCAGGCCCGCTCACCGCGGCTCCAAGCGTGCCAGAGCGTCGGCGTGCCGCGCGTACCACTCACCCGCACTCCGGGCCGAGGCGCGCAGGCTGGCATCGATGGCCTCGGGATCGACCTCGGGACGCTCCCAGCGCTCGTCGCCGAGCGAGGCCGTCAGGGC
>JBLFXJ010000009.1:0-53755 GCA_047609825.1 Myxococcota bacterium
CCCGAGGGGCGTACAACCAAAGCGTCGGACGGCACCACGGTCGCCGCCCACCCCAACCCCCACGGCGAATCCGAACCGGACCCGCCCACCCCGCTGGAGCTGCCATGCTGACCGCCCTCGTCGCCCTGTCCCTCGTCGCCAGCGCCCAGGACCTCCGTGACGTTCGCGGCGCGAACATCGACCTCGACGCCGTGCCCTCGGCCGTCGTCCAGTGGTCGATGCAGTGCACCACTTGCGCTGCCGAGATGCGGGACCTCACCAACCGCGGCATCCGCGTGGTCGCCGTGAGCAGCGACCCGCCCCAGCGCCGGTCACAGCTGGTTCCGCACCTGCGGGCCCGCGGCGTGCGCGCCTCCGTCGTCGCCGATCCCACAGGCGCCGCATGGCGGTTGGTCTCCGGCCAGGCGAACCTGCCGGCGGGTGAGACCGTGGTGTGGCGGGGCCTGACGCCCACGGACTCCGAGGCGGTCGCCGCGAGGTGACGCCCGCGAGCAGACGCACATCGGGAACAGCCTTTCGCTCGGCCCTCGACGTGCAGGCGCGGGTCGGCAGCCCGGCGGGGGAGCAGCCGGCGCCTGCGAGGCGAGCGCGACACCTCCCGGCCGAACACGCCCAACGTGCGGCTCCCACTGGACGATGACCTGCCGGTGCTCCGCCACACGATCTGGCGTCAGACGTAAGACGCCGTGCAGCAGGCCCGGGAACGAATCGTGCGGGTGCGAGCGAACCGCGCGGTGAAGCTGGAGGAGTGGGAGGCCACGCTGGACTTCAGCCGCGAGGTGGCCCCGGTGGACCTGCGCCCACGCGCCGACCTGCAGGTGGACCTGGACGCGTGGGCGCCAGCGCTCACCTCGCTGTCCTCGATCATCCCCGACGAACCCATGATCTGCGGGCACCAACTGACCCTGTTCGCCGAGGCGACCAACGAGTGGAGCGTCACCTCGGAGGGCACCCGGATCCGCCAGCCCCGTGAGCACCTGCGATTGTCTGTGCAGGCCCGGGTCAAGGCGGATGACGGGATCGAGCTGGCGCTATACCGCTGGTCGGACGTGCAGGCCCCGTCCAGCCTGCCAGACCGCGACGAACTCAGGCGGTGGGTCGAGGCCCTGCGGCGGGACGCGCTCGCGCTGCGCGATGCCCCGGCCGGCGAGCCGTGGTCCGGGCCGGTGCTCCTGCGGGGGCGCGCGGCGGGCGTGTTCGTGCACGAGGTGATCGGCCACCGAGTGGAGGGGCAGCGGCAGAAGGACGAGGAGGAAGGCCAGACGTCCAAAGATCTCGTCGGCATCCGGGTCACCGCGCCGTCGATCTCGTTCATCGACGATCCCACCCTGGCCACCTACGCCGGGTTCGACCTGAACGGGCACTCCGCCTACGACCAGGAGGGCGTGGCGGCGCAGCGCTGGTGGAAGACGGCGTATTTCGTGGGTTCCTGATGAGCCGCTCCCCCATCCCGGGGTTCGATCAGAGCAACGGGCACGGGCGCGCGCAGGCGGGCCGGCAGCCCGTCGCACGGATGGCGAACACCATCGTGCAGACCTCGGAGCCGCAGGACGAGGCGTCGCTCAGGCGGCTGATGCTGGATGAGGTGCGCCGACGCGGAGCGCCCTACGGCCTGATCGTGGACGAGCTCGCCGGCGGGTTCACGCTGACCGGGCGCGTGTACCCGAACACGTTCAACATCCGCGCGGTGACCGCGTGGCGCGTGTACCCAGACGGGCGGCCCGACGAGCTCGTGCGCGGCGTGGACCTGGTGGGCACGCCCCTCGACGCGCTGCGGCGAATCATCGCTGCCGGCGACGATCCCGGCGTGTTCAACGGGTACTGCGGCGCCGAGAGCGGCAGCGTGCCGAACGCCGCCGTGTCGCCGTCCCTCCTCCTGCGGTCCCTCGAGATCCAGAAGAAGGAGACCGACCTGTCGCGGCCGCCGCTGCTGCGCAAGCCCGGGATTCCCGGAGGTGCCTCGTGAACGTGTGGTTCATCGCCGCCGCGCTCGCCGGCCCTGGCGTGCCCACAGCCGATGACGTGCACGGCGCGCTGGTGGCGGAGCTGGCCCGGGTGCCCGACCTCGCGCTGCCGGACCACGGTCCGCCACACCACGTGCTCACCACGGCGGCGGCCGGGTGGGAGGTGCACGTGGAGGCCAGCTTCGGCGCGCTCGTCGACTCCGACACGCGGTTGCGCGATGACATGCGGGTCGAGGTGCGCGCCGGCACGCCGGAGTTCGACAGCACCGGCATCGGCACGTCATGGGACCAGCCCGGCATCGAATCCACCGGGCTGCCGGACCTCGCCACCGAGCGTGGGGTGCGGGAGGACGTGTGGCGGTGGGTCGACTACCTGTACAAGGAGGCGGTCGAGAACCTCGGGCGCAAGGAAGCCTCCCGGGGCGAGCTGGAGGACGCCGACGCGCCGGTGGCCGACTGGGCGCCCACCGAGCCGCTGGTGCGGCGGGAATCGGTCGCTGTGTTCCCGGCGCGCCCGGATGCAGCGGAGCTGGAGGCGCTGGCGCGCGCAGCGACCGGGGCGGTGCGTGGGCGTCGACTGGAGCGCGCCGATGCCGACGTGTGGTGGCAGGACGGGCACCGGATCCTGGTGGACACCGACGGGCTGTCGGTCGTGCAGGCCGACCCGTGGGCGCGCGTGCGCGTCACCCTGTCCACCCGGTCGGACGATGGCGAGGCCCGGGACGTGGTGCTCCGTTGGTCGGGTCGGTCAGCGGCGGACCTGCCACCGGTGGCCGAGCTGCAGGGTGCTGTGCTGGCCGCAGCGGACGGGCTCGACGCCTGGCGCGACGCGCCCCGTCTCGAGGAGCCGTGGTACGGACCGGTGGTGCTCGAGGGATCCGCCGCCGCCCAGCTCCTGTACCGGCGGGTGATCACCCCGCTGGAGGGCACGCCGGACGTGGCCCGGCAGAACCCGTGGAGCGCGAACGTCACCCCGGCGAAGGACCGCACCGCTGCACCCGGCACGCGGGTGCTACCGCGGGGGTGGTCGGTGGTGGATGACGCCACGCGGGACCTTGGCGCGCCGTGCTGCCCGGCCGTCGACGGCGAGGGCGTGCCGCCGCGACAGGTCGAGCTGGTGTCGGACGGTGCAGTGCAGGCCCACCTGATGACCCGCACCCTGTCCGGGCACTTCTCCGGCAGCACGGGGCACGCCGCGCCCGCGCGAGACCGGCGGTGTTCAGCGCGTGCGACCTGGGTGACGGTCGACGCGCCCGGTCCCGTGTCGCACGCGAAGCTCCGCAAGATCGCGCTGCGAGAGGCTGCGCACTCCGGCGCAGACCGGATCCTGGTGCTCGGCGACACGCCAGGGCTCGGCCACTGGCTCACCGCGGACGGTCAGTGGCTGCCCGTGCGCGGGTTCGACGCCCACGAGCTCGACCTGCGGCCGCTCCGCGGCATGACGGTGGCCGGGCCGAGCTCCACGGTCGACCTGCCGCGTACCCGCACCGTGGTGACCGTGCCGGACCTGCTCGTGCCCAACGTGGCGGTGCTCCCGGAGTCGAAGACGGAGCGGGGCGCGCCTCGGCGGCGGCAGAGCCCGTTGGTCGAAGAGTGAGGCCGATCCCCACCGGCCGGCGACCCGTGCCGGGCGCGAGACCGTAGCCTTGCGCCTACACAGTAGGCCCTCCCGCGCTCACAGGCAGCGGAGGAACCCGTCGGCGTGGTCACCCCAGCGCGCTCGGTGTGGCTCCCTGATGGTGCCGGGGCCCGCCGTGGCGGACCCGTCACTGGGCCGCGGCAATGCTGCCCTCGCGGAGCAGCTCGCCGCGAACGCCGACACGACGGACCGCCGTCCGAAGACGGGATTCGAGGAGATCACCGGTGTGGAGGCGCCCGATGGCGGCCCTGCCGTTCGGCGGCAGCACTGCGGTGTCGCCGTTCATCGCCGGTGGCCTGGGGGGCATGGCCGCCCTGTTCGGCTCTGGTGCCGCCGGAGTCGCCACGGAGGACGAGGTGACCGAGTTCGGACAGGACCCGGTCCGGATGACGTTCGAGGCCATGGACCCGGTGATGGAGCCGATGGCGGAGTTCATCGAGTGGACCAACCCCATCTCAACCAACCGCCCCGAACGCCCCGCTCGCACCGACTTCCTCACCGGCTTCGGAGAGCAGAACGGAATGTTCGAGTCGCTGGAGGCGCCCAAGGCCATGCGCTGAGCGCGCGGCGTCGTGCAGAGCCGGCTGCGATCAGCCGTCGCTGCACTGGCAGGCGTCGGCTGCATACGCCTCGGCGCTCGACCAGCCGAGGCCGGTGCACAGGTCGCCACAGCCCGCGTCATCCACCGCTCCGCCGCCTCCGGAGCAGGTGCAGTTCACCTCGTGGTCGTACACGTCGGCCGCACCGGCGTCGAACCCGGCGTCAGTGCACATCGTGGTGCACGCGGCCGCAGGGTCGTCCGAGCTGGCATCCTCGGCCGAGTCGGAGCTGTCCTTGCCAGCACAGGCGGCGAGCATGAGCACGAGGGCGATTCGCAGGGCCATGGTTCCTCCAGGTGGGGAGGGATCACCCGGCGCGGAGGCGCTGTCGATGTGGTGATAGAGCGCTGAAAGCGCTCGTGGACGCCGTGCACCTCGGGCGGCCCGCGCTGGCGCTCGCGGTGTCAGGTGTTGCAACTGCACACTTGCCCCCGCGATCGCTCGAGGCGGCGGCCGATCGGTCGGTGCCGCAGCAGTAGGGGTCCAGGTCGTCGCCGCCGGCGAGTCCCTCTCCGCCGTACAGCAGGGCCCCGGTGGTCACGTCGAACATCGCGCCGATGCTGAACGTGCCACCCTGGCGGGTGAGTTCGAACGTGTCCGTCGCCGGACCATCCGGCGGCTCGCACCGGTAGAGCCCGAGCGTGCTGCCGTCCCACGCCGTACGCGGATCGTCGTCGAAGAATCCAATGTCGGCGAGCACGGTTGCGTATGGCGGGCAGCCATCATCGTCCCAGACCTCTGGCGGGACCAATGCGTGCCGGCTGCAGAACGTGGCCAGGGGCTCGTCCAGGAAACACACCCCCAGCTCGTAGGTGCCGTCGTACACATTGGTCGTGCACGCATCCGGCGGCGGCGCGGTGTCGCGGGCCGGCGGCGACTCAGGCGTACACGCCAGCAGGACGACCCCGAGCATGCCGTGAGCATAGCGACGCTCCACAATCCACCCCTCTCCTCAAGTCGGCCTACTCGTCGTCGCGGGGCGGCGGCGGCGGGCCGGACGGCGGTGCGGGCGGCGTCGGCTCGGCCACGGGTGGTGCGGGCGGCGGCGGCGGTGCTGCAGCGGCGACCGGGGGCGGCGGCGCAGCGGCGGCGACGGGCGGGGCGGGTGGCGGCGGCGGCGGAGGGGCAGCAGCGGCGGGCGGTGCCGGCGGTGGCGGCGGCGTTCCAGCGGTGGGTGCAGGAGCCGGAGCAGGGTCGGGCGCGGGCGGCGGGGGTGGGGTTCCGGCGGCGGGTGCAGCGGGCGCGGGTGCTGGTGCTGCCGGGGGCGTGGGTGCTGTGGCTTCGGTCGCGGGAGGTGTCGCGGCCATTGGCTCCGTCGCGGCGTGGCTCGCGCCGGCGGACGTCTGCGGCACTTGGACCGTGATGCCGCCGAAGAACATGTCTCCCAGCCCGAAGCCGCCCATCGGCTCCTCCAGCTCGCCGTTCAGGGCGAGCACCAGGCCGTGCACGGCGGTGGTCAGGCCCCACATCAGGGGAAGGAACAGGACGGGAAACAGCAGGGCCCCCACCCCGCACGTGATCCAGGTGAAGATCGTGAACAGCACGCCTGCGATGGACATCACCACGAAGTTGCCCAGCCACACCGCGGTGGCCACCTTGCCGTGGTGCAGCGACAGCTCATCCTGGCGCATGAGCAGCGGGATGAGGCCGGTGGGGAAGCCGATGAAGAAGCCCGCGTAGCCCAGGGCGGCGAGCAAGCGGGCGTTCTGGTCGTCGGTGGCCATGGACGGTACTCGGGGCGAGAGGTGAGTGCAGGGTAGGCGGACTCCGGCGTGGGTGCCATCCCGGATGCGCGAAGATGTGAACCCGTTGAAGCCGGCACCTGGTGCGACACCTGCATGTCGAGCTGCGGAATCCGCGCGCGTGCCCGGTCGTGCCGCGTGAGTCCGTCACTCTCGCCCGGCACGCCGCTCGCATTGACCCATGGCAGGTGGTGACGGACCCGGTCGCCATCGCGCACCCGAGGTCCGAACCATGGCATCCCTCCGTCCACCCCGGCACGTCGTCGCCGTCGTCGCCCTCCTCCTCGCAGCTGCTGGCTGTGATGGCGCTACCGACAAGGCGGCCGACTCCGGCGCTGCCCCGGCCACCGAGAGCTCCGGCACCGGGGGCGCGTCCGGCACGGGCGGCGGTGGCACGTCGGGCACCGGAGCGCTGAGCGCCGCCTATGACGCGTTCGGCGCAAACGTCACCACCTACCTGGACGGTGACGAGGTGGTGATCGAGACCACCGGCCTGCCCGACCACACCTCGATGTACTGGAGCCCCGACCACGCGCTGCACATCGACGAGCCCGGCGTGGCGGCCGCTCCAGGGTACATCGACGACTTCGTGGGCAGCTACACCCTGCGCGTGCCCGTCGCGCCGAGCCTGGCGGCGAGCTCGAGTGCCACCGGACTGGGTGCCATCGGCATCGCGGTCAGCGGGTCGGTGATCTACAACGACGAAGAAGGCCCAGGCATCCCCCTCGACGGCGCCGTGGGCTCACTCGACGCGAACGGCGCCCACACCGGTCCGCAGAGCTACCACTACCACCTCGAGCCGGTGGCCTGGTCGGAGGACGACGACAACCTCATCGGCGTGATCAGCGATGGGTTCCTGCTCTACGGCCGTCGGTGCACGTCCACCGGCGGCTACCCCGAGGACCTGGACGCCTCGGGCGGGCACACCTCGACCACGCTGTATGACGACGCCGAGACCTACCACTACCACATCCAGAACTCGCTCTACCTGGGCGCCTACTACATCCTGTTCCCCGGTGATTACCAGGGAACGCCGAGCACCATTCGATGACCACGCTGCGCTGGCTGTGCATCCTGCCGCTGTGGCTGCTGGTGGCGGCTCCCGCGATGCCCGAGGCCGTGCCCACGACGGAGCTGCCGCTGCATTCGCTCGTGCTCGACCGCTTGCAGGGACAGTTCCTCCTGGACGGCGCCCCGTACTCGGGATTCGCCACGGTGGAGGGCTCGGATGGCACGGTGGTGGAGCGTGCCGGGTTCGTGGACGGACGGCGCCATGGCTCGCGGGACCGGTGGTATCCGGACGGGAGCCCGAGCCAGCATGTGGAGTACCGGCGCGGGCGGATGCACGGCACCAGCCAGACCTGGTTCCGCGACGGCACCAAGCGGAGCGAGGGCCGCCTGCGCGACGGCGTAGCGGATGGGGTGCAGCGCCAATGGTACGCATCGGGCGCCCTGTTCAAGGAGATTCGCCTGGTGGATGGCGTGGAGCAGGGGCTGCAGCGGGCGTGGCGTGAGAACGGCGCGATCTACAACAACTATGAGGCGCGCGATGGGAGAATCTATGGCTTGCGACGCTCGAAGCTATGTTTTGACCTTGATGACGAAGCCGTCGTCCTGGGTCCGTAGCGCGCTGGGTGGGGCCCTGGTCCTCGCCTCTGCCTGTGCTGCCGAGGCTCCGAGCGCGGGCCTGCCGTACTTCGACAGCCCGGAGTTCACGCCCCGGTGGGTGGAGCCGCCGCCCGCTGACTTCCATCGCATCCCGGCGTTCTCACTGGTGGACCAGCATGGCGCCGAGGTCACCGAGGCCGACCTCGCGGGCAAGGTTGCCGTGGTCGACTTCTTCTTCACCTCCTGCCAGGGGATCTGCCCACAGCTGGCGGAGGGCATGGCCCGCATCGATGGTTCCATCAGCGCGGATGCGCCGATGGTGTTGCTCTCCCACAGCGTGATGCCCGGGACCGACACCGTGCCGACCCTCGCTCGGTATGCCGACCAGCGCGGCATCACCTCCGAGCGGTGGCACCTGCTCACCGGCGACCGGCAGGTGATCTACGATCTCGGCCGGACCGCGTACTTCGTGGAGGAAGAGCTGGGGATCGAGCGCACGGACGACGACTTCCTCCACACGGAGAACATCGTGCTCGTGGACGCCGAGGGTCACCTGCGGGGGGTGTACAACGGGCTGAACGCGACCTCCGTCGCGCAGCTGGTGACCGACGCTGAGGCGCTGCTCGGGGCGATGTGAGGGGACCGGCCGATGGAGGTTGTCGCTCGTCCCACCGGGCGCGACGCGGGCATTGGTGTACCCTCACGCCATGCAAGGCAAACGGATCACGGTCGGCGATGCGATCTTCCTGGCGACCGAGTCGCGGGAATCGATGATGCACGTGGGGGCGCTGATGCCCTTCACGCCGCCGCCGGATGCCTCGCCGGAGTTCCTTCGCGAGCTGATGCTGGAGTTGCGGGACGCGCCGCCGGTGGAGGCGCCGTGGAACCGTCGCCTGAAGAACCCCGACTTCCTGAGCAGCCCGCGCCAGCGGTGGATCGACGACGACGCGTTCGACCTCGACTACCACGTGCGCCGGTCGGGCCTGCCCACGCCCGGCGGTGAGCGGGAGCTGGGAATCCTGGTGTCGCGGATGCACAGCGTGCAGATGGACTTCCATCGCCCTCTCTGGGAGGTGAACTTCATCGAGGGGCTGCACGGCGGACGCTTCGCGATGTACACGAAGGTGCACCACTCGCTGATCGACGGCTACACGGCGATGCGCGTGCTGGCCCGCAGCTTGTCGACCGATCCCGACGACCGCGACATGCCGTTGTTCTTCCACAATCCTCGACCGCCGCGGGCGTCGGTGGCGGAGCCGGTGGCCACGTTGTCGGGCCTGCTCACGATGGTGCGCGAGCAGGTGGATGGCACGGCGAAGTTCTGGAAGGCGGTGGGGCGCCTCGGCATCTCGATCGGCGGCGCCGACAAGCACCTGGCAGTACCGCTGCAGGCGCCGAACACCATCTTCAACCGTCGGATCAGCCGCAACCGCCGGTTCGCGACCCAGAGCTACGCGCTCAGCCGGTTGAAGGCGGTGGCCAAGGCGGCCGACGGCACCCTGAACGACGTGGCGCTGGCCCTCTGCGGTGCGGCCCTGCGGCGCCTGCTCCTCCGGCTGAACGCCCTGCCGGACCAGCCGTTGATCGCGATGCTCCCGGTGAACCTCCGTCCCAAGGACGACCCCGGCGGGGGCAACGCGGTCGGTGCCATCCTGGCTTCCCTGGCCACCCAGATCGCCGACCCGGTGGACAGCCTGCAGGAGATCATCGCCTCCACCCGTCGGGCCAAGGAGCAGCTCGAGGGCATGCCGGCCTCCACCATGCTGCAGTACAGCGCCCTGTTGTTGGCTCCGTTGTCGGTGCAGCTGGCGACCGGGGCTGCGGGGCGGGTGCGTCCGGCGTTCAACGTGGTGATCTCGAACGTGGCCGGGCCGTCGGAGCCACTGTATTTCCGCGGCGCTCGGCTCGAGGCGGCCTACCCGCTGTCGATCCCCTTCCACGGCTACGGGCTGAACATCACGCTGAACAGCTACGCCGGGACGCTCAACTTCGGCTTCATCGGGTGTCGGGATGCGCTCCCGCACCTGCAGCGCCTGGCGGTGTACGCCGGGGAGGCGCTCGACACGCTGGAGGCGGCCCACGGCGTGGGTGATGGCGCGGGTGTCGAATAGCGCCTATTCGTCGACAATCCGCGATGTCCGGCGCTACTGGGGCGTCTACATGAACCACCCGAGACCGGATGAAGTGGCGGATGGGCGATTCGACCGAACGTCGACCTGATGAGGATCTGGCGGACTACGGCAGGCTGGTGGCCAAGGTCGACCAGCACGCTGCTCGCGTGACCTCGGCCCACGCCGCGGCCTTTGCCTGCGCTCGCGGGTGCACTGGCTGTTGTCATGTGGAGCTGAGCGTGTTTCCGGTGGAGGCGGCCTCCATTCGTGGGTGGCTGGGCGGTCTTCGCGTCGAGCCGGAGGTGGTGCCGCCGCCCGCTCCACACGCCGTGGCTCTCCTCGGGCTGGCGGGTCGAGCGCCCTGCGCGATGCTCGGCGCTGACGGGTTGTGCAGGATCTACCCTGTGCGTCCTCTGATCTGCCGCACGCATGGGCTGCCGCTCGCGCTGGAGGATGAGGACGGGCTGGCAGGGGATGTGTGCCCGCTGAACTTCGACGGAGGCGCCGATCTCGCCGATGTAGATCTGGACGACTTCCTGGTGGTCGACACCCTGAACGTGGTGCTGGTGGCGGTGAACGCCGCGTACATCGCCGCCATGGCATGCGACGGCGAACGGGTGGCGCTACGGGAAATCGCCGCGGGTCGGTAGTCGAGCGCCGAGGATGGGAGGCCGATGCTGCTGGTCTGGCTCGTAGCGTGCGTCCCGGTGAGCGATCTGCCGCCCCCCGAGTCCGTGGCGTGGACGCCGTCCTCCACCCCCGCGTGGCCCCTGGGTCCTGGAGACGACCTGCCGCTGCCGCCGGAGCTGGCGGCGCATCCCTCGCTGGAGTCGCTCTCCACCTGGCGCCAGGCGGGTACTCCCGAGGGACGGGCGACCGCCGGGAGCTACGCGGTGGGCAACGGGCTCGCGTTCGGACTGCTCGGGCTCGACCACCCGTGGGGCACGCTCACCAACCTCACCGGGCCGCACTACCAGCGGTCTGGCGGCTTCTTCGGAGACAGCGCGGTGCTGCCGGTGCGCGACGGCCGGGTGGGCGAGTGGGCGGAGGAGCGGGTGCAGCAGGTGCGGAATGTTCCCGTGGTGCGGGCGGGTGCAGAGGCTGCGGGCCTGGTCCTGCAGCAGACCGTGTTCGCGCCGCCTGGTGTGCCGGCGGTGGTGCGGCACCTGTCGGTGACCGCCGACGACCCGCTGACCGGGGCCGGGCTGGCCATCACCCTGGCCACCGCTCCCGACGATGATGTGGTGCTGGCAGACGCACTCGGCCAGGTGCGCGGTGACCGCACGATGTGGGTGGGCTGCCCCGACGCCGACGCGATTGTGGTGGAGGGCCGGTTGCAGGTGCACCTGCCCGATCTGGCGGCCGGCGACACCTGGTCCACCACCTGCGTGCACGCCTTCGCGGCGGGCGAGACCTGGGACCCCGAGGCGTTCGGCCCGGCCGGCCTCGACCCGTCGGGGTTGACCGACGTGTCTGCGGCGCTCGACGCGCTCGAGGCCGAGCACCCGGTGCCCGGGGTGGCGGTCCTGGTCACGTCGGACCCGGCGGTGGACGACTTCGTGGAAGGGCAGCTTCGCACGGTGCTGGTGCAGACCGACATCAGCGGCGTGGTGAGCCCGATGAGCCGCTACACCTCGGGCTGGCTCCGGGATGCGGAGGGCCCCGTGCGGCTGCTCCTCCGGCTGGGCCTGCACGAGCGGGCGCGGGCCATCCTCGATGGCACCGTGGCGGCCCTCGCCCATCGCGAGCAGCTGTCGAACAGCTTCTCCCTGCACGAGGTGGACCCGTCCGCATTGCCGGACGATCCAGAGCAGTTCTGGTCCGAGGTGCCGTTCATGCCCGGGCGCGAGGCCGCTGAGGCGCCGAGCTACCCGGTGCTCCTCGAGGCCCAGCTGGCCCGGTGGAGCGGCACGTCCATCGCAGACGACCGGCTCGCGTTCCTCCGCGCCTGCCTCGACCGCCAGGCGTTCACGCCGGAGGGGCTGCTGCCGTTCTCGGGCGACGAGACCTACCGCTACCCGATGGCGTTCGTGCTGGGTGCGGAGCCGGAGACGCTGGGGTGGTCTCTCGGCAGCCAGCTGCTGTGGGTCGCGGCGGCCGACGCGCTGGCCCCGTTCGACGCCGGGTGGGGCGAGCGTGCCGACATGGCTCGGGTCGACCTGGAGTCGGCCTTCGTGTCGGATGGGGTGCTGGCACCGCTGGTTCCGTTCGACGGGAGCGCCCCGCCACCGGCGTATGAGGACCTGGCCGCGATGGCGCTGTGGCTCGGTCCAGACGTGGTGGACCCTGGAGTGGCGGCCGAGACGCTGCTCGCCGTGGCCGCGACCGAGCCTCCGTGGATGTCGCCCGGGGCCATCGGCACGACCGGCATGTTCCCGGGGTGGGTGGTGGCGGGCCTGGCGGACCCCCATGCGGTAGCGCGGCTGCCCGCGGACCGGCTGAATACGTGGTCAGAGGCCGAAGATGCGGCCTGGGTCGCACTCGGCGAGCGGGCCACGCCGTCGGGTCATTTCGAGGAGCTGATGACGGTGGACGGGGCGTTGGCCCTCGTGCACCTGCCCGACGGCACGGGGGATGATGTGACGGCCCGCGCGCGCCCATGGGAGGGCGGAGATGTGGCGGCGGCGGTGCTGCGTCGGCTCACCGGCTTGAGCGTCGGGCCCGCCACCGATGCGGGCATCCCGGTGACGGTGGCGCCGGGCGCTGGGCCCGCGGAGCTGATGCTGCAGGGCTTCCGAATCGGCGAGGGTCGGGCCACGCTCTCGGTGCAGCACTTCGAGGAGGGGCGCACGATTCGGCTGTCACGCGATGATGACGGCGGCGTGCCGTGGCAGCTCACCGTGTGGTTCGTGGATGCGGGTTCGGAGTGGCGGTGGATCTGGGTGGATGGCGTCCTGCGACCGACACAGCCCGGAGCGGCTGTGTCGGTGGAGTGGTCGCTGGCGCCTGGCGCCAGCGTGGAGCTCGTCGGCGTGCGGTAGCACCCCGAGCGTCAGGGCGCGGTGACCGCGTTGTCGTCCAGGGCGATCTGGGTCTGGGCGAACGCCCGGCCGTGGAGCGAGGCGTTGGTCTGCAGGGTGACCGCCGTGTTGGACAGGATCACACCCTCGAAGTCGGCGTTCTCATGGATCGTGACCTGCCCGGCAACCTGCCGGATGATGTTCTTCGCCGACGCGCCTCCGGCGAGCAGGATGTTCTGGCCGGCGCTCACATCGAGGTCGTTCAAGATCTGCATGATCCAGGTGTCGCCAGGCCCACCGGAGAGCGTGACGTCGGTGGGCACGGTGACCGAGGAGCTCCAGGTGTACAGTCCGGGCGCGAGCACCAGACCACCGATGTTGCCGCTGGACAGGTCGAGAAAGTCGGGTGGTCCCATGCCGGCGACGGTCGTGTAGGCCGTCTGCATCCGACCGATCGCGGTGGTGAGCACCGACGGCGTGGGGCTGGCGTAGTTGGCGGCCAGCACCATCGATGGTGGCACCACCGAGGACGAGGTGGCGAAGTGGTTCGACGGGTCCGCCACGAGGCTGAACCCGGTGATGTAGCTCCCAGCCGCCGGGCTCAGGCCCAGGTTGCCATCGGTGACCGCCGATCCGGTCACGTTCGTGATCGCCGTCTGGGCGAGCAGCGTGTAGCTCAACGGACTGGAGGGCCCGACCCGACGCGCGCGGAGGGCGCCCTCGAGGGCGTCTTCGTCGGAGCCGAAGCCTGGCAGCGCGGGGCCTTCGCCGTGTGGGTTCGCCGGGTACATGTGACCCGGGGCGGCGGTGTCTTCGTGGGCGGAGGGGTCGAGGAGCCCGTCCGCACAGCCGGTGAACAGGAACGCGAGGATGAGACCGTGACAACGCATGGTGCACTTCGCTGATAGTGTTGTGAACCCGTGAGCCGCTCGCAGCCTGACCCATCCATGGTGGTCAGTCTCGCGTCTGGGTCTCGCTGGTATTTCGCTACTAACGCGGGATATTCTCAAGCTACTGTGTGGGCGCAGGTTGTTGGAATGGTCTGCGCATCGGCCCGTGACCGCGCTCCGCTGATCCCGATTTCCCGGAGCGCTCACCGCCGACGGACTGGACGAAGTGCGAGCCAGCCCAGGCGACGGTGGTTCGGGGCGGTGCACATCACCGCCCGAGCTCACGCACATCGAGCTGCGCGAACACGCCGGGGCGGCCCTCGTCATCGGTCCACGGCTTGGCCGAGACGGACGGCTGGTAGCGGTTGCGGCCGAGGCGGAGCTCGGGCAGGCCCGCCGCACCCTCCTTCGGGCCCTTCGCCGCCAGGTAGATGCCCGTGCCCAGGCCCACCGTGCTGCCCGCCAGGATCGAGCCGACCATCGGGTTCCAGTTGTCCTCGTCGTACAGGCCGATCACGCCCACCAGACCACCGCCGGCGGCACCGAGCAGCCCCATGCCGTTCACGAGGCCCACCTGACGCCAGGTGGGGTCCCAGCCAGCGGCCTGGGCGACCGCGGTGCCCACCAGCGCGCCGTCCCCCGCGCCGAGCATCACGAGCCAGCCGTCATCGGCGTTCATCCCTGCGAGGTTCGCGCTCCACCCGCCGTACCAGGTGCCCCAGCCGCCGCCGGAGAACAGCATCGCCGAGCCAGCAGGCGACACGTCGACCACCGGGGCGAGGCCCATGGCGAGCAGGGTTCCAGCACCACCGGTCGTGAGCGCCACGCCCGCGGCCTGGGTGGGCTCCTGGCCGGTGGTGCTCGCCCAGGCCGCCCAGCCGGCGGTCTGGTAGCCAGTCCACGCGCCGAGGGTGCCGAGCAGCACGGCGTCGTTGGCGTCGAGGGTGTAGTTCGGGGCGATGGCGGCGCCGAACACCTGCCCGGCGGCGCCCGAGGCGAGCATCGGTGCCACGACCTTTGCGCCGAGTCCTTCGCCCGCCGCCAATGGGATGCCGGCGCCGAGCGCGGTGCCGGCCGCAGCACCCACGGCCTGGAGCGTGGTGGAGGTGGCGGAGGGGTTGTCGATGGCGGCGATGCCGAGGCTGGTGGCGTAGCCGAGGCCGAGTCCGGCACGCAGGCCTCCCGTCACCTGGCGGTCGGTCGGCTTGTTGGAGAACAGGTACGGCGCCCACGCGCCGGCCCATGCCCCGTGTCCGAGGCCCAGCGTGATGGCGCCCACGTTGGGGGTCGCCGCGCCGGTGCGGTTGAACAGGCTGGCAGCGCCGCCGAACAGCGCCATCCCCGACAGATTGATCCCAGCCCGAAGCTGGCGGTTGGCCTTGATTTTTCCGTTGTCGTACGACCACCTGCGGTTGTGCACCTGGGCGGCATCGGCGATGCCCGTACCCACGATGGAGCCCACGCCCGTGGCCACCGCGAAGTGCAGCTGGTGGCCGATGGTGGGCGCGTTGCCGAGGAACGCGTAGCCCGTGCCCGCCATGGAGCCGGCGAGCGCGGCGGCGTGCACCCGCTCCTGGGCGCCGTCCGCGTCCGGGGGGAGCAGGGTGCGGCCGAGCTGGGTGCCGTACCAGGCGCCCATGCCGCTGCCGGACGAGAGGAACAGCGCGCCGTCGGGGGTGCCCGGCAGCTGGTTTGCGAGGAGCGCGGTGGTCACGCTGCCGGCGGTCGCGCCGACCAGCACGCCGGGCAGGATGCCCTCGCTGGTGTGGCCTTGCTCGAGCGACTCCATGGCTTCGCCCGCCAGGTATCCGGTGGTGCCGCCCACGTAGCCGCCGTACAGTCCGCCCCAGCTGACGGCGAGAGCACGGGCCGTGGCGGTCTCCCGGGACCGCTGGAGCCGCTCGGTCAGCGACGATCCGTCGGCGGCGCTGGCGTCGCCGCGGTTGGGGGCGGGCGCCGGGTCGTCGGCGAGGGCGCACAGGGGGGCGGTGAGGGCGAGGATGGCGATGAGCGTGCGGGACATGGGAACCTCCATGCCCACGGTCAAAGCACACGGCGTGCCAAGGCTACACGGCTAGGAGGAACGCCGTTTCTTCACGGATCGGATGCCGTGGACGGCGACCAGACGTCGTCGATCGGTGACGCTTGGTGTCGTCGATCGGTGACGCCGGCGGGCGCCCGGTTCGCCTCCGGTGCCGGCCCTCACGTCGGGGCAGGCCGGCGCGACCGGGCCCGTGCGCCGACGCTCCAGGGCTCCGCCGCACGGCGTCCCGTCAGCAGCGGGCCTTGGCCCCGACCCCCGGCCTCAGCTGGGCTCGCGCGCGCGACCTGCGGCGTGTGCCCGGTCACGGTTGGCTGCCCGGTCGTTCGCCGTCTCCACGGCCTCTTCCGCAGTCGCGAGATCGTGGAGCGCCTGCTCGATCCTCTCCACGTTGTTCCGGTTCGTGCCGGAGTCGACCAGGGTGGTCGGGAGCCACGGGCGGCTGGTCACGGTCACCTCGCACACGCCGTCGCGCTCCTTCACGGTCACTGCGATGCACTCCCCGAGCGACCAGAATCCGGTCCCCGTCACCCCGTCGAGCAGGCCGAGCTCCGCGTCGTCCCGGTCCACGCGCACGCCCATCACTCGAAGTGTGGCGCGGGCGCGGGTGAGCACTGTCGTGCGACCTCCGAGCACCGTGAACGTCCGCGACTGGTTCACCCCGAGATCCCCTGGCTCGCTCGTGCCGCTACGGGTGCCATGGATCGCCTGGCTCACCGTTCCCCACACGGCCATCGCGCCGCCGAACAGGGCACCGCTCGCCAGCGTCGCGACCAGTGCGGTCACGGGGTCGCCGGATTGGGCCCAGAAGAACGCTCCCATGATCACCCCATACGGGATGCCCATCCCCAGCACCAGGCGAAATCCGAGCGGAGTGCGCTCCCAAAGCGTGGGCTCGTCGGCCATGCCACTACTCCCCTGTGTAGACAGCATCGTAGGGTGTTTCGCGCGGCAGGAACACCGGGCGCTGGGGCGGCCGTTGCCGGGGCGGGTCGGTCACGCCCGTCCTTCCGACCCCGTCCCGCCTCCGCCTGTCACCCTTGGCCACGCCTCCGGGGACGGGGTCGACCCCGCACCGTCCGGTCGATACCGCGGCTGCGGCAGGGCCCATGATCCAGATCGAGAAGCTGAACAAGTCGTACCGCATCGGCAAGCGGTCGCTCCACGTGCTCAAAGACCTCGACGTTCAGGTCGACGAGGGCGAGTTCGTCTCGATCATGGGCTCATCGGGCTCGGGCAAGTCCACCTTGCTGAACATCCTCGGCATCCTCGATGCCTACGACTCGGGCAGCTACCGCCTGGGCGATGTGCTGGTGAAGGACCTCGATGAGCGCAAGGCCGCCGGCTACCGCAACCGCTACCTCGGGTTCGTGTTCCAGTCGTTCCACTTGCTCGCGTACAAGACCGCCCTCGAGAACGTGTCGTTGCCGCTGTATTATGCAGGTGTATCGCGGAAAGAGCGTGCCGAGCGGGCCATGGCATTGCTCGAGCGGGTGGGCTTGGCGGACTGGCATGACCACCGCCCCAGCGAGCTCTCCGGCGGCCAGAAGCAGCGCGTCGCCATCGCCCGCGCTCTGGTGAACCGCCCTCGCGTCATCCTGGCCGACGAGCCCACCGGGGCCCTCGATTCCACCACGTCCTACGAGATCATGGCCCTGCTCGACGAGGTGCACGCCGAGGGCATGACCATCCTCGTGGTCACCCACGAACAGGACATCGCCGAGCGCACCCAGCGCACAATCCTCCTGCGCGATGGCCGCATCGTGGAGGATGGTCGGTGATCGATCGGTGGACCGAGATCGGCGAGACCCTCGGGCGGAACAAGCTGCGCACGCTGCTCACCGCGCTGTCGGTGGCGTGGGGCATCTTCATGCTCGTGCTGCTGCTCGGCGCGGGCCAGGGCCTGGAGAACCAGATCGCGTGGCAGTTCCGCGACGACGCCACGAACAGCCTGTGGGTGTACCGGGGCGAGACCTCGATGGCGTACCAGGGATTCGGCGTGGGCCGGCGGGTGCAGTTCGACGACGACGACTATGAGCAGCTGCGGCAGATGGTGCCCGGCGAGGCCGTCACCGGTCGATTCCGGGCGAACATCCCGGGCACGGTACGATTCGGCGACCGGGTCTCCGACTTCGAGATCCGCAATGTGCACCCCGACCACCAGGTGCTCGAGCGCACCCAGATGGTCTCGGGCCGATTCCTCAACGACGCCGACCTGAACGAGCGCCGCAAGGTGGTGGTCATCGGGATGGAGGTGTCGAAGTTCCTGTTTCGGGGTGCGTCTGCACTCGGCGCGTGGATCGAGGTGGGCGGCATCCCGTTCCAGGTCGTGGGCGTGTTCGAGGACGTGGGCGGCGAAGGCGAGATGCGCATGGTGTACGTGCCCGTCACCACCGCCCGAGCGGCCTGGGGCGGCGCCGACTCCCTGCACCAGCTGATGTTCACGGTGGGTGATGCCTCCATCGAGGAGGCCGCGGTGATGGAGATCCGGGTGCGCGAGCTGCTCGCCCGGAACCACGACGTGCACCCCAAGGACCGCCGCGCCATCCGCGTGCGGAACAACGTGGAGAGCTACCAGGAGGTGCAGCAGATCTTCGACTTCCTCGGCCTGTTCGTGTGGCTCGTCGGCCTCGGCACCGTGCTCGCTGGCGTGGTCGGGGTGAGCAACATCATGCTGGTGAGTGTGTCGGAGCGGAAGTCCGAGATCGGGCTGCGCAAGGCGCTCGGCGCCACCCCCACCTCCATCGTGGCGATGGTGCTCGAGGAGGCGCTGCTGCTCACCGGGGTCTCCGGCTATACCGGGTTGATCGCCGGTCTCGCGCTGATCGAGGGCGTGGCCCGAGCGATCCCGGAGAACGACTACATCCGGGACCCCGCGGTGGATCTCGGCACCGTGATCGCCGCCACCGTTCTGCTCGTGGTCGCCGGCGTTGGCGCGGGCTTCGTACCCGCCCGCCGCGCCGCCGCCGTGCAGCCGGTCACCGCGCTGAGGGACGGCTGATGGACCTCGACATCTGGCGCGAGCTCGCACACACCCTCGGGCAGAACCGTCTTCGGACCGGCCTCACCGCCGCCGGCGTGTTCTGGGGCATGTTCATGCTCCTGCTGATGCTCGGGTTCGGCGACGGGCTGCAAGCGGCGGTCGCCGGCAAGATGCGCGGCGGGGTCACGAACTCGGTGTTCACCTGGGGCCAGCGCACCTCGCAGCCCTTCGCCGGCTACCAGCCCGGGCGCCCGATCCAGTTCGACTCCGGCGACATCGAGCCCATGCGCGCGCTCCCTGGTGTGCAGGCGGTGTCGCCGCGGAGCCAACTCGGCGGCTACCGCGACGGCAACGTGGTCACCCATGGTACCAAGTCGTCCAACCTGCAGGTGATGGGCGACGACCCGTTCTTTGCGCAGGTGCAGCCCATGCGCATGCTCGGGGGTCGGTGGATCAACCCCCTGGACGTGGACGAGCGCCGCAAGGTCGCGGTGATCGGCAAGCTCGTGGTGGACGAGCTGTATGCGCGGGGCGAGGAGCCGCTCGGCTCCAGCGTGAGCGTGAACGGCGTGCACTTCACCGTGGTCGGGGTGTTCGCGGCACGAGCGAACAGCGACCGGGCCGACCGGCAAGAGAGCACGGTGCACATCCCGTTCACCACGTTCCAGCAGGCATTCAACCAGGGCGACCGGATCGGCTGGTTCGCCATCGTCGGAGCCCCCGAGGCGGACGGCGAGGCGCTCGAGGGCGACATCCGGGCCCTGCTCGCCCGGCGACACCAGTTCTCGCCCGACGACCGGATGGCGGTGGGCGCATGGAACAGCGCCCGCGAGTTCGGCCGGATCCAGAACCTGTTCGCCGGGATCCGGGCGTTCGTCTGGTTCGTCGGCACCGCCACCCTGCTCTCCGGCGTGGTGGGGGTGAGCAACATCCTGCTGATCACGGTGCGGGAGCGCACGCCCGAGATCGGCCTGCGGCGGGCCATCGGGGCCACGCCGGCCAGCGTGGTCGGGCTGGTGCTGCTCGAGGCGGTCGTGCTCGCGGGGGTGGCCGGCTATGCAGGGCTCGTCGCGGGCGTCGCGGCCCTCGAGGTCGTGGGCTGGGTGGTCGGCGAGTCGAACGCGGTGCTCGGCAATCCTCAGGTCGACCTCGGGGTGGCGTTGTCGGCCCTCGCCATCCTGGCGGTGTCCAGCCTGTTCGGGGGCCTGCTCCCGGCGCAGCGGGCCGCCGCCATCCAACCTGTCGAAGCGCTGCGGGCGGAGTGACGATGAAGCGGCTGTTCACGACTCTGGTGGTGCTCGGGCTCGGCGTGGTGTTCGTCGGAACGCTGGGCTTTCTGTGGTGGAAGGCGCAGGAGGCGCCCGAGGTGTTCGAGACGGGCACCGCGTTCATGGCCGACATCGAGAAGAAGACGGTCGCTACGGGGTCGATCGTCCCGCGCAACGAGGTGGCGATCAAGTCCCGAGTGTCGGGTGTGGTCACCGAGCTGCACATGGAGCCCGGGGAGCTCACTGAGCAGGGCGACCTCATCGCGTCGATCCAGGTCATCCCCGATGAGCAGACGCTCACCAACGCCGAGGCCACCGTGCGGTCGGCGCGGATCACGGCGAACGACGCCGAGCGTGCGCTGGCCAGGGCGCGCACCCTCGCCGATCAGGGTGCCATCAGCGCGGCGGAGCTGGAGCGGGCGGGCACCACCCATGACCTGGCCCAGCAGGACCTCTCGGCCGCCACCACCCGCCTCACGGTGGTGCGCGAGGGGGCCCGCCGGGGCACCGGCCAGGTGAACACCGAGGTGCGGTCCACGGTGACCGGCATGGTGCTCGCGGCCGACGTGAAGGTGGGCCAGTCGGTGATCGAGTCGAACACCTTCAACGAGGGCACCACCATCGCTTCGGTGGCCGACATGTCCGACATGATCTTCCTCGGGTTCGTGGACGAGACCGAGGTGGGCAAGGTCCGCGAAGGCATGCCGCTGGTGGTCACCGTGGGCGCGCTGGAGGGGGTGCGGCTCGACGGCACCCTCGAGTACATCTCGCCCAAGGGCACCAACACCAACGGTGCTGTGCAGTTCGAGATCAAGGCGGCGGTAAAGCAGCAGGAGGGCGTGTTCCTCCGGGCCGGGGTGAGCGCCAACGCGAACATCGTGCTCGACAAGCGGTCCCAGGTGCTCGCGATCAACGAGGCCGACCTGGTGTTCGACAAGGGCGAGCCGTTCGTGGACGTGGAGATTGGACCGCAGGAGTTCGAGCGCCGTGCGGTGCAGGTGGGACTGTCGGATGGGATGACGGTGGAGATCGTCGGCGGGATCGAGGCGGACACGCCGATCAAGACCACCGGCGGCTGAGGGCAGACCCTGAGCCCTATCGCGCCTGTGGTCACCACGGCGGCTCGCTGTCTGCGGTCCACTCGCGCCCCTCTGCGCTTCGTACCTGGACATGCTGCGGTTCGTACAGCATCTCGGTGCGTCCATCCACGTGGGCCAGGCCCGTCATGGTGGCGTTGTCGAGGGAGTCGTCGATCTCGGTGTCGAGCCAGCTCGCGAACGGCGTCACGGCGGGGGAGGTGGCGTACGGCGACACCGAGAGCAGGGAGGTTGGCGCCCACGGCGGCGGCGGTCCCGGAGGGGGAGCACCGGTGATCATGAGGGCTCCAGCGGCCGGGGGCGGCGTGGTGGAGCTGCAGGCACCCGAGGTCCACGGCAGCATGGTGAGCAGCTGCTCGTTGTTGGTCTCGTCGATCTCGATCTCGCCGTCGAAGATGTCGGCGGTGATCAGCACGCTCTGGCAGGCTGAGGAGAACGGCAGCACGATGTGCTGGGCCGCGCTGGGCACCAGCGCCCCCACGCCGTAGACCGCCGGCCCGGTGGCGTCGTCCAGCACCTCCACGGATGTCGCGGCGGACGCGACCCAGCCCCGGTTGACCACGTCGAAGTGCAGCTCCCAGGAACCCGGTCCCGCCGGCCTGAGGCGCGCGCCTTCGACCCGCAGGTCGGGCAGCCAGGTGGCCGTGCTGATCTCCACGAGCACGCCGTTGTTGCTGGAGTCGGACTCGGGCACCACGTCGGTGTGGTCGGTGAACGCCATCAGCCAGGTGGTGCCGGTCGGAATACCGCCGGAAGCGGGCACCGGGAAGCCGATATTCATCGCCCACCCCGCACCTGGCGGAAGCTCCGGCGTGAAGAACTGCCACTCGTTGCCTTGGTCGGTGCCGGCCCAGAGCCAGGTGGCCTGCGCCGTCTCGGCACCTTCGTTCACGACCTCGACCGTGAACTCGAGCTTCTTGAACGCGGGCCCGGAGACGCCGAAGGGCACCGGCGACGGCTCCAGGGTGACCACGAGATCGGCGGAGGCGACCGGCGAGTAGCCCAGTGCGATGAGGGTGGTGCGGTAATGATCCACCCAGTCCTCTTCGGTGCAGACCTCACCCGGCATGCACACGGCGAGGGTTGGAGCGTCGCCCACAGCGGTGACGGTCGGGATGCCGGCGAGCAGGAACTGGGGTGACGTGGTGAGGGTCGTGGCGTAGCGGCGCAGCCCGCGCCGCGCGTCGTCGTCCGCTGCGTAGTCCGACCACGGGTCGGTCATGTCGGCGCCCGACGACGCGAAGTACAGCCCGAAGTCGGTGTCGAAGGTCCCTGAATCCGGCTCGATGACGGCGTCCGAGCCCAGCACGCGGTCCTCGACGATGTCGAGGAGCTCGGCCAGCGTCACGGTGTCATTGGCGTCGGCCTCGACCAGCAGCATGTCGATCCAGTCCATCCAGCAGGGCAGGTCGCCGTCGGTCGGATGCACGTACTCCTTGCTTCCCACGAAGTGCGTGCCCAGCCCATTGATGCACGCCACCCCGGAGCCCGCGGCCGTCAGGTTCGCCAGCTCGTCGGGGTCGTCGGCGCCGTTGGCCCCGTCATCGTCCTCGTCGTTGTTCAGCACGCTGTACGGCGCGGCCTCGATCTCGACATACGCGGGCCGGTGCCCTTCGTTGAGGTTCATGGTGCCCTGGTACGGCGCCCACTCCCAGGCCCAGAGGGACTGCAGGGTGACGCCGCTGAATCCGGGCTGGTTGTCCGACACGAACCGGCCGACCCACGCGAGGTCGTCGTCGGAGGGGTAGCCGACGGTGGTGTTGAAGACACGCGGGCCGGGCCACCCCAGCGCATCGGCCTGCGAGCGGAATACGTTGGGCACGGGCCAACGGTGCACCAGATCGCCCTGGCCGTTCGCGTCGGCCTGGTCGCCCGAGTACCCGTCATGCGACGAGACCCACGGGTTCGCGATCATCCCCAGGGCCCACACGGCATCTATGTCGGCCGGGTCATGTGCTGCGGGCGCTTGCCTGTTGAACATCGGGGACAGCACAAGCTCGGTGAGCAGGCCCTTCAGCGCCCAGTCGTGCCGCGACACGAAGTGGGTGGTCAGCTCCTGAAGCACCTCCTTCTGATCCGCCGTGCGCGGGAAGCCGTGCTCGAGGGTGAGCCGCGCGCCGTACACATCCTCGGTCACGTTGTCGACGATGGCAGCTGCGACGCCGAGGGCGTAGGCCTGGTCGCCGGCGACCACGCCGACCCGGTCACCGACGTAGGCGCCGTGTTCGGCGCGTTCGAAGGCAAGCTGATTCAGGGCATCGAGGTACTCGAAATCGAGATCCTCCATGGCGCCGCCGTAGCCGTGCATCATGGCCTGGAGGATCCTGCCGTCCGACCGGGTGGGCAGCAGATCGTCGTGCGCGGGTGGATCCGACCCATGACACCCGTCACACGTCGGAGTGGGGTCCGCGGCGCTGGCATCGCCCACCTCGGTGGGGTGCATGAAGGTGGTCGGCCACCCGCCCGATGCTGCGGTCCGCCCGGTCTGGAGCGCAGCCGCGAGCTCCACCAGGGTGTTACCGGTGCCCGGCGTCATCCCAGCGAATCCGGCGTCGTGGGAGCCGACGCCCGCCGCGCTGCCCAGGTCCAGGAACCCCTCCACGCTGCCGTCCGTGACGCAGTCCGCCGAGACCGCCCAGGGCGTGGCCACGACGGCCCCGGTGGCGTCGACATTGGCGGGCGTGAACAACGAATAGACCCGGTCGATCTCGGTGTCCCCGGGCTGACCGCCGTACCGGATGTCGACCGGATCTGACGCATCGGCGCTGCCGCTGCTGTCGAGGTCCTCCACCGTCGAGAACCAGCTCCCCTCGAAGTCGAGGTCGGTGGGATGATGCCGGTCGTGGCCCGACCCCAGCAGATCCTCAGCCACCGAGAACGTCGACACGTGGCAGGCGAAGCAGTCTGGCTGACGATTGAGGTGTACATCGAAGAACCGGTACGCCGCGGGCTCGGCGGCGTACAGCGGGTTGCTGCTCAGGTTGTGTCGCACGTCGTAGACCGCGATCTGGAACAGGTCCATGCGGTACACAACGTCCAGCCGGTCCGCGAGGATGGCGCCGCGCATCACATCCGCGATGGTGTAGTCGGTCAGCGCCACGTCGGGCGTGGCTGGGTGGTGGTCGTCGTTCCACGTGGGTGTCGTGTCGGGGGGGTTGTCGGCGATGAAGTCGGCCAGCGCCACCGCTTCCGGGTCCGACAGTGTCGTGGTGTCGTAGCAGGCCTCGGGCCGGGCGGTGGACGTGGCCCGCACCACCTGCAGCCGGTCGGTCAGCAGCTCCGTCCAGTAGTCGACGAAGTCCTCCTCCTCCATGAGCGCTTCGACCACGCCCTGGCGTCCTTCCTCTTCCACGAGGGTCACGAGGGCGGAGAGCTCGGCGTGGCCGCGAACGCGCCGTCCGAGCAGGGTCGGCACCACCTGGTGTACGAATGCCACGTCGCAGGCGTCGTCGTGGGGGGCGTCGCCGCAGGCGAGCAGGCTCAGGAGCACGAGTGGGGTGAGAGAAGCGCGCATGGTCAAACCCCGAAGAAGATGGCGGAGAGGTCCGCGCAGGCGGTGGGGATGTCGGTAGGGTCGAAGTCGAGGTCGTCGGCCAAGCACTCGGCGTGGAACGGGTTGACCCCGAGCGCCAGCAACACCGCCGCCCGGAGCTCAGCGGGGCTCACGGTCGAGCTCGCGTCCTCGACATCGCCGCTGCTGCTGGACGACCCAATGGGGCCGCCGATGAGCGCTACGGCGTAGGCTTCGGGGGCATGGGTGGTGCCCTCGTCATCGTCGAAGACCCGACCGAACTCGGTGCTGAGCACGACCAGGGTGTCCGTGAGGTTGACATGCGTGGCTATGGCGTTGCAGACGTTCCACAGGTTGCCGGCCTGGATGGTCGCGTTGTGGTGGATGTCGTCGGCTTGGCCGGTGTGGCGGTCGTAGCCCTCGACCGCCCCGCCATCGATCACGCACACATGCCGCACGTCCATGGCGGAGTCGGCGAGGAGGGTCGCTGCCGCTTCGATGGCGAGGGCCGTGGGGTTGTCGTCGGCGTAGTAGGCGGCGACGGCCGCCGCGTTCGACATGTCGAGGGAGTCGGGTGTGAGGGGGAGGCTCCCAACCGCGCCTGAGATCGACACTGGATCTGCCATCTGCTGGCGTGCCGTGGTGTAGGCTTCGTACGCCGCCGAGCGCACAGCGTCCGCGGCGGACGGGTCGCCCCCTGGGGTGAGCGCCGAGGCATAGGCCGCGTCGAGCTCCGCGAGCACGTGGTTGCGCTCGATGGTGCGCGTCTCAGTGAGCTGGGTCTGGAACGACGACCCCTGGCCGTTCGCGAGAGACAGCACGATGGGGGCCCACTCGCTGCCGTGCAGCCCGACGCTCGCCGCGCCAGCCACGGTGCGTGGCCCGCCGCGGCCGCTGATCACGAACGCGGCCATCGAGTCCTCCGCCGCCCGCTGCACAGCGGCCGCGCAGCCCGCTGCGGTGGCTCGACCGAGGGTCTGGCCGGTGAGGGTGAGGTGCGTCGCGGCGGGATGGGGCGCCAGCTCGTGGCCGAGCGCCACCAGGCGGATGTTCTCGCCTACGACGGGGTCGCACATCGCCCCGAGGTAGGGTCCTCCCGAGTACAGCTCGGTGTTTGCGTCGTGGACGAGTGAGGCGTCGAAGGCCGAATAGTCGGCCACGCCGAAGTCGCCGCCGATCGCCGAAGTGGGAATCCAGATCGTCTCGAGGTGGGAGAGGCCCCCCTCCAGGAAGATCTCGAGCACCTTCCACCGCTGCCCGCCTGGGCAGTCCGCGGTGTCCAGCGCGATGCCCGCCGTGTCCCATGCCGCGGCGCGTGCCCGCGGTAGTCCAACCAAGCCCACGGCCCCCGCCGCACCTGCGGCGCTGAGTAGCCCTCTCCTCGTCAGTCGCACGGGTCCCCCTCGCGAGCGTGGTCGCTCGCCCAGACGTCATGGGTTGGGCCGTGGTCGCGCCTCGCTGGCGAACACGATCGGTGTTGGAGTTCGTCAGGGCCCCGCGGGCGGCGCCGGAACCGATGACGGTGGGTCGCAGCGCCGAGCCACCGTCCGTGAACACAGCCTACCGGCGCATCGAGCCTGACGCGGTAACAATCGTCCGCGCGTGGTTGTTATCGTTCGCGGGCAAGAAACATGGTAGCGCCCTTCGCAGACCACGGCGGCTGAGCCGCGGCCCCGTTGGCCCGCTCTCTCCGTGCGCTCTCCGCGAAGGGCCGTCCGAGGATGGGGTTGTTCCAGGCTGGCGGCGATCTGCGGGTCGGCGCCGCAGCGGCTCGCCAGGGTGACGCGTCCCACGACCGCATGCGCCAAATCCTGATCCGACTCCACGAGGCACCCCAGCCCCGAGTGCTGTACCATCCCCCCGATCACGCACGGAGCCCCCCAATGGCGTCGCACTCCGCCCGTCCCGAAAAACAGCTCTACGACCTGTTGATGGAGCTGTACCCGTCCCAACAGGCGCTTCGGCGCGACCTCAAGCACCTGGAGCTCACGGCCCGGGTGGAGCCCGAGCTGCCCGGAGAGATCAGCAGCCGGGCCCATGTTGTGCAAGGTGCGGTGGATGTGATGACCCAGCACGGGATCGTAACCGAGCCGTTGTTCACCTTCTACCTGGATGCGTACCGAAAACACCAGCGCGAGATCGTGCGGGTTGCGGAGGCGTTCGGGGTGTTGCTGGGCAAGTCGGTGCTCCAGCCGCCAGCCCCGGTTGATAGCCTGCCGCCTGGCACGCCGTGGGCGCCGCGGCACTACATCCGGTGGGGCAAGCCCGAGAAGCGCGCCACCCGCCTGCTGAAGTACCCCGGCAAGCCCGTCGTCGTGTACGGGCCGCCACGGGTCGGAAAGTCGTGGTTCCTCCATCAGATCCTCCACGACTTCCCCGAGGCCAGCCCAGTGCCCGTGCGCACCGTGCGCATCGACCTCGACGACGCCTCCATCGACGACCGCGACGACTACACCTCGTTCCTGAAGTGGCTCACGTTCTGCATGCAGCGCGAGCTCGCGCCAGACGCGCCGTCGGCCGACGAGCTGTGGGAGAACAGTCGGCATCCGAACACAACCTTCACCGACTTCCTCCGGCAGCACATCCTGCTTGACGACGGTGGCCTGGTGCTCATCGCGCTCGACCGCGCTGACCGGGTGCGGCTCGCTCCGTTCAACGACGACTTCTTCGCCCTGCTCCGGGCTCGCCTCACCGACCCCGGCGAGCCGTGGGACCGGGTGCGGGTGATGGTGGCGCTGTCGGCCGACCCGAAGGACCTCACCGCGAACAAGAACGCGTCGCTGTTTCACGGGCTGTCCCGTCCGATGCAGCTCGAGGGCTTCTCCGAGGAGCAGACGATCCAGCTCGGCTCCCAGTACGAGCTGAAGACCACCGAGCGCGACCTGCTCGCCATGATGTCCGACGTGAAGAAGACCCCATACCACCTACGAGATGTGCTGTTCGAGGCGGTCCTCGACGCTGAAGACGACTGATCGGTGGGGATGTTCCAAGCCGGCGGTGATCTTCGGGTCGGCTCGTTCTATGCGGAACGGGCCGCCGATGATGCCCTGTGGCGGGTGCTGTCGAGCGGCGGGCTGGCGTTCGTGCTCGCGCCGCGACAGATCGGCAAGTCCAGCCTCGGACGCCGGGTTGCGCGGCGGCTGAAGGCGGACGGCTGGACCATCGCCCACATCGACATGAACCTGGTGGGCGCACAGAGCACCGACCAGGACCGGTGGGCCTTCGGGCTCGCCGCCGAGGTCGCGGGCCAGGTGGGGTGGACCCTCGACCAGACCGAGGCGTGGTGGGATCAGCAGGGGCGGCTCGGCTCGATCCACCGGGTGAGCCGCCTGCTCCGGTCGCTCAGCGCCGATGGTCGCCGGCTCGCCCTGTTCCTTGACGAGATCGACGGCGTGATGTCGCTGCCGTTCGACCCCGACGACTTCTTCACGGCACTCCGGGCGCTGCACAACAACGACGATGAGAAGGCGCTGGCGATGTGCCTGCTCGGGGTGGCCACGCCCGGCGAGCTGGTGCGCGACGAGAGCCGCACGCCGTTCAATGTGGGCACGGCGATCCGCCTGGAGGACCTCACCCGCGAAGAGCTCGAGCCGCTGGAGGAGGGCACCGAGGATTGGAACGGCGACAGCACCGAGTGGGTGGACGCGGTGTACGGGTGGACCAATGGCCATCCGTACATGAGCCAGCGCGTGCTCGGCCTGTTGGAGGAGTCCTACGAAGACGCCCTGGACGATGACGAGGAGGACGACTGGCCGCCGGTGCCGCCCGCCGAGATGGTGGACCGGATGGTGGACGAGGCGTTCCTGCAGGATGGTCGCACCGCCGAGGCGAACCTGATCTACGCCGAGACCCGGCTCGACAGCATGGTGGCGTCTCGGCGGATCAAGATGGTGCGGCTGTATCGGCTGCTCCTCCGCGGCGAGCGGGTGCCGGCGGATGTGTCCGATCCCGACCAGCAGGAGCTGCTGCTCTCGGGAATGGTCGCGCGCGCCCGGGACGATGCCGGCGAGGTGCTCCGGGTCCGCAACCGGGTGTTCGCCACGGTGTTCGACGAGGAGTGGGTGTCCGGAAAAGAGGCCCTCGGCGAGATCTTCGGCGCGATGCGGCGGTGGGCGGATGGCGGGCGGCTGCCGGGAGACCTGCTGGCCGGCACCGCTCTGGCCGAGGCCACGGCCTGGTTCCAGGACAACACCGGCGTGCTCGACGCTGAGGCCTATGCCTATCTCGAGGCGAGCCAGAAACAGGCGCGTGCCATCGTCGATCAGCGGGCGCACGTGGCGGAGCTGGAGTCGGCCCGGTCGAGGGAGGAGGTGGAGCGGCAGCAGCTGGAGCGGGAGGCGGCGGAGACGCGGGCGCTGCTCGCCCAGAAGCTGCAGGAGACGGCAGAGCAGCGGGAGCGGGACCAGCGGCGGGCGCGGCGGCTGCAGTTCCTGGTGATCCTGATCCTGATCGGGCTCGTCGGCATCACGGCGATGTCCACGGCGCGGGCATGGCGGGCGAACGGCGACCTGGCGACGCAGACCGCGAAGCTCGAGGCCAAGACGGGCGAGCTCGAGGTACAAGCCAAGGAGCTCGAGGAGGCCAAGCGTGTTGCCCAGGATCAGGCGACCAGCGCGACCGCGGCCGAGGCGAGGGCGCTGCACGCCGGCGTGTTGGAGCGGCAGGCCGCGATCGAGGCGCGGGAGGCCGAGGTCCACGCCGAGCAGAACGCCGCGGACGAGGCCGAGCAGCGCCGTCGCGCCGAGGCCGCACAGCGGGCGCTTGACGCCAAGGTGGTGGAGCTCGATCGGGTGAACTCGGAGCTGGTCGACGAGCGGGCGGAGTCCGACCGGGCGACCGCCGCCAAGTTCGGCGCCATCGCCATCGAGGCGGCGGGGGACCGTCGGGCTGCGGATGCCTTGGTCGCCGTGACCAGCGCCCTCGGCGCCCTCGGCGAGCAGGCTGAGCAGGGCGGCTTGGAGCTGCCCGAGGTGTATGCGGGGCTCGTGAGCGCGCTCGACGTGGCCGGGCGCACCTGTGGCGGCGTGGGTCCGCTGCACCAGTCCGGCCTCGTGGTCGCCTGGCCCTCGGCGTTGCCCACCGGCACACCGCTGTCGGCCTGGCCGCCCGCGGATCTGCCCTCGGTGGAGGGCGTGGGCGGTGGGCTCGGGTATGTCGAGCACGATGGGCGGCGGGTCCTGGTGTGGTTCTCCGGCCACCTGTCCATCGTCGACGAGCGCGACGACTCGCCGGACCGGGTGACCACGGTGGAGGTGTGCCAGCGCCCAGTGGTCGCGGCCACCTGGGATCCCGCGGGGCAGCACCTGTACATCAAATCGGAGGCCGGCAAGGTCGGGCGGATCGACCTGTCGCCGGAGGTGCTGCGGGATCGGGTGGTAGCCAGCCAGGGATCGCTCGCCGGTCTGTGCGCGGGGAGGGAGTGATGTGGGTCCTGCTGTTGGCGTGGGCGGCGGCGGCCGGTCCCATCGAGCGTGAGCTCGACCGGCGCGGCTGCACCTTCTACGGCGCCGAGCCCGTCGCGCCGCTGGATGCCGAGACCGTCGCACGCCTCGGTGGAGAGCTCGACGACCTCGACGCGACGGATGTGGACACCGATGTGCGACAGCTGCGGGCGCGGCTGTGGGTCTGTGGTGGAGAATCCCATGACGCTGAGCGGGTGCGCGCGCTGGCCCCATTCTCGACCGTCGACGACAACCTCCGGTGGTATGCAGACCTCAAGGCGCTGCATGGGCGCGTCGAGGCCTGGCAGGACCCGCGCTACCCGGTCCTGTCCATCGGCGTTGGGTTCCGCCAGCGCATACTGCCGGTTGCACCTGCGGTACGGTTCGAGGTGATCGGCGCTTTGCTCCCCAAGTCCACCCACACCTTCGGGTTCGTCACCTCGTTCGATGCGGGCGTATTCGCAGGCACCAGCTCCCTCGGCGAGCCGCTGCTCGCGGCGCGTCTCACCGGCGACGACCCGGTGGTGGGCCAGCGCCGCGTCCCGGCAGAGCTCGGGGGCAGCCTCGGCTTCCGCTGGATCGCCCGGCGGTCGGTGTCGCTCACCGAGCGGGACCGCCAGCGCCAGGTGTTCGCGGGGCTACGCACCGGATTCCGGGGGGCCGTCGACGGCAGCGCCGTGTCGTCCACGTTGATCCCGTCGGGCGGTGTCGAGGTCGGCATGGGCTGGGGACGGTTGGTCGATGATGGCGGGTGGGGCGTGTTCCATCGCGTCGCCGTCGAGGCCGGTGGCGCGAAGTACCTGGATCGTGGGCCCTGTGCGGCCGACACGGAGGTGTTCGGCCGGGCCAGCTGCACCGCTGACTGGGCCGCGGAGCTGTTGGTCGCGTACACGATCAGCGGTGTTCGATGAGGGGGCTGTTGCCTGGGTTGCTGCTCGCCGGGTGCATGCAGCCGGTGTCGGGCACGCTCGAGTGCCGCGACGCGCCGTGGCCGACCTCGGACCGGCTGTTTGGCACGGATTCCGGGGCGCGGTTCGGCTACGCGGCGACGGCAATCCCGGACATCAGCGGTGACGGTCTGCCCGATCTTGTGGTCGGGTCGCCGGCGTTCGAGGGCTTCTCGGGTCGGGTGACCGTCCTTCACTCCCCATTCGTCGGGGGGGCTGGCGTCGCCGTGGGCACCCTCGATCATGACGACGTGGTGCTCGGCGTGAAGAATGTGCCCGGGCTCACGGGGTTCGGGTCAGCCGTCGCAACCGTGGAGCCGGGCGGCTGCGTGGCGATCTCGGCGCCGTTCGCCACCCGCGGCGACCGGTCGGCGCTCGGGTGGGTGGGCACCTTCGATCCGGCGACGGTGACCGCTGGCGAACCCCTGTCATGGTGGGCCGGTGCGCGCAGCGGGCAGCGGCTGGGTCGAGAGATGGCCCCGTTCGGGGCATCGCTGGCGGTGGGCGCGCCGCAGGACAACCTGCGCACCTTGCAGACCGGCGCCGTCTACGTCGTGGCGGACCCCTGCGGGGCAGGTCGACCGGATCGTGACATCCAGGCCGAGCCCACCCTGTTTGGAGTGCGCGCCCGCGAGCGCACCGGCCATCGGCTGCATGCGGCGACGCTCTCCAGCTCGGGCGAGCCGGAGGCTCCGGTGATCACGGTGGGTGGGGGCACGGCGTTGATCCTGCGGGACCGCACGCCCGAGGGCACGACCCAGCGCGTGCCGAAGAACCGGTCTCCGACTTGGCTGTCGCTGCTCCCGAGCGATGAGCTGGATGTCGAGGCGGACCTCGACGCGGTGATCCACCCCGACCTCGATGGTGACGGCATCAGCGATGCGGTGGTGCGCTCGTCCACCGGCGAGCTCTCCGTGTTCCTGGGACCGCTCGTGCCGGGCACGTTGGCGCAGGCCGCCTTGGTGCTCGATACCGACCTGCCGCTGGGGGCGCTCGCGCTGGGGCCTGGACCAGGAGCGGGGTCGAAGCGCGGCCAAACGCCGGACATCTGGCTCGGCGTGGTGGCCCCCGGAGACACGAAGATCCTCCGGATCTCCGCATCTGACCTGGACGGTAGCACGGCCACAGTGCGGGGCACATGCTACCAACGTTCAGTATGGGGCGAGGTCGGCGATCGCCTGGTCGAGCTCGGCGACCTCGACGGCGACGGCGCGCTCGACCTCGGGATTCCGGCGTACAAGGCAAATAACGAATCGACCGGCGCCGGAGTGGGCGAGCCCGGTGAGGCCACGGGGCTGCTCGAGCTCGTGCTGTCGGGGCAGTGGTGAGAGCGCTCGGCCTCCTGCTGCTGGTCGCTGCGTGCGCACCGGAACCGCCGCGCACCTGCGTAATCCGCGGCGAGACCTCCCTCGGCTCAGCCCAGACCTCGGCGGTCGCGGCGCGATCGGAGGCCGATGGCCCCTTGGGCGTGGGCGTGACCCGTCGCACGAGCCTGAGCGGTGACGACGGCACCTGGTTCGACTGGTACGAAGGCCCGGTGACGCCCAGAGCCTGCCCGACCGTCGCCCAGTCGGTGGAGCTCGGTGCGTCCATCCTCGAGGAGCGGGTGGTGGTAGCCAATGCGGGTCCACTTGGTGTCGGCCTGGCCGATCGGCTGCTGATCGGCAACCCCAGCGCAGCGAACGGGAGCCAGGCTCTTGCGGGTGAGGTGCTCTCGGTCGCACTGCCCCTGACCACCCCCGACAGCGTCGTGCTGGCAGTCGATCGGTTCCTCTGGGCGAGCAGCGCATCGCGGTTCGGGGCTGTGCTCGTGCGTGCGCCCGACCTGGACGGAGACGCGCTGGACGACATTGTCGCCCCGATCGACGAGCTGTCCAGCTCTGGCGTCGGCGCGCTCAGCGCCCTGTACATCATTCCCGGCGGCGCATCTCCGCCTGAGCCAGTACCCTTATTGACGGTTGGGCGGGTGCCGGGGCAAGAGGCCGGAACGGCGGGACAGGCGGTCGCGCTCGCGGCCGGCGATCTGGACGGCGATGGGGCTGGGGACCTCGTGCTCACCGCGCGGGACCCCACGGTGGCGGCCGACCCCGACGCCGAGACCGTCGACCTGCAGGTGCAGCTCTACCTGGGACCGTTGGACGTCGGCGCTCCCGTGCACGCCACGCTCGTCCCGCCTCGTGGCCTGCAGACCGCCGACCTCGAGGCCCAGCTCTTCGGCACCGCCCTCGTGATCGGCGGGCAGTGGGTGGGCGACGACACCCCCGACGTGGCGGTGGGCACCCCCGCTGGCGTGTACCTCGGCTCGGAGGCCAACGACACGGGGTGGGTCGCCGTGTACGACGGTGCGAGACTCCTCCGTGGCGGCGCCGTCCGACCGGTCTGCCACTGGGTGGGCACCGGCAACGGCGACGGCTTTGGCACCACGCTGGCGGCGGTGCCGGACTCGGACGGCGACGGCGTTGACGAGCTGGTGGTCGCCGCGCCCCGGGCCGTGCGGCGGGGCGAGAAGCTCGGCGCGGTGTTCCGGTTCTCGGGGTGCACCCACGACGGGCAGGGCGACGCCGACCAGGCGACGGCCACCCTCTGGGGGCGTCGCGAGGGCGATCGGATGGGTGACAACGTCATCAGCTTGGGCGATCTCGACGACGACGGCACCGGCGACTTCGCGGTGCTCGCCTCCGAGACCGAGCGACCGCGGTCCATCGCCGGCCCGGGCCGGTGGGTCATCGTGTTCGGCGAGTGAGCCTCACCGCGGCACCAAGTGCACCTGCGGCATCCGCGGCGCGTCGATCCGACCCTCGGGGAACACTGTAGGGTCGCCGAATCGCGGGTGATTGGCCTGCCAGTCCGCCTGGGCCGCCGCCAGCTCGTCATGGGACCGGGCCACGAAGTTCCACCACATCGCCAGCGGCGTCTCGAACGGGGCTCCGCCGAGGAGGAGCACCCGCGCAGGGTGTCGCGCCCCGAGGGTCAGTCGCGTGGCGTCCGCCGGCAGCACCGCCAGTTGGCGGGGGTCCACCTCGGCGCCGTCTACCCGCACCGAGCCCTGGAGCACCACGATCGCGTGCTCGAACCCGGCCTCCAACGGAATTGTGGTGGGACCGGACCCCACCAGCTCCACCCCGAGCAGGGGCGTATGCACCGTGGCCGGCGAGCGTCGCCCAGCGAATCGTCCCACCAGCACGGTGGCCGACCACCCATCCACCGCCGTGGTCGGCAAGTCATTGTGGTGCTCGAACGCCGGCGGACCATGCCGACGCGACTCGGGCAGGGCCACCCACAGCTGCACCCCATGGCTCGTGCCCTCGGAGTCCGACAGCTCCCAGTGCGTGATGCCCCGGCCGGCGGTCATCAGGTTCAGCTCGCCCGGAGCGATGGTCTGCTGCGAGCCCAGGGAATCGCCGTGATGCATCCGCCCCTCGACCAGCCAGGTGACGGTCTGCAGGCCGATGTGGGGGTGCGGTCCCACGCCCGGCCCGGCCGACTCAACGGGCCCGAAGTGGTCCACGAAGCACCACGCCCCGATGCGACGGCACCGCGGGTGGGGGAGCAGGCGCCGGACTTCACCGGCACCGACGCGCGCGCGCCGGGCATCGAGCAGGATAGGCATGCCCTTGGGTATCCCGCGCGAGGCCGCACCCTGCGCCGGGATGCGTCGCACCGCGCCCAATGTGCTCCGGATGTCGTCGCCGGGGCGCCTGGGCGGCGGCACGACAAGGGCGACGCTCGACGTTCCGCGCGTCGCCCTGTGCTGCGCTGCTACTCGAAGTAGCCGACGTATTGGGTGCAGAAGGCGTCGCCGTTGCAGTCGCCGCCGCCGTTGAACTCGGCAGCCGCGTGGCACCAGTGGGTCAGGCCCGTGGTGGATGCCACTCCGATGTCGCCGACGGAGGCCGGGTTGATCACCCGTCCGCCAACGTCCTGCGCGAAGTGTGCGGCCTGGCTGTTCGTCTGGGACGAGAACACCCAGTAGTGCCAGTTGCGGCCATCCGCATCGGTGTAGGTCTGCTCTTCGGGGAACTCGTCGTACTCGCCGCGGGCGTCGTACGTCCCGAGCACGCACTGCTCGAGCGTGTCGCGGCCGCGGAGCTCCTCGGTGGGCCACGATGCGCCCGACACAGTGGCGTTCACACCGTCGTCGTGGTCACCCAGCCAGCCGATGGTCACCACCGGGGAGGAGGCGCCCACTGCCCAGGTGGTGCCGGTGCGGTTGGCGATGCACTCGCACTCTTCGAACGTGGTCAGGCCATAGTCCTTCCAGTGGGCGAGCTCGGCGCCACCGCAGTAGTAGCCAAGGGCGCCGTCCTCCACGAACACGTCCTCCATGTGCCCACACAGGGGGTCGCCGCCGCCGCCGGCATCGGCCGAGGTGACGTTGGACATCGTGCAGGTCGCGGTGTCCAGTACCTGGATCGACGTGGAGCATCGGGCGTCGGGAATCGACGGCGAGAAGCTCAGCGAGCCATCGGCGTCGTCATCGGAGACCCGGGTCATGAACCGGAGGCCGGCGAGGCCGGTGACGGTGCCCGTACAGGCTCCGACTCCGATCACGTCGGAGCCCTCTCCTGCGGTGCCGGCGAGGAACACGGCCGTGCCGCCAGGCGTGAGCCCGGTGACATCAATGGCGACCGGGCCGGGGCAGGCGCCGGACATGCTGAGGGTCTGGGCGTTGGCGGCCGTGGCGAAGGCCAGGATCGGAAGCAGGGCAAGAATTCGCATCGGGGTCTCCTGGAATGGCCCCATCATACCATGAATCTGGCCGGTCAGGAAGTTCGAGTAGCGAGGCATGACGGCTACTCGCCGTCGATGCGCTGGTAGATCTCTCCGCCGCTCTCGCGGAACCGCTCCGACTGCTCGGCCATGCCTTCCTTCGCCGCCGCGTGCACCTCGGCGCTGATCTTCATCGAGCAGAACCGAGGGCCGCACATGCTGCAGAAGTGGGCGATCTTCGCGCCCTCTGCGGGGAGGGTCTGGTCGTGGAAGTGCTCGGCGGTGGTCGGGTCGAGGGCCAGGCGGAACTGGTCGCGCCAGCGGAATTCGAACCGGGCCTTCGACAGCGCGTTGTCCCACTCCTGGGCGCCCGGGTGCCCCTTGGCCAGGTCGGCCGCGTGGGCCGCGATCCGGTAGGCGATCAGGCCCTCCTTCACGTCGTCCCGGTCGGGCAGGCCCAGGTGCTCCTTCGGCGTCACGTAGCAGAGCATCGCCGTGCCCAACCAGCCGATCATCGCCGCCCCGATGGCCGAGGTGATGTGGTCGTAGCCGGGCGCCACGTCGGTGGTCAGCGGCCCGAGCGTGTAGAACGGCGCGTTGTCGCACCACTCGATCTGCTTGGCCATGTTCTCGGCGATGAGGTGCATCGGCACGTGGCCCGGCCCCTCGTTCATCACCTGCACGCCGTGGGCCCACGCCACCCGGTTCAGCTCGCCCTGGGTCTTCAGCTCGGCGAACTGCGCCTCGTCGTTCGCATCGGCGATGGACCCTGGACGCAGGCCGTCGCCGAGGCTGAACGCCACGTCATACTTCGCGGCGATCGTACAGATCTCCTCGAAGTTCGTGTAGAGGAAGTTCTCCTTGTGGTGGGAGAGGCACCACTTGGCGAGGATGGAGCCGCCGCGGCTCACGATGCCGGTGACCCGGTTCGCGGTCATCGGGATGAACCGGAGGAGCACGGCGGCGTGGATGGTCATGTAGTCCACGCCCTGCTCGGCCTGCTGGATCATCACCTCGCGGAACACCTCCCAGGTGAGGTCTTCCGGCACGCCGTTCACGCGCTCGAGCGCCTCGTAGATCGGCACCGTGCCGATGGGCACCGGGCTGTTGCGGAGGATCCACTCCCGGGTGGCGTGGATGTCCTTGCCGGTGGACAGGTCCATCACCGTGTCGCCGCCCCACACCGTGGCCCACCGCAGCTTGTCGACCTCCTCCTGGATCGACGAGGTGACCGCCGAGTTGCCGATGTTGGCGTTCACCTTCACCTTGAACCGGCGGCCGATGATCATCGGCTCGGTCTCGGGGTGGTTGATGTTGTTCGGCAGGATGGCGCGGCCCGCCGCGATCTCGTCGCGCACCAGCTCGGGCGCGCAGCCCTCGCGGCCGGCAACAAACCGCATCTCCGGTGTGATCTCGCCGCGGCGGGCATACACGAGCTGGGTGGCCGCGGCGGTGCCCACGCGCGCATTGCGCTGCAGCCCGACGGGGATGCGCTCCACCGTGCTCGGGTCGCGCTCGCGGTCCTTCGCCACGGTGTCGCCGCGTGCCTCGATCCAGGGGGCTCGCAGCGCGGGCAGTCCGGTGATCACATCCGAGGCCTGGGGGCCGCTGGTGTCGTACAGGTGGATGGAGGGCTCGCCGGTGAGCGGCACCTCGCGCATTGGGATCTGCAGTCCGTCGACCTCGACGAGGACCTTGCGGCTGCCTGGGTAGGCATGGCTGAAGAGGTCGTTTGGAAGAGGATCATAGCTGCTGTTCATCGTGGCCCCCGCGTGTAGGTGCGGAGCCACGACGCCTGTCGTGTCTCGGACCGCGCTCCCTCCGCCGGTGTAAACCGGATCAGGTTCCAAGGGACAGTCTCAACCTCGCGAGCGAGGTACCCCTGGCGGCTCCGCACCACGGTCTTAGCCTGCTCCGGATCGAACCGCCCCTCTGCCGGACGGTGTCGCGATCCTGCCCCCAGAACTCACCGCACGCCCCACGGGCGGAGCAACGTGTCGGCGTCGAGCCACGTCGCCGACACGTCGGGCTGCAGGTCGATGTAGGCGTTCGCCGCGGTCTGGTACTGCTCGGGCCGCATCGCCGCCCGCTGCATCGCCACGTGCAGCCGCCGCAGGGTCCAGTGGCACCGGTCGCGGTTGCTCTCGTCGGGCGTCATGTCGCGCAGCTGGTGCACCAGGGCCCGCACCATCGGCGGTCGGGGGCCCGCCCACCGGAGCGCCCGGACCGCACCGAGCTCGGCCTCCCGGCACACCTCGGGCGTGAGCTCCGCCAGGCGGCTGTTCACGCTCCGGAAGATGCGGGTGTAGGCGTCGGACACGGGGCTCCCTTCAGGACGACCTGGCCCTGCCCCAGGTGTGACGCGCCCGGGCCGACGGCGCCACCACGGCGAGCTTCGCGAGGCGCGGGGTCGAATCCGGAGAGGCCGCCGGCGGACTCTCGCGGAGCCACCTGCGTCTCGGGGTGGCGGTCGGTGTTCCTCCAGCTGTATCGTCGGAGGGGGAGGTGACCATGGCCCGTGTGCTCGTCGTCGTCATGCTGTGTGGGGTGAGCTGCGCCGAGGAGCGCTCCGGAGGATGGGATGCTGGCCCCTCCAAGGCGAACGGTGGCGGTGGCGGAGGCGACCTCGTGGCCGCCTGCGAACGATACGTTGCCGCCATCACCGAGTGCATGAATGAGGTGTTCGGAGACAGCACAGCAGGAACGTCCGGCATGGATGGGGTGTGCGACGCCTACGACGGCCTCGGCGGCCCAGAGGCCAGCGAGGCGCGTGCCTATTTGGACTGCCTGGCCGACCTGTACGAGTCTGCCGATTGCTCCACCGTAGAAGCCTACAACGCCCTGATCTCCCGAGCCCAGGAATGCCTCGAGTGACGGCCGGGCGGTGAGAGGGAGGGTGATGTGGTCCTGTGGTGCCTGCTCGCGTGTGCGGACCCGAAGACGGACAGCGCCGCGCCCGCGCCCGATCGCGTGGTCGAGCCGCTCCCGCTCGACGACACCCTGCGCATGAACCACCTGCAGCTCAAGGGCACCCACAACAGCACCCACATCGAGCCCGACACCGTGTTCGACGACAGCCACCGCTACACCCACCCCTCGATCACCGACCAGCTCGACCTGTGGGGCGTGCGCCAGCTCGAGCTCGACCTGCACTGGCACCTGGAAGACGGCCTCCGCACGCACCACCTCACCGGCATCGACGAGCGGTCCACCTGCCCGCTGTTCGCCGACTGCCTCGACGAGCTGGCCGACTGGTCCGACACCCATCCCCAGCACGCGCCGATCCTGGTGTACCTGGAGTTCAAGGACGACGACGTGGACCTGATCTCGCCGGACTATGGCGACCTGGTGGACCGCTGGCCCGACATCGAGGCGGCGATCACGACGGCCCTCGGGCGCGACCGCGTGCTCACGCCTGACGACCTGCGCCGGGGTCATCCCACCCTCCCAGAGGCCCTCGCTGCCGACGGATGGCCCACGCTGGCCGAGGCCCGCGGCCAGGTGGTGTTCAGCATCCTCGACGCCAACCACCACCGCGACGCCTACCTGGTAGACGCGCCCGCCCTCGAAGGCCGGCTGATGTTCGTGCGGTCCGACAGTCCGGAAGATGCCTTCGCGGCCTACTTCAAAGACGGATCGGCCGAGTCCACCCTCGCCCTGACCGAGGCGGGGTTCGTCACGACCTCCAACGTGGACGGCGCAGACCAGGACCCGGAGACCCTCGACGCCGGGTGGGCTGCGATGGGTGCTGCCGGCCTGCACCACCTGGCCACCGACCACGCGTGGCCAGGGGCGACCGCGTCCGGGCGGTGGCTCGACCTGCGGCCCGGCTGCAACCCGGTGACGGCGCCGGCGGAGTGCACGCCGGAGCTGGTCGACCCGTACTGACGTGCCGCGGTCCGCGTCTGAACCAACGCTCGCCCCGAAGCGGGCACCCCTGCGGCGGGCGGGCTCCCTCTCGCTGTGCGAGAAGGAGCGATAGACCGACTAGATGCCGACGGCCCAGCCGTTCCAGCCGCCGCCATCGTTGATGAACACGCGGCCATTGGCGTAGCCGAACGAGTAGCTGGGCATGCCGGCGCCCTCGAGGGTCGTGGAGTCGATCAGCGCGCCGGTGTCGCCATCGTAGCTGTACAGCGT
Source organism: Myxococcota bacterium (assembly GCA_047609825.1). GTDB lineage: Bacteria > Myxococcota_A > UBA796 > UBA796. Next base: position 39,652 of record JBLFXJ010000009.1, read on the forward strand.
GGTGCCGTTGAAGGACAGGTAGCAACCGTTGTTGCTCACGGCGTTGGCGTAGCCCTCGTGCGCGCCGCCCACGAGCGCGAACGAATCGTAGAACGCGCCGTCGGAGCTCCACCGATCGACCGTGAGGCCGCTGAGGGCCTGTGAAACGAACAGGTCGCGCACATGGTCGTAGGACATGACCGTCTGCGAGTCGAAGGTGCCGTCGACCAGCGCGACCTCGAAGGCGTAGCTGCCCGGGGACACCTCGACCATGATGTCACGGCTGTTGTAGCCGTTGATGTAGGTGGGGGCGGAGCAGCCGACCCGAGTGAACACGGAGCGGCCGTCTACGCCGGGGCCGAAGTCGCCCAGGTAGCCACCCGCGTCATCCCACTGGTTCATCCGGCAGGAGGTCGTGCCGCCGGAGTACCCGTAGTAGTAGGTGCCGTCGAAGGCGATGTTCATCGGGGTGCAGCCGGTCGACGGGGACAGGTACATGTCTGCCGCATAGGATGGGCTGTCGAAGGTGCAGGAGCCGCCGGGGGCGGGGCAACCACCGTCGCCGCCACCGCCGCCAGCGTTCGCGCTGGTCACGTTCGACATGGTGCAGGTGGCGGTGTCGAGCACCTGGATTGGCGTGTCGCAGCTGGCATCGCCCATGTATGGAGCGAAGGCGGCCGTTCCGCCTCCGTCTGCCGACACCCGGGTCAAGAACCGAACGCCGGCGAGGCCGGTGACCGTGCCGGCACACGCGCCGATCCCGATGACATCACTGCCTTCGCCGGCGGCGCCACCGAGGAACACGGCCGTACCACCGGGCGTAAAGCCCGAGATGGTGACGTCGACGGTGCCGGGGCAGTCGCCGGACAAGTCGAGGGACTGTGCCGAGGCGGTGGATGCGACCACGAGGGCCGAGGCGACGAAGAGGATGCGATTCATCTGAGATCCTGGGTAGGCGAGTTTCCACTGGAAACTATCGAAGGTGTCTCGCATTGTCACGATCATTCTTCGATTGGTCCGTGGATCGGTACGCCGCCTACTTCTGCCGCAGCTCGTGCAGCACAATAGCGTTGCCCTCGGAGTCCTCGATCACCGACATCCGGCACACCGCCGAGTGCACCATGTCGGACCGGTAGGTCACCCCAGCGGCCTTCAGGCGCGTGTTCAGCGCGTCGAGATCGTCCACCTCGAACGCGATGCTCGCAGCACTGGCGTTGGGCGTGAGGTCGGTGGTCACGTACAGCGCCAGGCAGCCGCCGCCGGGCAGGTCGTACTCGGTCCACACCCCGCTCGCCGACGCGCTGCCCCGCGCGAGGCCGAGCGTGCCTTCGTAGAATGCCCGCGCCCGGTCGCCATCGCGCACCGGGAACAACGTGAACGCCATCTTCTGAATCATCACTCGGGGTCAGGACGCCAGGTGTTAGATCAACTCAGCAGCTCGGGAGCCGGTTGGTCAGTGGCGCCGGGCCAGTGCGGTCGCGACCGCATGCCAGAGCCGGGAGCCTGTCGCCGCGTTGGCGCAGCCGCAGCCATCCTTGCCGGCGTCGTCGGGTGCGCTGTCGACGGCGGTGGAGGTTGACCCGCCCGTCCCGCCCGTCCCGCCCGTCCCGCCCGTCCCGCCCGTCCCGCCCGTCCCGGCTGATCCTGTGTCGCGGGTCCCGCCGGTGTGCAGCCCGGAGTCCGCGGCTCCCGTGTCGCCGGCCAGCCCGGTTTCGCCTGTGGGGCCAGCCGCGGTGTCCCCGGTGTGGGGCGCTCCCGTGTCGAGCGGCGCTCCGGTGTCTTCCACCTCAATGCGCAGGTTCTCGATCCACCGCACCGTGTCAGCGTTCCAGTCCGCCACAAGCACGTCGGCGTCGCCATCGCCGTCCAGGTCCCCGGTCGCCACCGCGTGCGCCCAGAGCACGCCTGCGTCGATCGTCCCGTCGAACGAGAACCTCCCGGCGTCGGACCGGTACAGGGTCACCGCCGACCCCGCTGCGCACACCAGGTCGGCATCGCCGTCGCCGTCCACATCCGCCGCGGCGGCGGCCTCCGGGTGGGCCTCGCAGGCCGCCACGGGCACGCTGGGCCCGAACCGTCCCCCTCGTTGAACCACGCCACCGTGGTGCCGGGCCCCGAGCCGCTGCTGAACACATCGGGGTCACCATCGCCGTCGAGGTCGGCCACGTGAACCGAGTTGGCGCGGGTGCCGAGCACGCCGGGCCGACCGAGCACGCCGCCGTCGTTGCCGAGCACCGCCACGTGCCCGTTGCCGTAGTAGTAGTTGTCGGAGGCCACGATCACGTCGGGGTCTCCGTCACCATCGAGGTCAGCGCTCGTCGCCCAGGCGCCCGTGAGCAGGCCATCGAGCACGTCGGGCACCTCGACGGGCGCGGCGAACGTGCCCCCTCCCAGGTTCTCCACCACGTGCAGTCGATCCGTCCATGCCTCGGCGAGGAGCACATCCACGTCGCCGTCGCCGTCGAGGTCCACGGGCTCGGCCCGGCCGAAGCCGAAGCCGAGCCAGATGTCCGGAGCCAACCCCACGCCGGCGTCGAACGCGAGCCCGCCCCCGTTGCGGAACCACACCCCACCCGACTTGTAGGTGGCCACGCCCCGAAGCGCCGTCCCTGGGGTCTGGACGCAAGGTGTTAGATCAACGCTTCCCGGCCCCCCGCCCAGAGGCGACAGCGGTCCGAATCAGGCCACATCGCCGCCCTTTGACTTGTCGTCGCATCAAAACAATACCCCAGCTCCTCCACGCACGATCCGCACCACCGACCACTTCGGTACCGTCGAACATGTAGACCTGCGGGCCACCAAGCTGCGCACCCCCCAGGGCGAGCTCATCGTGATCCCCAACCGCCAGGTGTTCAACGACGCGCTGATCAACTACACCGAGACGCCAGAGCGCCGCGTCGATATCCCCCTCGGCGTGAGCTACGCCGACGATCTGGCCCATGCGCGGTCGGTGGTCATCGACGCCCTGAAGCAGCTCGAGATCAACGCCGACCCCGAGCGCGTGCAGGTGGTGTACACCGGCTTTGGCGGCAGCTCGGTGGATTCAGGCCTTCGGCGGTCAGCCGCTCGTCGTCCTTTCGCGAGCTTACCCCTCGTTCCTCGGGGTGGGTCGCTATCGGACTTCTCGCTGGATTTAGAGGCGCGGTTCTGGGTCGACACCGCACGGCAGGGTGCCTACCTCACCGCCTGATCCGAGGCGATCGTCGCCATCAAGCAGGCGCTGGACGACGCGGGGCTGCACATCCCATTCCCCATCCGCACGCTGGACTTCGGTGCCCGCGATGTGGGCGGCAAGCGGCTCGACGAGGTGCTGAACCGAGAGCCGACGCCCGACTCCTCGGAGGACCTGTCGAACCGGGAGCCGGAGCAGCTGCAAGCGGCCAAGTGAACCCGCGCTGCTCGTCACCCCACCACGCGTCCGCCTGCCCGGCGGGCGCGTTCGTGCGTTGGGTGCCTCCCTACTTCATCATGCGCGCCACCGCCGCCTGTACCGCGCTCGCGTCCTGCCCGAGCCCCTCCATGCGCTGCACCGGCGCGCCCAGCCGGTCCACCAGCGTCACGATGGAGGAGTGGTTCATCTCGCCGTCGTCGAGCGCGCGGTAGGCGATGCCCAGCACCGCGGCGACCTCGCGCACGTCATCGGCATCGGTGCGGGCCAGGGTCCAGCGCGCCGTGTCCAGGTCGTGGGTCTCGACCACGCCCGACAGCAGCTCCGGGGTGTCGCGCTCCGGATCGAGGCTCACCAGCAACACCCGGACCTCGGCGCGCTCGGCCTCCGACAGCCCAGCCTCCAGCGCCTTGATGTCGCCGATCAACATCGGGCAGGCCATGGGGCAGTTCGCGTAGAACATGCTCACCAGGGTGGGATGACCGCGGTGAACGGCCAGGTCGATGGTGCCTCCGTCCTGGTTCTCCAGCGCGATCTCGAGCTGGTAGATCGAGTCGCCGGGCAGCTCCGCCGGCGCCGCCGCAACCTCGGGAGCCGGCGGGACCTCTGATGTCTCCGGCGCGACCGCGCAGGCGCTCATCCACAGGAACAGGGTGACCAGGCGCATCCGCATCAGGGCTCCACATCCCGGGCACAGCGGAAGCCCAGGCTCGCGGTGGTGTAGGTGGCCTGCAGCGAGGTGCGGAAGGCCACGCGGGCGAAGGTGGCGTAGTCCTCGGCGTCGGCCGCGGAGAGCACGCCCGCGCCGCAGAACCGTAGCGTGTCGTCGTCGCCGCCCTCGCGATTGTCTGCGCCGTACAGGGTGTTGTTGAAGTCTTCGACCCACTCCCAGCTCAGGCCGTGCAGGTCGTGGATGCCGAACACATTGGGCGCACGCTCGCCGATGACCCGCTCGTCCGATGCCGGCTCCAGGTACCACTTCAGGATCTCGGCACTCCGCGCCGGGTCGCCGCGGCCGTCCGCCGCCGTGGTCGAGGCCCCGGCCGCCACCTCCCACTCATCCTCGGTGGGCAGCCGCTTGCCCTGCGCGGCACAGTAGGCCCGCGCCGCAAACCAGCTCACCCGCACCGCCGGCTGGTTGTCCCGGCCGCCGTGGTCCAGGGGTCCAGCCCAGTCCTGCAGGTAGCGTTCATCGGCGAACAACGCCTTGATCCGGTCTCGACGCCAGCGCGGATTCGCGATGACGAACGCCTGATAGTCCGCCTTGCTCACCGGGCGACGGTCGAGCAGGAATGGCCCGACCGTGACCGTGGGCTGCTCGGGGTCCGCCGCATACAGCGGCGCATAGGTGCCACCTGGCACCTGCGCCATCTCCGCCGGCACCTCGCCAGCGAGTACGACCCCGAGCAGCAGCCACATCAGTGGGGTGCGCCCGCGGGACGCTCGGTGTTCGCGCGCACCGCGGCCACCTCTGCGATCGACACCGCGTCCCCCTCATTGCCCCAGGCGTTGCGCACGTAGGTGAGGATGTTCGCGACCTCGTCGTCGTTCAGGTTGCTCATCGGCGGCATCACCGAGGTGTAGTCTGTGCCGTTCACCGTCACCGGACCCGACAGGCCGTTGAGCACCACCGCGATGGACCGGGTCTTGTCGGCCATCAGGTAGTCCGACTTCGCCAGCGGCGGGAACACGCCGTCGACGCCCTGGCCCTCACCCTGGTGACAGGCGGAGCAGGTGCCCGCGAACAGCACCTTGCCGGCCGCGATCTGGTCCTTCTTGGTGAGCGTTCCGGTGGCGACGCCCTTCGCGGCAGCCCGCACGGGCCCGTCCTTCTGGGTGGCATCGCCCAGGTAGACCGAGTCCACCTCCTTGCCCGAATACACGGCCTTGTCGTCCGGTCCGCCCACCTTGAGCATGCCGATCGCGCCCTTGTTGAATGCGCGGAAGATGGAGTGGTCCACCAGGATCATCGTGCCCGGCGACTCCACCTGGAACTCCACCATCGCAGCACCCCCGGCGGGGATCAGCGTGGTCTGCACATTCTCCTGGAACTGGGTGCCGCCCTCGGTGAACACCTTGTCGAAGATCTCGCCGATCACGTGAAAGCTCGACACCAGGTTCGGGCCGCCGTTGCCCACATACAGCCGCACCGTCTCGCCCACCTCGGCGGTGATGGCCTTGTCGCCCACCAGCGCGCCCTCGGCGCCATTGAACAGCACATACGTGGCGTTCTCGTCGATCGCCTTCTGCATGTCGAACGGCTGCAGGCCCTTCTCGCGGTACTTGCCCACCGTGTAGAAGTCGCCCTGCATCACATAGTATTCCCTGTCCACCGGCGGCAGCCCCTCGGGCGGCTCCACGATGATCAGGCCGTACATGCCGTTGGCGATGTGCATGCCCACGGGTGCCGTGGCGCAGTGGTACACGAACACGCCTTGGTTCAGCGCCTTGAAGGTGAACTGGGACTCATGCCCCGGTGCGGTGTTCGTGCTCGCCGCGCCGCCGCCAGGGCCGGTGACCGCGTGCAGGTCGATGTTGTGCGGCATCTTGTTGTCGGGGTGGTTCTGCAGGTGGAACTCCACCGTGTCGCCCTGCCGCACCCGGATCATGTCGCCGGGCACCTGTCCGCCGAAGGTCCAGAACATGTACTGGGTGCCGTCGCTGATCTCCATCACCTCCTCGACCACCTCCAGGTTCACGATCACCTTGGCCGGCTGGGTCCGACCGGTTGGCGCCGGCACGGCGGGCGGGTCGGAGAGCTCGGCGATGATGGGAGCACCGACGGGCGGCCCCAGGTCTCCCTTCGCGCTGCCGCCAGTGGTCTGCGGGGCGGTGGACGCCACCATCACACTGGCCGGCGCCGCGGCCGGCTCCTGACCACACGCCGAGAGCATGACGGTCAGCGCCAGGCTGGTGAGTGTGGCTGCTGTTCTGAGCATGTCCGCGTCCTCCCGAGGCGTGCGTCGGCCTCGATGTTGGCCCACGTAATACCGGACCTGCTTGTCCACTGGTCGTGGTGGCAATAAAAAATAGATAAAATTATCTACTTTTAAGGGGGTGCGGAGGGAAGTTAGAGTCGCAGGGGAGAATCACGCATCCGACGACACGGGGTGAGGGAGCTGCCCGCCCGCGCCCCAGCCCGGGATCTCGCCCGCCGGGCCCAGGTCGTCCAGGGTGGTGGCGTAGGCCCACGCCTCGGTGTACGCGACGTAGCGCATCCAGATCGGGTGCAGTGAGCACGGCTGCTCGGGGTTGCACACGCCGTACCCGAACGCGCACACGCCGGACTCGGGCAGCGCATCCATCGCCTTCAGGATCTGGGCGAAGGTGATGTCGTCTGCGGGTCGCGCCAGCAGGAACCCGCCGTTTCGGCCGCGTCGTGATTCGAGCAGCCCGCCCACCACGAGGCGGCGCAGCACCTTCGACAGGTAGGGGTCGGGGATCTGCGCGGGCCCTGCGATATCGCTGCTCCGAAGCGGCTGGCCGTCCGCCTGGTTGGCGATGGTGGCCATCGCCCGCATCGCGTACATCGCCGACTCGCTGAACCGCATGCCGACAGTGTAGCCAGATCGCCGATGGACGACGGACTGCGACACAATGTTTGACGGACCTGGGGGTCTACTTTGATGGGCGGACAATCAGGTCCATAATTCAGACCCAAGGGGCGCTGATGCTGTCAAAGTCGCAGGCAAGGCTGTTCTTTCTGGTCGCAACAGCCGGGTTCTCCGGCGTGTTCCTGCTCCTCACGGTCGACACCATCCGCGAACGCTGACGTGGCGGCCGCCCAGGGCCCCGGGCGCCCGGCGAAGTTCAACGCCGCCCGCGCCACCCACACCAACCTGCTCGTGGTGTGGCTGCTCGCCGGGTTCATGGGGTCTGCCTACTACATCATCCCCGAAGAGGCCGAGACCGACATCTGGAGCATGCCGCTCGCCTGGGTGCAGTGGGCCAGCCTGGTGGTCGTCGGCGTCGTGGCGGTGATCGGCTTCCACTTCAACTGGTGGGAGGGGAGGAAGTTCCTCGAGATCCCGCGTCCACTCGACTACCTCGTGGTCATCAACGTGCTCGCCTTCCTGCTGAACATCGGGATGACCCTGTTCAAGGGCAAGCGCTACACCACCACCGCCCTCACCCTGCTCGTGGGGCTGGTCTCGGCCGCACTGCTCTACCTGCCCGGGATGATCACGTTCGACTCGCAGGTGTACGACTCGTACTTCCGCTGGTGGGTGGTGCACCTGTGGGTCGAGGGCGTGTGGGAGCTGATCATGGGGGCCATCCTGTCCTACCTGCTGATCAAGCTCTCCGGGGTCGACCGCGAGGTCATCGAGAAGTGGCTGTACATCATCGTCGGCCTCACCTTCCTCTCAGGAATCCTCGGCACCGGCCACCGCTACTACTGGATCGGCGCGCCCGAGTACTGGCTGATGGTGGGCGGCATCTTCAGCGCGCTGGAGCCGCTGGCGTTCCTCGGCATGGCCCTGTACGTCGTCACGATGGCCCGGCGCGGAGAGCGTCGGCACGAGAACCGGGTTGCGCTGTTCTGGGCCGTGGGTTGCAGGGTGATGAGCTTCGTTGGCGCAGGCGTGCTCGGCTTCGCCCACACGCTGCCGTCGGTGAACATCTGGACCCACGGCACGCTGGTCACCGCGATGCACGGCCACCTGGCCTTCTGGGGTGCCTATGCGATGCTGGTGTTCGCGATGATGTCCTATGCCGCTCCCGAGATGACCGGTAAGAAGCTGCACAGCGGCTGGATGGCCGAGGGCGCGTTCTGGATCTCGAACACCGGGATGGTGTGCATGACGGCCGCATCCGCCGTGGCCGGGGTCACCCAGGTGTACCTGGAGCGGAAGATGGGCATGGACTTCCTGCTCGCCCAGGAGGCGGTGCAGGTGCACTTCCTCGCCCTGGTGCTCGCGGCGTGCCTGTTCACCCTCGGCATCACGATGTTCACCATCAGCTGGTTCCGCTATGGGTTCATGCCCTGGCGCACCCCGCAGCTCGGCAGCACCGCCGTGCCGGCCAAGTGAGGGCGTCATGAACGCGGCATCAGAGGGGGCGCCCGCGATCCCGTGGTACCGGCCCGTCGGGCACGAGATCGAGGTGTTCACCCACGCGTCCCGCAATCGCCTGCCGGTGCTGCTCAAGGGGCCTACCGGCTGCGGCAAGTCCAGGTTCGTGGAGTACATGGCGGCCACGCTGGGCCGGTCGTTGATCACTGTGGCCTGCCACGACGACACCAGCGCCTCCGATCTGCTCGGCCGGTGGCTCATCCGCGGCGGCGACACGGTATGGCAGGACGGCCCGGTCACCCGGGCGGTCCGCGAGGGCGCCATCCTGTACATCGACGAGGTGGCCGAGGCCCGGCCCGATGTGGTGGTGGTGCTCCATCCGCTCACCGATCACCGGCGCGAGCTGTTCCTCGACCGGCACGACGAGACCTTGGTCGCGCCGCCCAAGTTCCAGCTCGTGGTCAGCTACAACCCGGGGTATCAGCGGGGGCTCAAGGAGCTCAAGCCGTCCACCCGCCAGCGGTTCGTGCACCTGCCGTTCGACTACCCATCGCCGTCGGTGGAGGCGGAGATCGTGGTCGGAGAGACCGGGGTGGACGTGGGCACGGCCAACCGACTCGCGGCGTTGGCGGCTAAGCTCCGGTCGGTCGAGACCCTCGGTGCGAGCGAACGCCCGTCCACCCGGCTGCTGGTGGATGCGGCGGCGCTGATGCTCACCGGGCTGGCCCCCCGGCTGGCGTGCCGAGTGGCCATCGTCGACCCGCTGACCGACGACCGCGAGCTCGCGGCTGCGCTGCAGGACGTTGTCCAGCTGGTGTTCTGATGCCGTCGTTCGAGCTCGACTGGGAGCTGGGCGTATTCAAGGCGCTCCGCGGGCTGTGGCGCGCGGTCCGGCCGGTCACCGCCCCCGCCTTCGACCCGGAGGTCGCGGCCACCTTCGCGGGCTCCGCGGACCGGTGGCGCTGGTTCGCCGGGGTCATCGCCGGCGCCCCGATCCGGGTGGAGGTCGCGCGGGACCATGGCGGCATCCGCGGCGACACGGTGCTGCTGCCCGCGTTCGTCGAGCTCACCCCCGATGCCGAGCTGAACCGGGCCGTGTACCTGCTCCGGGTGGCGGTGGACGCGACCATCGCCCGGCACGCGCCCGCCGTGCCCGCCGACCCGGTCGACCGGTTCATCGCCGAGCTGGTGGCCGCCGCCCATGCGCTCCGCACCCTGCACACCGAGCTGCCCGCGTTCGGCCAGGCGTGGGCCGACGCCGCTGCCCTGGTCCGCACCACCCGTCCCACCGAGCTTGGGCCGCGGGCCATGGTGGAGGAGGCCGCTCGGTGTGCCGTGCTCAGCGGGGAATCGCCGCCCTCTGACCTGATCGACAAGCTCCGAGCCGCCCCAGCCGGCGGTCTGCCGAGCCCGCCCGTTCCGCTGTGGGGTGCATTGATCGCGGTGGACGACGCCGGCCACGGCGAGCTGGACGACGAGGCGAAGCTGCCGCCGGCCTCTGACGCCTCCGAGGAGGAGGTGGGCGCGCTGGACGCCATCGAGGTGCTTCGGCTCGACGAGGAGGAGGACGACATCCACGAGCTGCCGATCCATGCGTTCGAGAAGGTGGAGCTGGCCGAGGCGTTCACCGGCACCCTGCGCCAGCTGGATGGCGAGGACGACCTGGAGGACCACCTCGAATCCCTCGAGGAGGTGAACCTCGGCACCCTGATCCGCGGCGGACCCCAGGCCCACTCCGTGCTCCGGGCCGACATCACCCTCGACGCCTCCGTGCCCGACGTGGCGAACATCGGCGCCGACGAGACGGGCGTGGTGTATGACGAGTGGGATGGCCGACAATGGCTGCGGGGCTGGTGCACGGTGTACCCGGCGGATGTGCCGGAGGGTGGCGACCCGGCCAGGGCCCGCGAGGCGCTCCACCGCCACCGGCGGGACGTGGAATCCCTGCACAGCGCGCTGCTCGCCCACCGCACCCAGCGCCGGCTCCAGCGACGCCAGCTCGACGGCGACGGGTTCGATCTCGACGCCGTGGTCGACGCCCAGGCCGCCCTGGCCGCCGGCCGCACGCCATCGCCCCGGCTGTACGAGACCCGCCGAAAAGACCGGCGCGACGTGGCCACCACCGTGCTGCTCGACATCTCCCTGTCCTCCGACAGCTGGATCGCCGGCCAGCGGGTGCTGGACGTGTCGCGGGAGGCGTTGCTCGTGCTCGGCGAGGTGGCCGAGCGGCTGGGCGACCGGCTCCAGATCCTCGCGTTCGCGTCGAGCACCCGGCACAAGGTGCGGGTGTGGCGGGTGCGGGGCTGGGACACGTCCTGGGCGGTGGGCCAGCGCGCGCTCCACCGGCTGGCGCCCCAGGGCTACACCCGCCTGGGCGCCGCGATCCGCCACGCCACCTGGGAGCTGGACCAGGTGTCCGCCCGCAGTCGGGTGCTGCTGCTGATCACCGACGGCAAGCCCACGGACTGGGACCGGTACGAGGGCCGGCACGGCGTAGCGGACGTGCGCAAGGCTCTTGAGCAAGCGCGACGGGACGGTGTCGTGGCCCACGCCCTCGCCGTGGACGCCGTAGCCCGCGACTACCTGCCCCAGATGCTCGGCCCCGGCGGCTGGAGCATCCTCCGCCGCCCCGCCGACCTCCCCGACGCCCTCACCCGCGTATACGGCCGCCTCGGCTGATCCCCGTCCGCCCCGGGGGCACGCCCGCCCCCGGTGACAGCCCCGGCCCCGGGGTCAGGACGCAAGCGGTTACATCAACTCCCGGCCTCCAACCCCGATCCGCTGCTGGGGCACCGCACCATCCTCGTGCGCCAACCCGGGGTCAGGACGCCAGGTGTTAGACCAACTCCGACCCCGTCAGCCCGCCCGCCCCTCCAGCCGATCCGTCTGCCGCTTCAGCGCCTCCACCACCATGTCCCGGAACAGGCGTAGCCGCGGGTTGCGCCTCAGATCCGGATGCACCAGCACCCAGATATCCAGCCCCGGCTCGGGCTCGGTCCGGCGCTCCAGGTGGCCGTCCGCCACGAAGCAGGGCAACCGCGCCATACCGAGCCCCGCCGCGCACGCCTCGCGCTGCAGCGCCCCGTCGATGATCGACCCCTTGATGGGCAGGTCTGGCCAGGGCGTACGCTCAACCCAGGCTCGGTCGGCCTCCGCCCCCCGCTGCCCGATCCAGCAGTCCCCACGCCCATACACCGCCATGTAGGCGTTGCCGACCATGCGGCCGTGCAGCTCCCGGTCGGGGAGCACCCCGAGGGGCATGAACCGAATGGCCACGTCCGCTTGCTGCTGGGAGAGGTTCTCCACGGAGTAGGCGCCCGAGATCTCCATCTCGATCTGCGGCCACCGCCGACAGAACGCCACGATGTCGTGCAGCAGCAGCTCCTCGGCGACGATGTTCGGCACCGTGACCCGCACGGTGCCGCGGAGCTCCGGATCCGCCCCTTGCGCTGCCCGAGTGAGCGACCGGACCGCCTCCTCTACCGCCTCAGCCCGCGGCCTGAGCGCGCCGCCCGCGGCCGTGGCATGCAGCCCATCGGACCGCCGATCGAACAGCGGCACCCCCAGGCGCGCCTCCAGTCCGGTGAGCCGTCGCGACGCCGTGGGCCGACTCACCCCCAGGGCGCCGGCCGCCGACCGCAGGCTGCCGGCCCGGAGCACCGCGAGGAACAGCCGCACATCATCCCAGTCCAGCTCGTTCGGAGTCGCCATGCACACCAGTGTACACCCCTGGGTAAACTATGGCTCTTCTGTTTGCCCACGGTCAGGCTACCTTGCTGCCACGAACGAAACGTTGAGAACGTTCAGAGAACGCCGGCTTGACGGCAGTTCTCAACCCAGCTGGAGACCCCATGTCCGAGATGACCATCCGTACGACCGTCGACATCGATGCCCCCGCCACCGAGGCCTGGACCGTGTTCGGCGAGCGGTTCGCCGACTGGGCCGATTGGGCCCCCGGCATCGACAGCTCCACCCTGGAGGGGCCGCTGGCCGAGGGCGTGATCCGCGTGAACGAGACGCCCTCACTGGGTGCTGTGCGGCAGCGGCTCGCGCGGTTCGACCCGAGCAACCGCGCGCTGGCCTACGAGATGGGCGCGCCGTTGCCGCCGATGTTCTCAAGCGTGCGGAACGACTGGACGATCACGGAGCTGGACGCGGGGCGCTGCCGCCTGGAGGGCGAGGCCCTGTTCGTGCTCACCGAGCGCGCAGCCCCGATGCGGCCCCAGCTCGAGGGCAAGATGGGCGTGGCGCTGGAGGTGTTCGCCGCCTCGTTCCGGGACCGGATGCAGGCGGGTCGGGACGCGTAGCGGCGGCTACTCCAGACCGAACAGGATGTACACGCCGCCGCCGCTGATCACGCCACTGACGCTGTGGTTGCGCGCGCCGAGGAGCAGATCGGGGGCGTCGTTGCCGTCGAGGTCTCCGACGACGACCTGGTGGACCTGCTCGGATCCGTAGCCTCGAACACGGCGTCATGGTCGTCCTCGACGACATAGTGGCCGGGCTCGGGGCTGTAGAACACGAAGACCTCGCCGCGTGACCCGAAGCCCCACACGGCTGTGACGAGCACATCGACCTGCCCGTCCTGGTCGAGATCGGCGAGGTCGACGTCGGTGCCGACGCCGTCATCCGCCCGGTTGCCCCAGTAGACGCTGTGCGCGACGTCGAGGAGGTCGTGCTCGCCGCTGTCGGGCAGGTCGGTGACAAGCCAGGCGCGGCCCACGTCGTTGTCGGGGTCTGCCCAGGTGACGCGGGGGCCGCCGACGAACACGTCGTTTCGGCCGTCGCCGTCGAGGTCGTGGGAGGCGTCGAGCGCGTAGCCAGTCCTGGCGAGGTGGTCACCGCGGAGGGCGACATCGGCGGTGGACTCGGCCTCAATCTCGCCCATCGGCAGGGGGCCTCGGTACAGGTAGACGGTGCCTGGTTGGTCCTCGAAGGCGGGGGCCCACTCTGCGCCGATGAGCAGATCCGCCAGGCCATCGGCTGATACATCCTGGCCGAGGGCGGTGCTCCCGAGGATGTCGCCACTCCCCTCTCCGCGGACGATGAGGGATGCGTGGGCTTCGATGGGGGCGTGGTCAGGGAAGGGCGGCGGAATGATGTAGACTGCGCCCACACCTGTCCCGCTCGGAACGCTCGTCCAGTTGCTGCCGAAGAGGAACGCGCGCTCACCCTCGCCGTGGGGTGCGTTGATGCCGCCAAGGGCGGTGCCCGCATTCCAGCCGGATTCGCCGACGAACGACCAGCTGGACACCTCCTCGAGGTCGTACACGCCGGCAGGTACGTCGCGAAGCACGTGGACCGAGCCTTTCAGCTCTTCGTCATGAGAGCACGAGATGGCCATCTCGCCGTCCACGTCGCCCATGTTGCCCACCTGTGCCCCACACTCCCCCTCTACGACTCCTTGGACGGTGGTGTACGCATCACCGATCGTGGAGCCGGGCCGGAGCTCGTCGAGCGAGAGCACACTCACCCGTCCCTGTGTGTTGGTGAGATCGTTCATTGGACTGCCAGGACCGGACCAGTAGGCCCCGACCACGATCTCGTGCCTCGAGTCGCCAAAACAGGTTGGCCAAGGCCACCGCGTTTCCGGCGTGAGCGTGCTCCTCGAGCAACGGGATCAGCCTGTCGTGGTCGTCGACCAGGAGGGTCTCTCCCGCCCATCGGCGCGGGTCCGGCTGCGTGGTGCTGGCGGTGTCGCCGGTGTCGCTTGGACTCGGCGCGG